>JAJQDK010000014.1 GCA_021202245.1 Clostridiales bacterium
ACTCACTCCACACTACCCACTAAACACTAAACACTAAGCACTACCCACTGACCGCCGCTACGAAACGACTTATGATTATACGCTTGTACACAGTGGTAAGCAGTGCGATATATTTAATGATTAAATATGTGGCTTGTATAACGATGAAAGGCAAAAAATATTGCACGACCGTATACAAAGCAATGCGAAAGATACCGATTTAAAAATTTTTCTTTACAAGCGGCAAAACGGTGGTAAAATAAATTCAGCGGATACATTAAGTACGGCAAACGATTTTTGAGGTGACACAATGAAAAATGTTCTGATAACCGGCGGCAGCGGTGGAATAGGCTCCGCCCTGTGCGTTGGATTTGCCCAAGCAGGCTGTAATGTGGCAATTAACTGCAACACAAACAAGGCAGGCGCCGACAGGCTGGCAAAAATATTGAGCGAAAGCTACGGCGTGAGCGCCCTTGCGGTGCAGGCTGACGTGAGAAATCGGCAGGCAGTAGACGAAATGTTTGATGTAATCGACAGCACCCTGGGCTCGGTGGATGTGCTTGTGAACAACGCAGGCATTGCTCAGCAAAAGCTGTTTTGCGATATTACAGAGCAGGACTGGAGAAATATGCTCGGCGTGAACCTCGACGGCGTGTTTAACTGCACTCAGGAGGCGCTGAAACGTTATATGCTAAAGGCTCATAAAGGCGTGATTTTGAATATCAGCTCAATGTGGGGTCAGACGGGAGCGTCCTGCGAGGTGCATTACAGCGCCGCAAAAGCGGCGGTAATCGGGCTGACAAAGGCGCTTGCCAAGGAGGTGGGCTTGTCCGGCATCAGGGTGAACTGCATCTGCCCCGGAGTTGTGCAGACAGATATGATGAAAAGCTTTGACGCGCAGACAATAAACGAATTGAAGGCGGAAGCCGCGCTTAATATGCTCGGCACGCCGAAGGATATTGCGGATTCGGCTGTGTTTTTGTGCAGTGAAAAAGCGAGGTTCATCACAGGTCAGGTGCTTGGCGTCAACGGCGGATTTGTCATTTAGGCAGCTTGAGCAATGTTATACCGCTGCGGACGTTCTGTGAATTTCTCTTTTCATCACAACAGAAGCTACGGCATTCTATTATGTAAAAATCAAAAAGGCCTCCGAGCGGAGGTCTTTTTTTATGTCAGTGTTTTAAATTTTTTAGTATTTATCAGTCTTTGCGTTCGCAGATTACGTAGTATCTGCTGCTGCCGCCGTTGATGCAGGTGAGCATAGTCAGCATATCCTCACCCTCGGTGATGAAAATTCCCTGCGCCTCATCGGGAGCGTGAACCTCGGTGCGAACAACCTCGTATTCAAGGGTTTCCCAATAATTGGTAACAGTCACCTCGTCGCCGATTTGCAGGTTTCGCAGATTGTCAAAGAAAATTCTGCCTATGTAGCCTGTATGCCCGGCAAGCACGGTGTTTGTGCTTTCGCCGCGCGTAGGCTGGGAGGTGTAGGTCAAATGCGCCGCGCCGTAGCTCATTGTGGAGTTGTTGGCGCCGAGATAAATCGGGAGCTTCATATCAATAGTGGGTGTGGAAACATAGCCGTATATGCCGTTGTAAATGCCGTAATCCGCAAGGTTCAAGGAAGCTTGGGTGTAGGAGTAATTGCTGACAAGCAGCTTGTTTTGATTTACCTTGAGGTTTTCATTGTATGCAAGGCTGTCCTCAAGCAAACGGTCAAGGTCTGCCTGAAAGTACAGAGGATTGTCCGAGGTGCGGTTGCCGTCCTCATCAATCGGGTAGCCCTCGTCGTCAATCTCGCCGTTATTCAGGGCGTCCTCATAGGAACCGTCGGCGATGTTTGCGATTCTCTCATCAAACTCATCAGCTTCTACTGCTGCAATCAGCTTTCCGATAAAGTTTGACATCCGCGGAAACAGCACCCGCGCAAGCCCCACGGCAAGCATTGCTACCGCAATTCTGAAAACTACCCTTTTCCACCTTTTGTCAAGCCTTTTATTCTCCGCTTTCGCTTTCACGGTACTCCCCCTCCGCTTCCTCATCAGAGCTTTTGTCCGAAGCGGCATTCGGCTTTACGCCGTCAGCCGACTTTTTGCGTGACCTTTTTACTGCAAAAATCACGATAAATATAACCAAAGCTACAAATCCGACTATTATCGCAGCAGTCGCCCAATACGGAATTTTATAGCCGAAAAAGTACAGATATCCGCCGCCCGTAGACAGGGTTTTAACTCCGCCGTCGTAGGTTTCCTCATCATAATCAGCCCTTGTTCCTCTGACAAGCAGGCGATGCGTGTTCACTCCGTAGGGCGTGCAGGTGAGCAGGGTCACATAGTCCTCGCCCTCGGTAATGCGCAAATCCTCGGTTTCCTCCGGCAGCACAACCTTGATTTGGTCAACCTCATATTTCAGCGTTTCATTAAGCACGTGAATATAGAACACATCTCCAACTTCGAGGTCGGTCAGATAGTCAAAAAAGGTTTCGCCGGGGTAGCCCGTATGCGCCGAAATAACTGCGTGAGTGCTTTCGCCGCCGACAGGCAGCGAGGTGTTTTGCAGATGCCCGGCTCCCTTGTCGAGGATGTCGCTGCTCGTTCCGTGATATATGGGCAGATAGACGTTGATTTTCGGAATATCAACGTAGCCGATAAGTCCGTTTGAGTCAACATCTAACGCCTGCTCATAATCTGCGCCGATTTTCTCATAAGCCGACTCATCAAACGGGTCGGTGAGAATCACGTTGTCGGTCAGGCTGCTGTTGTAGGTTTCTGCGCTGTCGAACAAATCGGAAATTCTGAGATCATCCATTGCGTCAACCATGGAATCATACAGCGAAGCATTGCTGCGTGCAGCGTTATTGTTGATTATTGAGCTGACAAGCGGATAGCTCAGCACACCGATGCCCACTGCGAACATCAGCACGATGGCGGTAATAACAAGCTTTCGTTTCATTAGCATTTCCTTTACACAAAAGGGGGGATGCGGCTGCGCATCCCCTCAAAGTGTTTTACCAAGGTTGAATTTACAATTCAGCCTGCATAAATGTTTGAAATTATTTTGCTGCGTTCTTCTTTCTCATTACAACCACGAGGAGGACACCTGCGCAAGCGATAAGTGCAATACCGCTGATTGTAAAGAGCAATGTTCCTACGCCGCCTGTCTGGGGAACGGTGATGGGTGTGTTTGCGATTGAGATTGAAGATACAGCCTTATCTGCTGTAATTGTGTAGCCGTTTGCAGCTGATGAGTCTTCTGTTACTTCTGCGGCTGCTGTTGTAACCTCATAAACAGTTGTGGAAAGAACATAGCCTGTGGGCGCTGCTGTTTCCTTGATGTAGTAGGTTGTGTTGTCGTCAAACTGATATGTTGCGCCGTTTGCGTCAACAAAGGTTGCAACACCGTCGGAGCCTGATTTTGCTGTTGCTACAGCGTTTGTGCATTCAGCGTCTGTGTATGCTGTGAACTCAGCATTTTCAAGAACTTTGCTTGAATCTGTGGAGTCATACTTGAGAGCCTCAATGCTTACTGTGAATACTACTACCTTGTTGCCGGGAACATTTGTTACAGCTGCCTGACCGTAGCCTTTGTAATCAAGAGTTACCTCGTTGGGGTTGCCGGGGTTGCCGACAACTGCATTTTCGTTTACTGTTGCGCTGTAAGTAACTACGATTTCGCTTCCCTTGTAGAAGTCAGAGGTTGAAGCAAGGAAGCTGTCTGTAAGAGTAACTGTGATAACTGTGTTGTTGTCGCTGTCAGTTGAAGTTGCAACTGTGTAATCTGTGTCTGCTGCAAGAGCTGTGCTGTCAAGAGCAACTGCAAGTGAGCCGTCTGTGTAGGTAAGACCCTCGCTCATTGTATCTGTGATTACATAAGAGGAGATAGGAGTATCTTCTGAACCGGTAACGTCTGATACGAGCTTAAAGTTTACTGTGTTGCCAACGCCCTCTGTTGTGTAGTTTGCATTGTCGCCGTCAACGATTGACTTTGTTATCACAACCGAGCCGTTGTCAACCTTTGAGCCTGCATTAACAGAAACTGCTGTGTTTCCCCAAGTGGCTGTTGCTGTGTCATATTCGGGAACTGTTACGAGTGAGTTAGCTACCTTCTTAACTGTTGAGGGATAACTTGTGCATTTAACATAGTAGATACCGGAATCAACGCTTAATACCTTTGAATCTTCGGCGGATGTGTCAAATTTACCTACGCTTGTGCCGAGATCAGCTGTGGCTGCTGCATCGCAGGCAGCGATGATTGCTGCGGACTTTGTTGTTGAAGCATCAACTGTGTTCAATGCCGAAACAACATCTGCATCTGTTGCTGCTGCGGTAACTGCGCCTGTTTCGGTGTCAACAGTAGCAAGCTGATAAACCTCAAAGGTGTAGCCTGTTTTTGTTGCGCCGCTGTCGTCAGTGCAGGTGAGTGTGATTGTGCTGTTTACCGTTGCTGCGCTTGCGGAGAACGGAATCATTAAAGCGACCATCATTACAGCGAGAAGCGCCGCAAAAAATGTTTTTGTTTTTTTCATAGTTTTAGTCCTTTCATATAATAATAAATATATTGGTTTTATTTTTAAGCTGTGAAGCTATGAATTTAATCAGCGGTCGGAGTAATGCTTAAATCCATATCTGCGCTGCTTTCTGCGGAAGAGGTAATAGCCTGCGCTTGAGAGTGCGCCCAAGCCGATAACTCTGAACATCATATCTCCGCTGTAATCACCCGACTTAGGCATTGTAACGGTTGCATCCTGATAGGTGTAGGTTACATTGTAGGAGCCGGACTGCGGAAGCGTGAAGTAGGTTACGGTTGAGTTGATTGTGTAGCCGGTGGGAGCTTTGGTTTCCTTAATTGCATACCACTGAGCCGATGTACCGGCGTTATTGTTGGTGAATACAGCAAGGTCTGTGAAGCTTACAGAGCCCGATGAGTCCGTAGTCTTGCTACCAACCTCGGTTCCTTTGCTGACATCTGCGTTGTTGCCGCTTACCTTATAGAGGGTAAACTCTGCGCCGCTTACGTAGCTGCCGGAATTACTCTTCTTCTCCACCTTAACAGAGCCGAGATGATAGTTGTTAAACTCTACGTCGCTTGCCGAAATTGCGCTTGTGCCGTTAATTGCATTGGCTGCCGTTGCATAGTAAACTATGCTTGTTACCTCAACGGGAGTTGCGCTGTGGTCAACGGTTACTACGGCATAGTATTTTGTGCTGTCATAGCTGTAGGTTGAGCCGCCGTTATTGGTTTCGGCAATTTCATAATAATACTTAACAGTACCCTTGGACGCATCATACTTGTACTCGTCAATGCTTGTAAACGAAACTGACTTGCCGTCGTTTGTAGCTGTTTGAGTAACACCGCCGCTCTTAGTTACGAGGCTTGAGCCGCTTACTTCCATTTCAGTCAGCGTAAACTCAAACGTATTAACATCGGGGGCAGCGTTGTCAAGGAGCTTAACTGCCTCAAGGTTAGCCGTAGCGCTGTCCTTGTCAATCTTAATATTAACAAAGCTTGCTTTTGCAGTTGAGTCCTTTGTAACATCACCCTCAATTACATTTTCAACAGTTGTGTAATCGCTGTCGGCGGTTTCCGTGATTTTGTACTTAGCGTCTGCCGGAATACCCTCAAAGGTTACGGACTCGCCGCCCTTAAGAGTGAACACGCCGTTTGCTGCGGTTGCAGTTGTGTTTCCTTTACTGTAATCAAGGTTATAGGTACTATAGGTTTTTCCGCCGTCAAGGCTTATCTCAATTGTAAAGGTAAAGTCCCTGTCATTCAGCTCTGTTGTGCCGTTAGTGTCATAAGCGGTTTTGCTTACGGTAAGACTGCCGACATTCGTGCTGTTTACAAATTCAACGGTGTAGTTTGTTTCATAATCACCTGATGTGTCGTATTGACTGTTCAGGAATCGGAATACATCTGTTGCCGTGCCGGTGCCGGAAACTGTTTCACTGGTTATGTTATCCGTAACAGTGTAGGTTGAGCTGTAGGTAAAGTAGCTGTTATTAGCGCTCTCCGTTACCTTTAGATATTTACCCGTATCTGTAGGATTTGTGTAGGTTACGGTAGAGCCGTTTTGCATATTGTTTTGTGTCTTCTTATTGTTCAGAGTGCCTGTGCTTGTATCACTGTCCCAAACAATGAAGGTAAAGCTTTCGCTGCTGAGCAAGTCGCTGAATCCGTCATTCAGTTCTGAGGAGTCTACAGTCTTTTCAACAGTGAGCGTATTGTCGAGGGTGTAGTTTTTAAAGGTAACGCCCAGGTCATAGGAACCATCGGAACCGGCTGTCAGAGCAGTGCCGTTTGTTCCGGCTGTCAAATCAGCATATGTCGGATAAACGGTTACTGCATCTACACACATCATAGTGTTTGTAGTAAGCACTCTAACATTTATATAATACGAACTGCCGTCATAAGTATAGGCAAGGCTGTCGCTGCTGCTCGAGGACTCGTAAACTTTATACCTGAAATTATATCTCCAATTTTTATTTAAATCGGCAAATTTATATGTCAGAGTATCAAATGTAACAGTTCCGTCGGCAGCGTTTTTAACTGTTGAAACTTCAGCGTCGTCGGAGCCGTCATCGTTAACCTGAACAAGCTTGAATGTAAAGTCATTGCCCTTTAATCCGGTTGTGGCATCGTCAAGGGTTTTGTGCGCCTTGAGCTGCACGGTAACGTCGGATTCATCAATCTGACGGTTTGTAAAGGCGCTTGCCGTGTTTGTTCCGACTGTACCTGTAGTGTTGGATGAGCTTTGAAGCAAATATCCGCTCTTGGAATCCTCTGTTATGCTATAAGTTGCGCCTACCGGCAAGCCTAAAATTGTAACGGTTTCGCCTGCGCTGACGGTGATTGATCCGTCGGTAGAGGTTTGTTCGTTGCCGCTGCCGTCCGTATAGGTCAGGTCATAATATTGATAATCGGTGCCGCCGGCAAGGTCAATGCCGACTTTAAACGTAAACGTATCGGTTGACGTGTTGTTTATATTGGTTCCGCTGCTGTCCTCAACATTCTTTGTGAGGGTGAGGTCTGAGGTTTTTACCTTGTTGGTATATGACAACAGATAGTCAACGTTTGAGCCGTCGTCGTTTTTAAGCGTAAAATTGCCCGTAGCCAAGCTGTTGGTGCCTGAGTTTATCGTTGTGTTTGTAGCATCGTTCTTTAATACCCACGAGGTATCATAAGAAAGGTTGCTTAACGTGCCGTCTATGCTTTCCGTTACGGTCATAACGCTTCCGGTATCAAAGGCACTGACAAAATCCGCACTTTCACTGTCTTTCAATGTGAATTTTGAATTGCTTAGGCTTTCCGTAGAGGTTGCTCCGCTTTGGTCTTTATATGTATAGCTTGCTGTCGAAGAGCTGCCGTCGTCGGTAACAGCGTAGCTGAATTCGGCGTCGCTCTTGATTGCAGAAGCCATACCTATGCTTTTAACAGCCGAGGTGTCTACGGTTTTATCAACCTCAAGCTCGTTTGTTACAGGGGTCATAGTAAAGCTTACCGAGAAGTTAGACTCAATCAAGCCGCGCTCCATATAGAATACGGTCATATGATAGGTCTTATCAGGGTCAAGCTGTGTACCGTTGTTGAATGTTGTTGTTGAAACCGATTTAGATACAGTACTACCCAAGCTTGTGCCGTCGCCCTTATATGCGTTACCGTAAAGGTCGCTGATGGTTAAGTCTCCGCTGAGCTTACCGTCGTTTACATTTTGCCATTTGCAGAAAACTGCACCTGCGTAAGACGAAAGCTGTGAGCTTGTGAACTTATAATAACCGTCCGCTGTTGTGCTGGGTGTAATATAAGCAGTGCCGCCGCTGTTATTCCAAACATATAGGCAGAAGTCGGTGTAGCTGCTGTCGGTCTGTACCCAAATTTCATCGGAAGGTATTGTTAAAGTTTCCGTTTCAGAAGAATATGTATCACTGCCGTAATTTTCGTATGAGCTATCGACAGTTGCCTTCATTGTATTAAAGTTTATTGAGCCTTCTGCCTGCTTGTGGTCACCGCCGAGGTCAAGCACAAGCTCAGAATTGCCGGCATCGTCCGTGATATAAACCCAAAGGTCATCGTCGCCGGAGTAATCAAAGGTTACATCGCTGCCGTCGGCAAGTGTTCCGCCGTCGGGAACACGGAAATCCATATCAAGACGAATACCGAAGCCGTAGTCAAGATATTCATTTGAGTTCACGGATTTGCTGCCCCTTGTGGAGCTTGTGTTATTAAACGGGAAAATACCATAGCCGCTGCTGCTGCCGTTCATAAAGTATTTAATGCCGTCCTCAATACCGTAGGATGTGCCCGAGCCGTAATTTACAGCTGTGGGAGTATCGCCGTCCCAAGTAAAGTAAACATTATCCTCCGCATTTTCCGAATTAAAGGAATATGTGGTCACGTTTCCGTTGGTTTCCGATGTAAACGGAAAATACGAATCAATTATTTTTACCAACGAGCTGTAGCTTGAGTAAGAACTCGTCAAAAAGTCCTCATCAAAATACGGCATTTTAATTTCAGTGCCGTCGGAGGTATTTGCAAGTATATCTCCGTCGTCATCCAGACTTGAAGCAGCCAAGCCCTGAATTGACTGGTTGTAGGACGTCAGTCCGTTGGAGTTATTAACGTAATAATTAAAATTAAATACGTTATAGCTATTTGTAGCATTGCTGTAATTTCCGCCGTGATTGCTGGTGTCATACGAACCGGAAGTGTTACAGAAGTTGCCGAAAAACAGCGGATAAGTCCAGACTGAAGAGTAAGAAGAACTGTAGGTATCCTTAATTGCACGGTTAAAAATGTAAAACGGATACCAGTTATCATCCGATCCGTTAAATCCTGTACCTGCCTGAATTACTTCCTGATAGGTTCCCGATGAAAGCTCATTGTCGGAAAGATAATCATAGTATGTAGCCGTCACAGCAGTAATGTCACTGCCGAAATTGCTTGCAACTCTTTCGGTAGCATTATTTGCCGAAACGGGTTCTTCATTGGCAGTTGCAGCAAAAGAATCCAATGAAAAGCCCGATATGCAGAACACGGTCATAATCATTGAAAACGCAAGCACCATAGACAGGCTTCTGCGCATTACATTGCAGCCTTTGCTAATGCTTTTTTTCATTATTTCACTCCTTAAAAAATTTTATAGGGTAAACCGCCCTTTCTGACTAAAGGGTGAGGCTGCGCAAAGCTGCGCACAACCATATCACAAATATATAGCTTAGAGCAAAATATCCCCTCGTTTACACAAAACAGCGTAATTTGTTGAGTACGGAATTTTAGCAAAATTATATATTTGAACAGTTTGATTTTATTCTATTATATTTGTAAAGAAATATCCATTTGCATTTTGCACAAAGCAGAAATTTATTTTTTGTGTGTATTTCACAATAAATTTAGATAAGCTCGCACATTGCACTAATTTAATTTTTATGGCTAAAATTTTGTGCCTTTTTGCTCGATTTGATTTCGCCTCCCCTAAGTTATTTATTTGCATATCCCGCTGCCGCAAAAAGCAAATTTTCCTTCCTTGACATATATTTTACATAATATTTTTTGTCCATACAATGGCAATCGCCAATATTTAAATGTTCAATAATAAAATATCGCACCTGTTTTTTGTGAAATATATTCAAGCTGACTATGACGGCTGCTTGAGGAAAATAAATCGGTAAATATAATGTCCCGCTGTGTACAAGCGTATGATTTTTTACCCGTCCGTGACTGCGGATGGTATCCGCCGAAAGTATAGTTTTTATTAGGTTTCACGGCGTTACACGCCTACAACTCATCCGCCGGTAAAGCAAGCTTTACCGCCACCTTCCCTTCAA
>JAJQDK010000016.1 GCA_021202245.1 Clostridiales bacterium
CCCATGAAGCCTGCCAATATTGCCCTTACGGCAGCGTTTGCGCCTATAGGCAAAGCAATGCCAGAAATATATTTGAAATTAAGAATGAAGAAGTATTCAAAATACTCGATAATGATTTAAACGATAAGCAGGAAAAGGGAGATAAATAATGGGCAAAGAATGGACTCAACAGCAAAAAAACGCTATCAACGCTACAGACGGTTCCGTTCTGGTTTCCGCTGCGGCAGGCTCCGGCAAAACAGCTGTGCTTGTTGAGCGTGTAATTCATCTTATTACACGTGAGGAGAACCCCGTAGACGTTGACAGGCTGCTGATTGTCACCTTTACAAGAGCCGCAGCCGCCGAAATGAGTCAGCGAATCGCCCTTGCTCTCAGTTCGCTTCTCGAAAACGACCCCTATAATCCCAATTTGCTCAGACAAAGGCAGCTCTTATATAATGCAAGCATTTCCACCATTGACAGCTTTTGCGGCGATATTGTAAGGGAATATTTTCACACCCTTGATGTTTCTCGTGATTTCCGCATAGCAGACGAAAGCGAGCTTGATTTAATTCAAGCCGAGGCGCTCGACAATGTCTTTGAAAAATTTTATAAAAAGGATGATACCGGCTTCTCAAATCTCGTCAACGCTTTTTCGGACAAAAGCGGAGATGCAAAGCTGCGTAAAACCGTGCTGACCGTCTGCAATTTTCTTTCCACTCAGCCTTTCCCCGAAAAATGGATTGAAGATATACTTTCAAACTATGAGGATATGCCCTTATCCGATACCGTATGGGCGAAAATCATTAAAGAAAATTCCCTTGTTGCAGTCCGCCACGCAAAAGCCTTTACCGAACGATCGCTCAGGCTGCTCGGCTCGCAAAACGATGAAAAGCTTTCCCTTGATCTGACCGACTGTATAAGCTCTGATATGGTTATGATTCAGAAGCTTGAATCTCTGTTGGACAGAGGCTTATGGGATGATACTGCAAAATTTTTAAATAATATCAGCTACGACAAGTTTAAAACTCCGCGCGGCTATAAGGAGCATCCTACCGTTGTGACCGTCAAGGCTGCCCGTGATGAGGTAAAGAGCGCTGTAGATTCCGTTAAGTCCTGCTATTTGTGGACAGAGGAGCAGGCAAAAGCCGAAATTTCATCATTGCGCAGTCTTGTTGCTGTTTTGTTTGATGTCGACGGCGAGTATTTGTCGGAATTGAATAATCTTAAAAAGCGAAAAAATATCTTATCCTTTTCCGATGTTGAATCGCTCGCTGTCAAGCTTCTTGCTGTGCCTGACGGCAACGGATATTCTAAAACTGTGCAGGCGTATGAAATTTCAAAGCGATTTGATTACATAATGGTTGACGAATTTCAGGATGTAAACGATGTTCAGGACCTCATATTTAAGTGCGTCAGCCGAAATGAGAGCAATATTTTTGCTGTCGGCGACGTTAAACAGAGTATTTACGGATTCCGCCAGGCAAAGCCGGAAATTTTTATAAACAGAAAAAAGGAATATAATGCCTATGATGAAAGTAATCCTGTTTATCCCGCTGCAATAATTCTCGATAAAAATTTCAGAAGCCGCAGGGAGGTATGTGAAAGCGTTAACTTTATATTCAAGCGTTTAATGACTCGGGATACCTCAAAAATGGATTATACCGATGATGACAAGCTCAACACCGGCGCTGACTATCCCGAAAGCTCTGCCTGTAATTTTGAACTCAAGCTGATTGAAAAAAAGGCGTTTGAGGATTGCGATGCCGTGGAGCTTGAGGCACGATATATTGCAGCCGAAATTCAGAGAATGATACATTCCGGCTTTTCCGTTAAGGACGGTAACTCTGTGCGCAGGGCTACCTACGGCGATTTTGCAATTATTCTGCGCAGTACAAATCCAAGGGCAAAGACCTATGTAAGCGTTCTCAACAGTTGCGGAGTGCCGGCATTCAGCACGAATAAAGAAAATTCATTTGAAACCCGTGAAATTGCCCTGATGCTCAACTTTCTGCGTGTGATAGACAATCCTACTTTGGATATTCCTCTTTTATCCGTTATGTGCAGTCCCGTTTACGGCTTTACTCCCGACGATTTGTCGCTTATTAGGGCTAACAAGCGCTTCACAAGCCTTTATACCGCTGTAGTCGATTTTTCAAAAACCGACAAAAAGGCTCAAAGCTTTATTGCCGAGCTTAATTCTCTCAGGGCGTATGCTCATACCTCAAATGTAGACAGCCTTATCGGCAGAATATACGATATTACCTCCTTTGCTTCTATCACCTCAGCCGTAACGGGCGGAAAAAATCCTGTGAGAAATCTCAACCTTCTTCGGGAAAATGCCCGAAAGTTTGAAGCTAACGGATATAAAACGCTTTCGGAATTTATTTCGCATATCGACAGAATGATTGAAAACGGCGTTGAATTGCCCTCTGCATCCGAAACTGAGGGGGAGAGCCTTAACTGCGTAAGAGTTTTGAGTATTCACGCATCCAAGGGACTTGAATTTCCTATATGCTTCATTGCAGATACCGCTCACGGCTTCAACACCGATGATTTAAAATCCGATATTTTAATTGACAATCATATAGGCCTCGGAATAAAAAGAAAGGACGGAGTTTGCCGCTATAATACTCTGCCTCGCCTTGCCGTACAGCTTGAGATGTCAGCCAATATGGTAGCCGAGGAACTCAGAGTATTATATGTAGCGCTTACAAGGGCAAAGGAAAAGCTAATTGTTGTTTCAACGCTCTCACGAGTAAAAACGGAGGAATATTTGTCAAAGCTTGCTTCCGAGATAACTTATGACGGCGGCATTGATTCCTATGCTGTTATAAACGCAAAGTGCATTTCCGATTGGATTTGCCTTTGCGCCCTGATGCATCCGTCTCTTAATCTTTTAAACGGTTCATGTGCTTTTAATTCCGACAATGTGCCGTGCAGCGAAGAAAATGTATGGAAATACGAGCTTATTAACACCGAAGAGCAATTATTCGGCGCTGCGGAGTCAGAGCCGAGCCCGAAGCTCATTCAGCCGTTAAATTCTTTTTCAGAAATAAACGAGAATATCAATTATGTTCAGCTGTTAAAAAATCGCCTTAATTTTAGGTATAAAAATGCAGATATTATGAATTTGCCTCAAAAGGTTACCGCTTCACATATTGCCCATGAGCAAAACAGCGGTTATTTTGAAAGAGTTCTTTCAAAGCCTGCCTTTTTAAGTCCCGAAATTTCCTCTTCGGTTGAGAGGGGAACGGCTCACCATAAGCTTTTGCAGTATTGCAGCTTTTCTCTTGCAAGAAAGGACCTTAATGCCGAAATTTTTCGTTTGACCAATCACGGAGTGCTTACCGAGGCTCAGGCAAAGTCGATTGATACCGCTAAAATCACCGAGCTGCTTTCCTCGGATTTGATTACAAGAATTTTAAATTCGCCGAATGTAATGAGGGAAGAGAGATTTACGGCAAAAATCAAGCCCTCGCTTGTATCCGATGAATACAAAAATCTATCCGACGATGCCGAGATAATTATTCAGGGAGCGGTGGATATTGCATTTGTTGAAGACGGTGAGCTTGTAATCGTTGATTATAAAACAGACAGGGTAAATGACATTCAAAGGCTTGCAGACTTGTATTCAAAACAGCTCCTTCTTTATAAGGAGGCAATGGAGCAATGCACCGGAATGAGCGTTAAGGAATGTATTATCTGTTCAATTCATCTTAACGATTATATTAAGCTGAATTTATTTTAAAAAATGCTTTTATAAGCTTGAATAGTGTGTTATAATATTATTTTAGAGTGTTTGCGAAACAGCAAAATTAAAATCAAATTAAGTAAATAAATACGGAGTGATATGATGAATTCCATTAACAGGGAAGAAATTGCAGACGGCGTATTTTTCAGCACCGTTAAGGACAGTCGCTTTAAGACAATGAGGATAAGCGCAAATATAATTTTGCCGTTGACCGAGGATTCGGCGTCGGCAAACGCCTTGCTTTGCGGCGTGCTTACACGTTCGTGTAAGGCTTATCCCGATTTTACCTTGCTCAGCAAAAAGCTAAGCTCGCTTTACGGAGCGGATTTGACAAGCTCTGTGCAAAAATCAGGCGATTGTCAGATACTCAAAATTACTGCCGCAGGTCTTGACGACAGATACACCCTTGACCGAGAGAGCGTTGCCCGTGAGCTTTCTGCCTTGATTTGCAGCGTTATATTTGAACCGAATGTCAGCAATAAGTCATTTTCTGAGGACGAGCTTAATCAGGAGCGCAGACAGCTTCTTGATTTAATAGATTCCGAATTTAACGATAAACGGATTTACGCAAACAACAGAATGATTGAAAATATGTGCGGTGATGAGGTTTTCGGAATCAAGCGTTACGGCACGGCTGAAAAAATCAACGAGGTTACTCCGACATCTCTGTATGAAACCCGGCAGAGTGTTTTAAAAAATGCCGAGTTTGAGATTATGTATATAGGCGACAGTCCGTCGGATAAGGCAAAATCCGTGTTCAAAGAAGCTTTTGGCAGTGTAGACAGAACCCCCGTAAGTCTCAAAAACAGAGTTGTCCGCAGAGCCGATAAAGTGAACCGGGTGACGGACGAAATGGAGCTTTCACAGTCAAAGCTTGTAATGGGCTTCAGAACAGGAATCGCTTCTCCCAACGCCGAAACAAACGCCGCGCGTCTTATGTGCGCCGTTTTAGGCGGAACCGCCAGCTCAAAGCTGTTTTGCAATGTTCGTGAAAAGCAGAGCCTTTGCTATTACTGTGCTGCCCGCTACAATATGCGCAAGGGCATTATGACTGTTGACAGCGGGGTAGAGGGCGAAAATATCGAGAAAGCCGAAAAGGGAATTTTAAAGGAAATTGAAGATATGAAAAACGGATATATCACAGATTTTGAGATTGATGCTGCAAAGCTCGCAGTAATAAACTCTTTTCGCACCTCCAACGATACAACCGGCGGAATAGATGCTTGGTATTCCGCTCAGCTTTTTGATGATAAATTTAAGTCGATAGAAGAATTGTCCGCTGAAATCAATGCTGTAACTAAGGAAGAAATTGTTTCTGCGGCAAATAAGCTAACCCTTGATACGGTTTATGTATTAAAGAACAGGTAAGAGGTGCTTTATATGGATATTACAGAAATTAAATCACAGCGTGTGGGCGACAGCTACTATAAAATAAATCATCCGTCGGGACTTACAATATACGTTTATCCCAAGGAGGGATATAACTCAGCTTATGCAATTTTCGGAACCCGATATGGAAGCATAAACACCTGTTTTTCGGTTGACGACGGCGAAAAAATCACCGTGCCCGACGGTATAGCCCATTACCTTGAACATAAGCTCTTTGAGAGCGAGGACGGCGATGCCTTTGTCCGTTATGCCGAAACGGGCGCAAACGCAAACGCATATACAAGCTTTGAAAAGACCTGTTATTTGTTTTCCTGTACGGATAAATTTGACGAAAGTCTTGAAATTCTGCTTGATTTTGTGCAGGAACCGTATTTTACCGCACAAACCGTTGCCAAGGAACAGGGAATTATCGGGCAGGAAATTAAAATGTATGACGATTCTCCCGAATGGCGAGTAATGTTTAATATGCTTGAAGCAATGTATAAAAACCATCCCGTCAGAATTGATATTGCCGGCACGGTCGAAAGCATTGCCCGGATTACTGCGGAAAAGCTCTATGAGATATATAACGTCTTTTATAATCTCAACAATATGGTGCTTTGCGTTTCCGGCAACGTCACCGCTGAGCAGGTATTAAAGATTGCGGATAAAATGCTTAAACCGTCCGAAAAGCATAAAATCACAAATTATTTTAAAGATGAGCCTTATGAAATCACCGAGCCGTATGTTGAGCAGACTTTCCCCGTCTTAATGCCCTTGTTCAACCTCGGATTTAAGGAAAAGGCAGACAAATTGTTCAATGAAAAGCAAAATGCGGAAACCGAAATTTTGCTTTCTATGCTTGCTTCTCCCACAAGTGCGCTTTACCGCAAGCTTATGGATGCAAATCTTATCAACAACACCTTTGACTATGAATTATTTGAAGGTCCGGGCTACTGCTCGATAATTTTCAGCGGTGAATCCCGTGCGCCCAAGCAGGCGGCTGAGATGATTAAGCAGTATATAACGGATATGAAAAATAACGGACTTAACAGGGAAGAATTTGAAATTGCCCGAAAGGCAGTATACGGAGAAATGGTTTCATCTCTCAATTCTGTTGACTCAATCTCGAATATGATTGCCGATTGCCATTTCTGCGGCAATGAGCTGTTTTACGGCATAGATGCCGTTGCGGACACAACCTTTGAGGATGTAAGCGCAAGACTTATGAATATTCTCGATGTCAATAACTGCACTTTGTCTGTTGTAAAGCAAGCCGAGGAGTAAGCTATGAGTTATCATGTTGAATTTCCCGGCTTGGGATTTGAATTTAATATCAGTCCCATTGCTTTTAAAATCGGCGATTATTCCGTTTATTGGTACGGTATAATTATAGCCTGCGGTATGCTTCTTGCCGTGCTTTACGGCTGGGTCAGCGCCAAAAGATATAATGTTGACCCAAACAAGCTTTTTAATTGCGTGCTTGTCGGAATCGTAACAGGAATAATCGGTGCAAGACTGTATTTTTGCTTTTTTAAGTGGGATTATTACGGTCAGAATCCGATAGAAATCCTATATATTAACAACGGCGGACTTGCCATATACGGCGGAATAATCGGCGCTCTGCTCGGCGGTATTATAACGGCAAAAATTCAAAAAATGAAGGTTTTGCCCGTGCTTGATATCGCAATGGTCGGCTTTTTGCTCGGACAGGGAATAGGCAGATGGGGCAACTTTATGAATCAGGAGGCATTCGGCTCCCAAACCGATTTGCCGTGGAGAATGATGAGCGAGGCCACAAACGGTGTGGCGGTTCACCCCTGCTTTTTATACGAATCCCTTTGGTGCCTGCTCGGATTTGTGCTTCTTCATTTTTACGGAAAACACAGACAAAGATATCCCGGACAGATTTTTTATTCATATCTTGTCTGGTACGGATTTGAAAGAATGATAGTAGAAGGTCTGAGAAGCGACAGCCTCTATTTGCCATTGCAATTATTCGGCACGGACATCAGGGTTTCTCAGCTTCTTTCGGCTGCAATTTTTATTACGTGTATTATATTTTTATTTATAAACAGAAACAAGGAGGATTCTTTCTATGCAAATTATCGACGGAAAAAAGGTATCGGCTCAGGTAAAAGACGAAGTAAAAAAGCAAGCTGAAGAGCTTAAAGCCTCGCACGGCTTAATTCCCGGACTTGCTGTTGTAATTGTCGGAGATGACCCTGCGTCACGAGTGTATGTCAATAACAAAAAGAAGGCTTGTGAATATGTCGGATTCAAGTCCGAGGAATACGCATTGCCCAAGGAAACTACGCAGGAAGAGCTGTTGGAGCTTGTTGAAACGCTCAACCACAAAAAGGATATCAACGGAATACTTGTTCAGCTTCCTCTGCCCGAACACCTCGACGATAAGGCTGTAATTGAAGCAATCAGCCCGCTCAAGGACGTAGATGCATTCCACGCTGTAAATGTCGGCAAAATAATGCTCGGTGAGTATGATTTTCTGCCCTGCACTCCGTCCGGAGTAATGGAAATGCTTCACGCCTACAATATTCCCGTAAGCGGCAAAAACTGCGTGGTAATCGGCAGAAGCAATATAGTAGGCAAGCCGATGGCTATGCTTTTGCTTCACGAGAACGGTACAGTAACTATTTGTCACAGCCGTACTCAAAATCTTGCAGAAATCAGCTCAAGCGCCGATATTCTCGTAGCCGCTGTCGGAAAGCCTAAATTCGTCACTGCCGATATGGTAAAGGACGGAGCGGTTGTAATTGATGTCGGTATGGACAGAGATGAAAACGGAAAGCTCTGCGGTGATGTTGACTTTGAAAACGTAAAGGAAAAATGCTCATATATCACTCCGGTTCCCGGCGGAGTTGGTCCCATGACAATTTCTACCTTGATGAAAAATACTCTGAAAGCCGCAAAAATTCAAAATAATCTCTGATTTTTTACTTTAAAATTGTTGACACAGCCTTTTTCTTGTGGTATAGTATATAAGCCGTATATTGTGGGTTATAAGTGACATTGTTCCACCCATCGGATAGCGAGCCCAATGTAAAGGATGGTACTAAAATGTACGCAGTTATTCAAACCGGCGGAAAGCAGTATAAGGTAACTAACGATGAAGTTATTTTTATTGAGAAGCTTAACGCCGAAGCTAACGACACGGTAACCTTTGACGTAGTCGCTGTAGGCACAGACGACGGACTCAAGGTAGGTACTCCTCTCGTCGAGGGTGCTAAGGTTACTGCCGAAGTATTAAAGAACGGCAAAAACAAAAAAATCAGAGTTGCTACCTACAAGCCCAAAAAGGGTGAGAAGAGAGCAAAAGGCCACAGACAGCCTTACACACAGGTTAAGATTACTTCAATCGAAGCCTAAGCTATGATTACGGTAACTTTTTATAAATCGGCTGATTTGATTTACGGCTTTAAGGTGTCGGGTCATTCGGACTATTCCGATGAAGGCAGCGACATTGTCTGCGCTGCTGTCAGCTCCGCAACGTTTATGACGGCAAATACAATCACCGAAATACAGCATATAAAGGCTGATGTTACCGACGGCGACGGACTTATAAATTTAACGATGCCGCCCGATGAAGCAGACAAAGCTTCTGACGTTCTGTCGGGATTTGAGCTTCATCTCACTGCTCTTTCGGAGCAATATAAAAAATACATTAAAGTAAAATATTCGGAGGTGTAAGGTAATGCTTAAAATAAACATTCAGTTATTCGCTCATAAAAAAGGTATGGGTTCTACAAAGAACGGTCGTGACAGTGAGTCAAAGCGTCTCGGCGTTAAGCGTGCTGACGGACAGAAGGTTCTCGCAGGCAATGTTCTTGTAAGACAGAGAGGCACACATATTCATCCCGGTGAAAATGTAGGCATTGGCTCTGACGATACACTGTTTGCAAAAATCGACGGTGTTCTCAAGTTTGAGCGTGTCGGCAAAGACAGAAAGCGTGCAAGCGTTTATCCTGTTGAGCAGTAAGTGCAAATTTGCAATCAGAGGGTGGATTTAATCCACCCTTATTTATTTTATAAAACTGTAAATACTAAGACAGAAGGCATTAGAGAATATTGGAGAGTAAAAATGTTTGTAGATACAGCCAAAATTAAAATCAAAGCAGGGGACGGCGGCGACGGCGCAGTTTCCTTTCATCATGAAAAATATATTGCCGCCGGCGGACCCGACGGCGGAGACGGAGGGCGAGGCGGAAACATCGTTTTTGTAGCCGACTCCAATCTTTCAACGCTTGCCGATTTTCGTTACAAGCGTAAATATGCTGCGCCCAAGGGCGAAAACGGCAGAGGCGGCAGATGCAGAGGAAAAAACGCCGAGGATTTAATAATCCGAGTTCCCGTAGGCACTCTTGTCAAGGAAGAAACCACCGGGAGGATTTTGGCTGACGTATCCTCAAAAGAGCCTTATGTTGTCGCAAAAGGCGGCAAAGGCGGTTGGGGCAATCCTCATTTTGCTACCCCTGTACGTCAGGTGCCCAGATTTGCCAAGCCCGGCTTGCCTGGTGAGGAATTTGACGTGATTCTTGAGCTTAAGCTCCTTGCCGACGTCGGACTTGTCGGATTTCCCAATGTCGGCAAAAGCACGCTTGTTTCCGTGGTGTCGCAGGCTAAGCCGGAAATTGCCGATTATCACTTTACAAC
>JAJQDK010000010.1 GCA_021202245.1 Clostridiales bacterium
AATGATGAATGGCACCCGCCGCCTTAGTGGCGGGGGACATCTTTGCATAAGTTATTACTGTAAATAATTATGACAAGTATCAGCTCCTGACAAACACTCTGACAGCCGACTGACAAACAACTGACAAACAACCGACAATCGACCGACAACAATCAAAGAAAGTAAAGAATATAAAGAATGTTAAGAATGAAAAGAATAATATATATACGTCAGCTTCCGCTGACAGGTGTGCGCCCTTTGGTTATCAGGATGTGATTAAATTCATTTAATAATTATTTAAAATTCGGCGGATAAAAGTCAAGCCGAATAAAGCATATAGCTTCACCCGGCTTTTTGGATTTGTATTTATTTATGCCCTAACCTATGTGTTATTTTAACTCGGAGCTAAGCCCGATGTAAGCTCGCTTAAGATTGGAAAATAGGTTATTTTTTACGGGCAATCAAAAACGCAGCACCGAGGAAATTACCTATCTGCGCTGCGTTTGCTTCTGTTTGATTTTATAACCTATTCGCCACTTTGCTCCGAGTTGAATCAGCCGTTAAGCTGTTTTTTTCTGTGCTTTCGGACTCTGCTTCCGTTTCCGCCGGAGCCGTGTCGGCATCCTCTGCGGCAACCTTCTCGGCAGCCTTTTCGTCCTTCAGCTTCTTTAGAGCCTCTTTCTTTTTCTCCGTCATCTTGGAGGTTGATTTCTTTCTGACGGGAACGGGCAAAGCCTCCTTGAGCCTTAAATACATTACACCGAGGGGCGGAAGCGTGAGCTTAATCGAATACGGCAGCTCGTGATCCTTGACCTTTTTGCTCTTGATGCTGTCGCCGTTGGTAACTCCGCAGCCGCCGAATTCCTCGCTTTCGGAATTAAACACTTCCTCATAAATTCCGTAAACGGGAACGCCGATTGTATAATCGTCACGCTGAACGGGCTGGAAGTTGCAGACGCAGATTATTTCACTGCCGTCCTCGGCAATTCTGCGGAAAGCGATAACGCTCTTTTGGTAGTCGTCAAGAGCTATCCATTGGAAGCCGTCCCAGTCGTAGTCGTTCTCATGCATGGCAGGTACGTCACGGTAGAATTTGTTTACCTCGGCAAAAAAGTGATTAAGCTGACGGTGCTTTTCATAATCAAGCAAATTCCACTCAAGCTGTGATTCGGCGTTCCATTCGTCGAACTGACCGATTTCACTGCCCATAAACATCAGCTTTTTGCCCGGATGAGCCATCATATAGGCAACAAAGCCTCTCACGCCGGCAAACTTTTGGTCGTAATCGCCCGGCATTTTATTTATAAGAGAGCCCTTGCCGTATACTGCCTCATCGTGTGAGATAGGCAGCATAAAGTTTTCGGAAAAGGCATAAACCATACTGAAGGTGAGCGTGTCGTGATGATAATTTCTCCACAGCGGGTCGAGCGAAATGTACGACAGCATATCGTTCATCCAGCCCATATTCCACTTGTAGTCAAAGCCGAGTCCCATATCCTTGATGGGATAACGTGTTACGTTGGGCCAAGCCGTGCTTTCCTCGGCAATCATCAAAGCCTCGGGGTGGAACATATGGACTACGGAATTGAGCTTCTGCAAAAAGTCAACGGCAACAAGGTTTTCTCTTCCGCCGTAGGCATTGGGCAGCCATTCGCCGTCCTTGCGGTTGTAGTCAAGATAAAGCATTGAAGCCACCGCATCAACACGGATGCCGTCAATATGGTACATATCAAGCCAGAACATAGCAGAGGAAATCAAGAAGCTTGTGACCTCATAGCGGCCGTAATTAAATATATACGTGCCCCATTCCTTATGCTCGCCTATGCGGTAATCCTCATATTCATAGCAGCCGGTGCCGTCAAAGCGCGCCAGACCGTGGGCATCCTTGGGAAAATGAGCGGGAACCCAGTCCAGAATAACGCCTATTCCCTCTTCGTGGCACCTGTCGATAAAATACATCAGGTCCTTCGGCTCTCCGTAGCGTGAGGTTGCGGCAAAATAGCCGGTAACCTGATAGCCCCAGCTTCCGTCAAAGGGGAACTCGGTAAGAGGCATAAACTCAATGTGAGTGTAGCCCATTTCCTTTACATAGGGAATCAGCTCCTCGGCAAGCTTTCCGTAGCTGAAGGTGTTGCCGTCCTCATATTTGCGCCAAGAGCCTGCATTCATCTCATAAACATTTATAGGCTGCTTTGAGTGCGGATGCTCTTCTTTATATTTGTACCACGCCTCGTCGTGCCACTCATATCCGTTAATCTCATAAACACGGGAAGCGTTTTCGGGACGAGTTTGGCAATGAAAGGCATAGGGATCGGTTTTGAACTGCCTTTGCGACCAGGGAGTTTCAACACAATATTTATAGCAGGCAAATTCCTGCACGCCCTCTATAAACAGCTCCCAAACTCCCGACTCGGAAATGCGGTACATAAAGTTTGCATCGCTGCCCCAGTTATTAACGTCGCCTACAACCGACACGCTCAAAGCGATGGGCGCCCATACTCTGAACACTACGCCGTTGCGGTTGTCCCAATTCACAAAATGCGAGCCTAAAAATTCATACGCATTGACAGACTCTCCCGCTAAGAATCGGTCAAGCGGCGGTCTTTCGTCATTTAATTTATAAGCCATAAAAACCCTCTTTTCTAAAATGGTTGATATTACATTCAGTAAAAGCAAAGAATACAATTCAGCTTTTACTCATTATAATATATTTTAAACAAATATGCAAGAGGTAAAATGGAATTTTCTGTAAAAAATTCAAGCAATCGTATTTAAGCATCATATGTATCGGATGAATTTACGCCTGTTTTTGAGCATATCCCCGAATATTTTTCAAACTTATTTAACCTAAGCAGCAAAAGCCCCCGCCTCTAAAAGCGGGGAGCATCGGCGAATAGGTTACCGGGTATTGGTCTGTGCAGCCGTACGTTTTATCTGCTCAGTGTAATCCTCTCCGCTCCTGCGTATTTTTCCGTATGCAAGAGCGGCAACATCCGTGGAATAAATATCCTTTTGCAGCAGCTCGGCAACGCTTCCGCCGAGCTTAAGCCCCTTGCTTGCTGAGGTCACCACGTTAAATTCACAGCTTTTCAGCAATGACGCTCCGTCCGAATTAAAGCCCAGCACCCTTACATATTCCACGGGCGTGCTTTGCAGCTCCTCTGTAATTTCAAGCAGCGCACAGCAGAGTATCCGCCTTATTCTTGCGTGAGTGTAGCGCTTGGTTTTTACGGCTGATATTATTTCTTCTGCGGAATTATATTGGCTTACCGCAGCGACAATTCTGTTTTCCAGTCCCTCGTTCACATCGGGAAGTCTGCGGAAATCCTCCGCAGTCATACTTCTCAGCCTGTACAGCAAAACCCTCTCAAGATTTTCAGGATAGGCAATGCTTTCAGGAACGCAGGGAACAAAGCTCTTGAACTCCGCATTTTTACGCATAAGCTCTCTGATGTAGGAAGCCGAAGCAATATTTCCGCTTGCGCTGCGGCTATCGTGAGCCGCTCCCCTGCGCTCAATCGCAAGCGGCTTTATCGAAGAATTTTCAATGCTTCTGAGGTATTCAACCGCAAGAATATTATTCGGAGCGGTGAGAACATCGGCAACCTCGTCCCCCAGCACCTGTCTGACGGCGCTCTCAAGCGCGCGGGGATAATAGCCTCCGCCTTTCATCTCGGTATTTATCAGCTTCTGCACCTCGGAATTTTTCGTTGACTGCGCCGCCCTGCTCAACAGAGCGACGTCCTGAGTTTCACATCCGAACGCAAGGTGATTCACGCATTTGAACGACTTTGCACTCTCCGCACCGCAGCGGGCAAATCGCTGCGCGTTTGAAAGCGCATAAACGGCAGGCAGCTCCGCCACGAGGTCGGCTCCGTTTTGCAGCGCTGCTTCCGCCCTTGAAAACTTATCGGTAATTGCAGCCTCGCCCCGCTGGGTAAAGCTTCCGCTCATTATTGCAATCACGGGCTCACCGGTAATCTCCTTGGTCTTTTCAAGAAGATATTTATGCCCGTTATGAAACGGATTAAATTCACATATGACGGCTGTCGCCATAAAAAACGCCTCCCGTTTAAAAAAGCTCTTGAAAATATACAGCTTTTGGAGTATGATAATATTGTATTATTTGTATATAGTAAACAATAAATTATTGAAGGGAATGACAACAAATGAAAATTCTTGTTATCAACGCAGGCAGCTCTTCGCTCAAATATCAGTTTATTGATATGAATGATGAAAAGGTGCTGGCAAAGGGTAATTGCGAAAGAATAGGAACGGACGGAGCATTTATCGGATTTAAAACAAAAAGCGGTGAAAAAATCGAGAGAAAAAGACAAATGCTCAACCACACACAGGCGTTTGAGGCTGTTAAGGAGGCTCTGCTCGACCCGAACTACGGGGCAGTAAAGGAGCTTACCGAGGTTTCCGCCATAGGTCACAGGGTGGTTCAGGGCGGCTCGTACTTTGATAAGTCGGTGCTTATAAACAACCACGTAATCAACCGCATCAACGAGTATTCAAGCCTTGCCCCTCTGCACAGCCCGGCAAACATTCAGGGCATTGAGGCTTGCTCAAAGGTATTCGGCACCAAGGTTCCGCAGGTTGCTGTTTTTGACACCGCCTTTCATCAGACGATGCCCGAAAAGGCTTATATGTACGCAATTCCTTACAAATATTATGAAAAGTTCGGTGTTCGCAAGTACGGCGCCCACGGCACCTCGCACCGCTATGTTACCGACAAAATGGCTGAGCTTATGGGCAAAAAGAAGGAAGAGCTTAAGCTCATCACCTGCCATATAGGCAACGGCTCCTCGATTACGGCAGTAAAAAATGGCAATGTAATCGACACCTCAATGGGCCTTACACCGCTCGGCGGATTTATGATGGGCACACGCTCCGGCTCTCTTGACCCCTCGGTTGTTACCTTTATCGCCGAAAAGGAGCATCTTACTCCCGATGAGCTTTCACGTATTCTCAACAAGGAATCGGGACTGCTCGGTGTTTCGGGAATTTCCTCCGACGACCGTGACGTTTCCGAAGCCGAAGCCAACGGAAATCTGCGCGCCCATCTTGCGCACGAGATGCTGTACTATCAGATTGCGCAGTACATAGGCTCATATTATGTAACGCTCGGTGGCTGCGACGGCATTGTTTTCACGGCAGGCCTCGGCGAAAATCAACCGCAGCTGCGTGAAAAGGTGTGTGAGTATCTCTCCTGTCTCGGCGTTGAGATTGACAAGGAATTCAATGCAAAAGCCCGTGTAGGCGTTACGGGAACAATCTCTACTCCCGAATCCAAAATCCGTGTTGAGGTAATTGCAACCGATGAGGAAATGGTAATTGCAAGAGATACAAAGGCAATCGTAGAATCGCTTTAATAGCTTTGAGCTTTAATATTTTACAAAAACGGGACTGTCCTAAACGATATACGGTCGTTTGGGGCAGTCCCTTGTTTCAGGCGCTGTGATGAGTTACTGCATCGTCAGAAGAAGCCTCGTTCGTATTCCTGAACAGGAGCGAAATGCACCATATTGCGGCAAGACCGACGATGATATAAATTATTCTGCTCACAATTCCCGTTTGCCCGCCACAGAGCCACGCCACAAGGTCAAACTGAAAAATTCCGATACAGCCCCAATTAAGACCTCCGATAATAAGAAGCGTCAACGCTGTTTTATCAAGCATTCAAAGTCCTCCTTTGTATTTGCTGTTAATATTGTTGACGCATAAAGCCGAATTATTCATTTGTTTTGAACAGAGCCGAGCGGATTTGTCCGCATAGCTCCGTCCGACGGCTTAGGTTAAAAGAACAAAAGCATAAATGCCGCCAACGCAATGCCGAAAGCGATGACAATCGCTCCGAAAATTCTCGTCCTTTTTATTGCGTTCTTCAGCTTGTATTTTGAAATCATATTTTCAGTCGGAAACGGCAGTATAAGAATCATAAGTCCCAAAATCAGGCAGCTGAGGGTTGAAATTGCCGCTCCGGCGGTTCTTGAAAACGAAAACAAAAAGATGCCGACAGGTATGCCGAAAACGCAAATCATATTGATGACTGAAAAAAATCTTCCGAGCTTTTCGTTAAGCTCATAAAATTTATTTGCCTTTAGGTGGCAGTCATCGCTGCAATACTGCTCAAAATATGTAATTTCCTTGGCACAGTATTCACATTTTTTCATCTGCAACAAAACCTTTCACTAAACCGTTGATAAATTATTTTCAGTATTTTTGATACGTTTTAAATCGGAGCAACGCTCTGTCAAGCTCGCTTGAAGCAGAGTTTGCGATAGGTTGCAGCTTGCAAAGGGAGCGTTAGCTTCTCAGTGTTTCAGCGGGAGATTACAACTCCCTCTGAAATGATAAATGGCACCCGCCGCCTTAGTGGCGGGGGACATCTTTACATAAGTTATTTTAACACAAACAGCATAGCTTTTCAACAAAAGCTGGATAAACATTTCGGCAATTTTGACCCTATGTTTTTTTATTTGCACTCCGAAACATTGCAATTTTGCAATGAATCTGCTATCATTTTATCATAATACAGGCTTTTTTAATTAAAGAACCTGTCCTAAGTTTAACCTATTAGCCAATTTAAGCGAACATACATCGGGCTTTGCTCCGAGTTAAAACAACGGCACGGAGGTGCGGATATGAGATTGCTGCTTGTTGAAGATGAAAAAAGAATGTCACAGGCGCTTTGCGAGATTTTTAAGCTTGAAAAATACGAGGTTGATTGCTTCGCCGACGGAATCAGCGGACTGAACGCACTTGAAAGCTGCATTTACGATGTCGCCGTTTTAGATGTTATGCTGCCCGGATTAAACGGCTATGAAATTGTAAAGCGTGCGAGAGCCCAACGTGTGCGCACACCGATTTTGATGCTCACCGCCAAAAGCGGACCGGATGACAAGGTCAACGGTCTTGACAGCGGCGCCGACGATTATCTTACAAAGCCCTTTATGACCAAGGAGCTTCTTGCACGGCTTCGTGCCCTTTGCCACAGAAACATAAACACTTCCGACGGCAAGCTGACCTTCGGCGATATACAGCTTGATACAAGCAGCGCTATGCTTATCTGCACCGCAAACGGCCTGTCCGTCAGACTCAGTGAAAAAGAGCTGCATATTATGGAATATCTCATAGCAAATCAGGGACGGATTATGACGAAGGAACAGCTTGCAGTCAAAATATGGGGATTTGAAAGCGATGCCGAATACAACAAGGTTGAAGTTTACATGTCGTTTACAAGGAAAAAGCTTTCTTTTATAAAGGCTGAAACCGAAATAAAGGCAGTAAGAGGGATTGGCTACGAACTGAGGTGCAAGTATGTTTAAAAAGACAAGAATAAGAATTGTCGCCGTTATTATGCTCGTTTTAACCCTGATTTTTTTAGGAACTCTTGCAATTATTTACGCCTCAAGCTATTTAGAAACCGCAAACAGCAACAGCGAAAACGCAAAACGCTATGCTGCGCAGTATTCCCTTGACAACCAACCCGGCGAAGATTCTCACAAGCCCGACAACAGCTCCGACTTGACGGCAACTGCTTCGGAGGCGCCCGGTCGGATTCCGAATAAAGAAACCCACTCCTTCCGGGTCACAACCTTTTACTCTGTCGCAGTTGACGACAACGGAAACGTCCTGGCTGTAGACGCCGGTCAATCGGAAATTTATGATGAAGCTACGCTTACAGCGTTTGCCGAAAGCGTTTTAAAAAGCGGCAAGGACGACGGAACAGACAAAGATTTAATATATTCCACATATGACAAGGACAACTACACTCTGGTAGTTTTTATGGACAACACTATAATAAGCGAAAGCTTTTCCACTCTTTTTCGTTATACGCTTATCTTCGGCAGCATTGCTCTCGTTTTGATTTTCTTTATCTCGGTATATCTGGCAAGATGTATAGTTAAACCGTTGGAAAAAAGCTATCAAGTGCAAAAGCAATTCATTTCCGATGCAGGTCACGAATTAAAAACGCCTGTTTCCGTTGTAAGTGCAAACTTAGAATTGCTTGAACGGGAAATCGGAGAAAATCAGTGGCTTGATAATGTTAGATACGAAAACGAGCATATGGGCAAGCTTGTTGAACAGCTGTTGGAGCTTGCGCGCACGGAAAACGTGGCGGTTGCTTTTGAAGCTGTTGATTTCAGCCGATTGGTAAACGGCGAAGCCCTTACCCTTGAAAGCGTTGCCTTTGAAAAAGAAATCAAACTCAACACCGATATCGGCGGCTCTGTATTTATTAACGGCAACGCCACACAGCTGAAGCAGCTCGTTACAATTTTGATAGACAACGCCCTTCAGCACAGCGCTGTCGGCAGTGAAATTTCAATCATCTTAAAGGAACAGCACGGAAACGTGAGATTGTCGGTCATCAATGACGGTGAAGAAATACCGGCAGAGCAAAGAGCCGCACTGTTTGAGCGATTTTACAGAGCCGACGATGCAAGAAACGGCATTAACAGCGAAAAGCATTACGGGCTCGGACTTGCGATTGCAAAGGCTATTGTGACGGGGCACAAAGGAAAAATCAGCGTTTTATGTTATCGCGGCAAAATTGAATTTGAGGTTCTTTTTCCGATAAAAAAATAATTTTACCCAAGCTGCAAAAGCTCATGACTGTCTAGGCTGAAAACAGCTTGCATTAAGTTATATTTTTCAATATAACTTCAATAATTCTCCTGTATACTTATGCTATCAAATATATAGGAGGATTGTTTTATGTTTTTCAAAAAAACAGCAGCCGCTGTCACTGTGCTTGCAATGGCGCTAAACTTTGCGGCATTCTCATCAGAAACAAACAACACCGACAATGACAATACTGAACAATCATATATTGAACAAACGCTTAACATAGCAAATAACAGCGAACTGACGTGGAGCTACACCTCAAGCGACAACGCCTGGGTTATGTCTGTTGTATCAGCCGTAGCCTATCCGGAGCTTGCCGATTATCAAGGGGTATCGGTAGCCGTGCCCGGCGCATATGTAACGGGTATCGACACCGACGGTGACGGTGATGCCGATGTGACCGCCGATAATTACTCAAAGGCAATAAACGGTACGTTGGTAATTGACAGCACCTCCTCAGTCACCTCCGAAAACGGGCAAATATACACCGCCTCTACAGCTCCCGTTATAATAAACACGGGTGCGGCAGGTTACAGTGCGCAGGAAAACCAGCAGGCTTCTACCTCAAACTGTACAAACGGTTATATCAACGTCGCTTGCGGAAACCGAGGCAAGCAGTCAACAGCAGTAGATTCCGACGGCAACACCTACTACACCGGCGACGCTCCCGACTGTCTGGTTGACCAAAAAGATACTATACGTTTTGTAAAATACAATATTTTGCTCGGCAACCTTCCCGGAAGCACCGAATACTTTGTATCTACGGGAGGTTCGGGCGGCGGTGCCCACGCAGTTACGGTTGCGGCAACCTCAAATAATTCCGTATATTACGATTATGAAATTTCACAGGGTGCAGTCGGAGTTTATAAAAATGACGACGGTTCATACTCCACCTCCGTTACGATTGACGGTACGGAGTATGAGATCAGCGACGGAGTGTGGGGCTGCGTAGCATACTCTGCAATCACATCTCTTGCCGAAGCGGATATGGCATTGGCATTTGAATATTATCTTGATTCCGATTACAGCTTTAATACGGATTTTCAAAAGCTTACCGCACAATATCTGTCCGAGGAATATATGACATATATCAACGACCAAAATCTCACTGTTGAAGAATCCGCTGTCGGCTTTGACCTGAATGACGACGGAGATACAGACGACACTGTTGAACTGACTATTGAATATGATGAAGAAAAATATTCGGATACCAACGGCTACGGCGGAACCTATTTGACGCTTTACTTGAAAGAATTTATTTCCAACCTGCAATGGTATGTTGATAATCTTGATTATGCAGACGGTTGGACCTGGTTTGATTCCGACGGAAACGTTCTCAGCGATGAAGCTGTGGCTTCAATGACCACCGCCGAAAAAGCTCAGGCATTTATTGAAGGCAGATACACAGAAGGCACCTCTAACGATAATGAAAATGCGGCAGGCGGTTCATTGCCTGATGGTGATTTGCCTGACGGTTCATTGCCGGACGGCGATTTGCCGAGCGGAGAGCTTCCCGGCGGTGAGAATACCGTCACCTCGGGTATGGGCGATGAAACAGGCACACCCGATGCCGGAACTACTCAGGGCACCGGCAGCAGCGTTGATTCAAACAATTACAGCAGCTTTGAAGAAATGCTGGAAGCATATCAGTCTGACATAGCGGAAGTGGAAGCAGGCGACGAGTACGGAAACAATCAGGTTACTCTGTACAATCCACTCGTCTATATCGGCGCAGACGCCACGGAGGATCCGACCTGGACAAGAATTTTAATGGGCGCTTCCGAGGGAGATATGTCTATGTTCTCATCCTTAAATTTGCAGATTGCCTGGCTTAATGCCGGCACCGACGCCACAGTTGAATGGCAGTGGAATGGCGGTCATGTTCCCTCGGAAATCTTCGGCGAATCGCTTTCCTTGACAATTGATTCAAAATACGGCGAGTACGTTGAGGGAGCTGTCAGCGTGACAAAATCCGAAGCTGAAACGCCGACCGCTAACGGCACTTCAAGTGAATGTTCAGGCACTGATATTTCCGACTGGGTCAGCGTTTCCGACAACGGCGAGGTATCATTCTCGCTTGCGGATGCCGTTTCGTACAGAACTGACGGAGCAAGCAAGGCTACTCCCGGTTTTGACGTTATTGATTACGGTCAGGAAACCTATGAATTCGGCAGTTCAACACAGGATGCAAGACATTTTGACAAATATGTTTTGCAGGTATTCACGGAACACGCAGACGAATTATCCGAACTTTTCACCTCCGGCGCAGCAGAAAACACCGAGGAAACAACAGGATACACTCAGGAAACGACACAAACAGAGGATGATTCAACGTACATCGGAATTATGGGCGACGCAAACAGCGACGGAGTAGTTACCGTAGCCGATGTTACGGTTGTGCAAAAAGCTTCGGTTAAGCTTACAACGCTCACCGAGGAACAGAATACGCTTGCCGATGTGAACGGCGACGGCAGAGTTTCCATGCTGGACGCAACCTGTATTCAAAAATATGTTGTGGGCGGATACTCCGACACCGGCTCAACAGGTCAGGCTGTCAGCGAATAAAAGCAAATAGATTTGCAAAAAAAGAACACACGGCATACGCTGTGCGTTCAGAATGCAGAAAAAGCAGGTTGTTTCAAGAGAAGCATCCTGCTTTTTCTGTAGTAAGTATTGTTAATTCAGGAAATTATTGCTCGTTAAAAGCAGGATGAATCACACAAATTTAACCGCAGTGCCATAAGCAAGCACCTCGGCAGCCTGCTGCATAACGGAGGCGGAGGTAAATCTCACTCCGACGATTGCATCTGCTCCCATTTGAGCTGCCTGATCTATCATACGCTGAGTTGCAATAGCTCTTGATTTTGCCATCATCTCGGTATAAGACTTGAGCTCACCGCCCACCATTGTCTTAAAGCCCTGTCCCATATCGCTGAACATATGCTTGGACTGGATGGTATTGCCTGTAACCAATCCGAGAGTGGCGCAGTTTCTTCCGGTAACTGTTTCGGTTGTGACCAATATCATATAAACACCCCATTAAATAAGATTGTATATATTTTATCATAATTTTGTACATCAGTCAACCAACGGTCGGAATTTAATAAGCTCTGTCGGAAAAAGTTTAATATTATGAAATTAAGAGCGGCTTATGCGCTTTCAGAAGCGCCCGCTTTAATTATTTCAAGCTTGCGAAGATAGATTTTTTTCTCATCCTCAGCATTGTTTTCCACAACAAAAACATTGAAAATTGCTTCCTTTAAAACCTGCGACAATATTTGGGTGAGAAATTCAACATCCTCGTCCTGCTTGAATTTCAGCTTATCTTTATTTAGAAAATCCGTTATCTTTTCCATACGTCCGATGCCGTCAAAGCCGTTGAAGCGGTTGAACATATAATCCGAAAACAAATCGTCGTTAGCCTTAATATTTTTAAAAAGATTTTTTAAAATTACTTTTTTGCTTTCATCCTCGTAAAAGCCGACTATAATATCATACAATTTAACATAGGTATAAAAAATATCGCCGTCCGACTCACGCAGAGCGTCGTTCACGCCGTCAAGCGAAAACCGAATAAAGGTACTCATCAGCACCTCCACCAAGTCAACCTTATCGTCAAAATATTGATAAAAGCTTCCTCTTGAAATTTTTGCGGCTTTTACAATGCGGTTTATGCTCACCTTTTCGGTTGTTGTGCTTGCAAATTCATTCATTACGGCTTCAATTATTCTGTTTCGCTTTTCCTCGGGGAGATTATAAAAGGTCTTTTTTATCATATACTTAACTCCTTATTTGTTTTTAATCGGAGCAACGCTCTGTAAAGCTCGCTTGAAACAGAGCTTGCGATAGATTGCAGCTTGCAAAGGGGGGAGCGTTAGCTCCTCAGTGTTTCAGCGGGAGATTACAGCTCCCACTGAAATGATGAATGACACCCGCCGCCTTAGAGGCGGGGGACATCTTTGCATAAGTCATATGACAGGTTGTCATATGACAACTTGTCATAAGTTTAACATCTTCCCCTTAAAGTGTCAACAGAAAATTGAAATTTATTTGATAATATCGGCGCATTGAGCGTCCGTCAGCCTTATAAGGTCCTTAGGCTGCAGGTCAATCTGATAACCGATTTTGCCTGTGCTTACTATTATTTTCGGAATTTCCTCCGCAGTTTTGTGAAATGTGGTTTTATATTGCTTTTTCATTCCAATCGGCGAGCATCCGCCCCGCACATAGCCCGTCACCCTTGTGATATCCTTAACGTGTATCATTGCAACAGATTTTTCGCCTACGCTTGCGGCGCACTTTTTTAAATCAAGCTCGTCCGCAACAGGAACAACAAAGACGTAGAATTTTCCGCTTGCGCCCTTTGTCACAAGTGTTTTAAAAACATATTCCGGGTCTTGGTTCATAAGCTTTGCAACCGAAGCGCCGTCAACTGCATCCTTGCCGTGAGGATATTCGTGAGGTATATATTTGATGTTTTCTTTTTCAAGAATTCTCATCACATTTGTTTTTAAATTAGGGGCTTTCCCCGAGTTATATTCTGCCATTTTTCCACTCCGAAGGTTTTTTTCATTTTAATTCATTTTCCGGCACATTGTCAAGACACAAAGCGAATTTTGAAAGGATAAACTAAGCACCTGTTCGTAGCGGCGGTCACTGACCGCCACAGTCGCTCCGCACATCACTGTGTGCGAAGGTATAATTTCCCACCGCAGCCCGTGCCTCCCTCTGACGAGGGAGGTGTCACGCAAAGCGTGACGGAGGGAGAGAAAACGTTATAGTTATATCTAACTTATACCACTGTGTACCAACGTATAATTTCGCTCAACCTCGTAGGGGCTGATATTATCCGCCCGAAGTAAAGGCAGGATGTTTTAATTCTAATTATACATTTGACAAAGCTATATACGTTAAAATGTAAATGCAAAAAATTTATGAAATTAAATTATAGTTTTTATAAGGACGGCTGCGCCGTGCGGGCGGATACTATCCGCCCCTACGAGGTTGTGGGGCATCAAGTGACAGCACACAGTGGTATGCGTTGCGGCAATGGCGAACACTGTTCGCCGCTACGAACGTGTTATAATTTTAGCGTATCATCGCAAAGAAAGCTGCGGCATAATATTTTTAACTCAACACTCCAAACTCCAAACTCAACACTCCACACTAAACACTAAACACTAAGCACTAAGCACTACCCACTGACCGCCGCTGCGAACGGGAGGGTATTCCCTTATTTGCTAATGTTGACAATTTGATTTTTTAGCGCTAAACTAACTGTTAGACTTTTAACAGTTAGTTTTCTAACCGTTTACGGAAAGGAGCTTAATATGAAGAGGTCGCTGCATTATCTTTTAATGGCTAATCACACGGAGCTGCAAAAACAGCTTTTCTCTTCCGTAAAGGACACCGAATTGACCTTGGGTCAGCCGAAAGTTTTGGATTACCTAAAGGAGCGCAACGGCGTTGTGCAAAAAGAAATTGCCTGCGCCTGCCACATAGAGCCGGCTTCTCTGTCCTCAATCCTCAACGGTATGGAAAAGAAAGGCTTGATTACAAGAAAAATGTCGCTTGAAAACCGCAGAGTCTGCTATATCTTTTTAACCGAAAAGGGAGAAAGACTTATGCGCAGAGTAGACGATGAATTTAAAAGGATAGACGAAAGCTGTCTTTACGGCTTTTCGGAAAAAGAAAAAGAAACCCTGAACGGATTTCTTGAAAGAATTTATAATAATTTGTATAATGTCAAAAGTACAAAAGGAGATAATACTGTTGAATAAAAAAGAGCTTTCAAAACGATATTTACTTTTCATCATCAGCCTGTTTTTTTCCGCCCTCGGAGTTGCGTTTACAAAGCACGGCGGATTAGGCGTATCGCCGATTTCCTCCGTGGCAAACGTACTGAGCTGCCGGTTTGATTTTTTATCAATCGGCATTTGGCTCATCATATGGAACTGTCTGCTGATTTTGGGGCAAATAGTCATTTTAAGAAGAAAATTTCAGATAATCCAGCTTCTGCAAATTCCGCTGTCCGTTTTATTCAGAGTATTTACCGATATAGGAATGAAGATTGTTTCGTGGATTCCGACAGATTCATACATAATGAAATTGTTGATGGTTGTAACAGGAATAATAATATTAGCCTTCGGCGTATCTCTTTCGGTGATTGCAAACGTAATTTTAAATTCCGGAGAAGCGTTTGTCAAGGCGATTTCGGACACAACCCATAAGCAGTTCGGCAATGTAAAAATAGCATTTGATGTAGGCTGTGTTGCGGCGTCTGTGATTTTGTCGCTGATATTCTTCGACTTTAAAATTGTGGGCGCAAGAGAGGGCACCGTCATATCGGCGTTCACGGTCGGATTGGTTGTAAAATTTTTCAATAAGCACTTGCAGCAGCCGATAAGCTCCCTGCTTACGACACAAAGCACCGAAGCGGAGCTGCCCGCTTCTAATCTGAATCGCAGCAACGCAAGATAGCTTTCAAGCAAGCTGCCTGCCCCGTAAGGCGCAAAAGCAACGGCGGAGGGCATTTGCGTTTCAGGTTAAAAAATCTTCTTTTCAAATTCCTTTCCGCAACGGGGACAGCGCACGGTATGAGTTCCTTTTTTTCTTTTAACTCTCAGCTGAGCTTTGCAGGAGGGACATTTGAGGTACTTGTAGTCATTGCGCTCTTTAAATCTGCGGGCACACAGCTTAAACCAATTTGTCACCGAATTAAAAATTGCCGTAAAGCGCCTGTTTTCGGCACTGCGCCCGTAGATATTGCGTGAAAGGGTACGAAACAAAAATAGTGCAAGGGCAATCAACTCAAAGAGGTCGATAATAAGGCTTGCGGTTGAATTAAATACAAAGAGATTTACAAACCAAAGCACAAGAAAAACGATAAAAATAAATTTATTGAAATTATCCATACCGTATCTGCCTTGCATAAAGGCAGAAAATTTTTGCATTAAGCCTCGCATTTATATCATCCTTTCGATAGTATTTTATCATATGCGCCCCGTAGGAAGCAATATACATTTTGTATGTTTTGCTTTTGCTTATGAAACATAATCGGCGCAAAAGTAAACGTATTTTACGTCTGCTATTACTGCGGAATGCTCGGTTTTGACTACTACCGTTTTGTGCTGTGAAGCGCTGAGCTCACTCACGCATTGAGCAATATTACAGGCTTTGCGGTCATAACCGTACTTGTCAAAAAACTCTTCCTCGGTCATAACCAACGACTCGTATCCCTCAAAGAGAGAGAGCCGTGAATAGTCAATCAGCATATATTCATCCTTGAGCAAATGTATGCCGATGTCGGCATTTACAAGAGAATCTATATAATACGGAGCGTCGCCCGTAAAAAATCCGGTCTTAAAATATCCAATTGAAACCGTCAGGTCGGAGTTCACTGCGATGCTGCCCACTCCGGTGTCACCGTTGATTCCGCTGTTTATGTCGGCGCTGATAACATAGGCGTTTGATGAGTTAATCTGCTCAATAGCCGAAAGTGCCTGACCTTGCACCTCTCCCTTAAAGCCTGTTCCGAAAATGCAGTCCACCACTATGTCATAGCCGATAAAGCTGCCTGCCGAGCCAAGCGCTTCCTCCTCGGCTCCGAGAGCCTTTGCGTTTTTATAATAGTACAGTCCGTCCTCGGAAAATCCGTCGCCGACTCTGACTATGGTGGGAATAATTCCGTTTTGGCAAAGTATACAGGCGAGAGCGTAGCCGTCGCCACCGTTGTTGCCCTTGCCGCAGACAACGGCAACCTTGCCTACAAATTTTACGGAATTAAAAATTCCCTGCGCCGCTCTGAGCATAAGCTCTGCCGACGAGGTATGCTCGGCAATGGTATGAGCGTCGCTTTGACGCATATTTTCAACAGTAATAACCTTTTGCAAGTCCATTTTGCGTTTTCCTTTCCCATTGATTTGTCAGCCTAATATGTATATAGCTCACAGCACTTCACGTGCTGCGTTGTATGCGATTTCAACGGCTTCCTCATCGGTGTTGCAAGTAAGCCGAAAAAGCTTTACCGAGGAAAAGAACTCATCGAGAAGCGAAAGCAGGACAGCCATTTTTTCCCTGTCCGAGGGTACAACGGTCGCTTCCAAAATTTCCTTAAATACCGTGCCTGCGGCTACACGCTCGGCGCGGTTTTCTTTTCCCCTTTGCAAAACAAAAACAGCCTTTACGGGCGCCTTTGTGTTCTGTCCTATATTTGATTTGCCCATCCACGGAGTGCCGAAAACATAAAATTTGCCGTCAATCTTCCTCACAATGGGCTTATCGTCGTTAATCATAGTTACCCTATCGCCGAAATGCTTTCGCCAAAGGGCGGTGTGGGTTGACTTGCCCACTCCTCTTTAAGCCGTGAACATATACCCCTCGTTGTCCATGGCAAGGCATGACGAATGAAAGAAAAAGCCGTTGTAGCTTTCAAGAATCCGGTTGCAGATTGCGGTCAGCACAAGCGTGCTTTCCGCCGCCTCGGGAGGATACTCATACCTGCACCTTTTGCAAAAGGCGGCTACCGCTTCCTCGTCAGCGCTTGCATCAAAGTCAAAGCTCTCCGCCTCGGTCAAATACGGTTCAAGCCGATTTTTAACCAAGCTGTATATCGGTTTTATAAGTATATTAAGCTCTGCAATCTTGTATATAGGCATAGTTTTCTCCAACAATATTTGTATTTTTCCGTATTCAAATCGAAGATGAGCAAATTTACCCCGCTTAATTTCACCCTAAGCCATACGCTGTGTATATTTCATACACGGCGTCGGGCGTATCATAAGGGTCGTTTTTCGGAAATAATTATTCTTTTGCAGAATTAAAAGGTAAAAACTTAAAAAATTTAAAAAAATCGCCGTTTTTAAAAATTTCCTCTTGACAAGCCGCCCGTAGGGTTATAAAATAGTAAAATGTACCATAATGGGGTTAAATACCGACGGGGACAGAAATTTTCAAAAAAACAGCTTCAACATAAGGGGATATTAGCATAAATTTCTTTATGTGTCAAGAGTTTTTTTCATCACTTATTTTTTGCTTTTCCGTCAGCCCCGCAATACGATATACAAATCCGAATTTTTTAAGGAGTGATATGCCTATGGTTAATGTCAAACCCGTAAAGCTTGGCAACACCGAAAGAATGAGCTTCGGTAAGATTGATGAAGTTATCAGTATGCCGAACCTCATTGAGGTGCAAAAGAAATCATACGAGTGGTTTCTTAACGAAGGTCTTAAGGATGTGTTCAAAGATGTTTCGGGAATTACCGATTATCAGGACAACCTTGTGCTCGACTTCATTGATTATGAATTGGACACGGACCACCCTAATTGCAGCGTAATTGAATGTAAGGAGCGTGACGCAACATATTCCGCTGCGCTCAGGGTTACCGCTCGCCTGCTCAACAAATCTACAGGCGAAATTAAAGAAAGCAACGTATTTATGGGCGATTTTCCGCTTATGACTCCCAGCGGAACCTTTGTAATTAACGGCGCGGAGCGTGTTATTGTTTCTCAGCTCGTAAGAAGCCCCGGCGTTTACTATAAGATGGAGCAGGACAAAACCGGCAAGGAGCGTTACTCTACCACGGTTATCCCCAACCGAGGTGCGTGGCTTGAATACGAAACGGACGTAAACGACGTTTTCTATGTTCGTATCGACAAAAACCGCAAGCTTCCCGTAACCTCATTCATCAGGGCTTTGGGCTTGGGCAGCGACGCTGAAATTCTCGATTTCTTCGGTGACGATGAGAGAATGAAGGCCACCATTGAAAAGGACCAGGCGCATAACATTGAAGAGGGTCTTATCGAGGTTTACAAAAAGCTTCGTCCTTCCGAGCCCCCCACAATCGAAAGCGCGCAAACTCACATAAACAACCTGTTCTTTGACCCCAACCGCTACGATATGTCAAGAGTGGGCAGATATAAATATAATAAGAAGCTCGGCATTGCAAACCGCCTTGCGGACAGAGTTCTTGCAGAGCCTGTTGCCAATCCCCGCACGGGCGAGGTTATGGCTCTCAGAGATGAAAAGGTTTCCAAGCAAAAGGCGCTTGAAATTGAAAACGCAGGCGTAAACGTCGTATATGTCAAGGCTGTGGACGAAACCGTGGTAAAGGTTATTTCAAACGGTATGGTTGACATTAACTGCTATGTTGACTTTGACGCCGAAAAGGAATGTGACATTCGTGAAAATGTACGCTTTGATGTTTTGTGCGAAATTCTTGATGCCGCGCAAAACGAGGAGGAGCTTAAGGATATGCTCCGTGAGCGTGCCGACGAGCTTGTTCCCAACCACATTACGGTTGAGGATATTTTTGCCACAATTAACTACCTCAACTGCGTAGCTCACGGCGTGGGCAACACCGACGATATTGACCACCTCGGCAACAGACGTATCCGCTGTGTGGGCGAGCTGCTTCAAAATCAATTCAGAATAGGTTTTTCAAGACTTGAGAGAGTTGTAAGAGAGAGAATGACAACCCAATCTCAGGATATGGATTCATTATCCCCTAATTCACTTATAAATATCCGTCCCGTTACGGCTGCAATCAAGGAATTTTTCGGTTCATCTCCGCTTTCGCAGTTTATGGATCAGACAAATCCGCTTGCAGAGCTTACTCACAAGCGCCGCCTTTCGGCGCTCGGACCGGGCGGCTTGTCCCGTGACCGCGCAGGATTTGAGGTTCGTGACGTTCACTACACGCACTACGGCCGTATGTGTCCTATTGAAACCCCGGAAGGACCTAACATAGGACTTATCTCCTATCTTGCATCCTTTGCAAAAATCAATAAATACGGCTTTATCGAGGCGCCCTACCGTAAAATTGACAAGGAAACGGGCATTGTTACCGATGAAGTAGTATATATGACCGCCGACACCGAGGACAACTATGCGGTTGCTCAGGCCAACGAGCCTCTCGATGAAAACGGCAAATTTGTAAATTCAAGAGTGGCAGGCCGTCTGCGTGACGAATTTGTTGAGCTGCCGCCCGATAGATTTGATTATATGGACGTATCGCCTAAGATGGTAGTATCTGTGGCAACGGCTATGATTCCCTTCCTTGAAAACGACGATGCAAACCGTGCCCTTATGGGCGCTAATATGCAGAGGCAGGCTGTTCCGCTTCTCACCTCGCAGGCGCCTATTGTAGGCACCGGAATGGAATACAAGGCAGGCACCGACTCCGGCGTTTGTATTCTTGCCGAGGAGGACGGCGTTGTCACAAGCGTAGACGCCCGCAGTATTCGTGTTCAGTACGATTCCGGCAGGGTGCAGGACTTTGAGGTAATCAAGTTTTTACGTTCCAACCAAGGCACCTGCTTTAACCAGCACCCGATTGTTTCAAGGGGACAGCGTGTTAAAAAGGGCGAGGTTCTCGCCGACGGCCCCGCAACCGACAACGGCGAAATCGCACTCGGCAAAAACGCTCTCATCGGCTTTATGACCTGGGAGGGCTATAACTACGAGGATGCTGTTCTTATCAGCGAAAAGGTAGTCCGTGAGGACGTTTACACCTCAATCCACATTGAGGAATTTGACATTGAGGCAAGAGATACCAAGCTCGGCCCCGAGGAAATTACAAGAGATATTACAAACGTCGGCGAGGATATGCTCAGAAACCTTGACGAGGACGGTATTATCCAGATAGGCGCAGAGGTTCACGCAGGAGATATTCTTGTAGGTAAGGTTACGCCGAAGGGCGAAACCGAGCTGACAGCCGAGGAAAGACTGCTTCGCGCTATTTTCGGCGAAAAGGCTCGTGAGGTCAGAGATACCTCCCTCAGAGTTCCCCACGGAGAGAGCGGAACCGTTGTTGACGTTAAGGTGTTCACCCGTGCAGACAGCAGAAACGAGCTTCAGCCCGGAGTAAATAAGGTAGTCAGAGTTTATTTGGCTCTCAAGCGTAAAATCAGCGTAGGCGACAAAATGGCAGGCCGTCACGGAAACAAGGGTGTTGTTTCAAGAATTCTGCCCGTTGAGGATATGCCTTTCCTCCCCGACGGCACACCGCTTGACATCGTGCTTAACCCCCTGGGCGTACCTTCACGTATGAACATCGGTCAGGTGCTTGAGGTTCATCTCGGCTATGCCGCCAAGGCTCTCGGCTGGAAGATAATGACGCCGGTATTTGACGGCGCCCACGAGCAGGATATATTCACTGCTCTTAAGGATGCAGGCTACAGCGAGGACGGCAAAACCTGGCTTATTGACGGACGTACCGGCGAACGCTTTGACAATCCCGTTACGGTGGGATATATGTACTATCTCAAGCTCCATCACCTTGTTGACGAGAAAATCCACGCAAGAAGCACAGGCCCGTATTCACTGGTTACTCAGCAGCCGCTCGGCGGTAAAGCTCAGTTCGGCGGTCAGCGCTTCGGTGAGATGGAGGTTTGGGCGCTTGAGGCTTACGGCGCAGCCTATACTCTTCAGGAAATTCTTACCGTTAAGTCGGACGACGTTGTCGGCCGTGTTAAGACCTACGAAGCAATCGTTAAGGGTCAAAACATTCCCGCTCCGGGTATTCCCGAATCGTTCAGAGTTCTTATTAAAGAGCTTCAGTCACTTGCTCTTGACGTTCGTGTTCTTGACAGAAACGGCGACGAAATAGATATGAAACAAAAGTTTGACGAGGACGAGGATCTTGCCGATGCAGCAGACAGCCGCGACAGCTCCGCGTTTGAGGAGGAAAGCATTATGACCTCAATGGAGGGCTATGTGCTTGACGAAGGCGGCGAGGACGGCAATATGTTTGACGAATCCTCTCTTGCCGACGAGGAATCCGACGACAACACGTTAGACTTTGACAGCTATAACAGTGATGAAATGTAAGGAGGCAGTACAATGATGGATAATAATGTTTTTGATTCGATTAAAATCGGGCTTGCTTCCCCCGAACAAATAAGAGAATGGTCATACGGCGAGGTTAAAAAGCCCGAAACCATTAACTATCGCACCCTTAAACCCGAACGTGACGGCTTGTTCTGCGAGCGTATTTTCGGACCTACAAAGGATTGGGAATGTCACTGCGGAAAATACAAGAGGATTCGCTACAAGGGTAAAATCTGCGACCGCTGCGGAGTTGAGGTTACCCGTGCCAAGGTAAGGCGTGAGCGTATGGGCCACATTGAGCTTGCCGCTCCCGTATCCCACATTTGGTACTTCAAGGGTATACCCTCCAGAATTGCCCTTATGCTTGACATTTCTCCCAAGCTTCTTGAAAACGTGCTTTATTTCTCACAATACATTGTTACCGACCCCGGCGACTGCCGTGACCTTACAAAGCTGCAGTGTCTTACCGAGGAAGAGTACAGCGATATGCGTGAGAAGTATGAGGCCGACTTTAAAGCCGGTATGGGCGCCGAAACAATCAAGGAGCTGCTTAAAGAAATCGACCTTGAAGCACTTTCCGCCGAGCTTAAGGAGGAGTTTGAGAGCGCAACGGGACAAAAGCGTGTGCGCCTGCTCAAGCGCCTTGACGTTGTAGAAAGCTTCAGAATGTCGGGCAACCGTCCCGAATGGATGATACTCGACGTTGTTCCGGTAATTCCGCCGGATATCCGTCCTATGGTTCAGCTTGACGGCGGACGTTTTGCTACCTCCGACCTCAACGACCTCTACCGCAGAGTTATCAACCGCAACAACAGACTTAAAAAGCTTCTTGAGCTCAATGCTCCCGAAATCATCATTCGCAACGAAAAGAGAATGCTGCAGGAATCGGTTGACGCGCTTATTGACAACGGCAGACGCGGCCGTCCCGTAACAGGACCCAACAACCGTCCGCTCAAATCGCTTTCGGATATGCTCAAGGGCAAGCAGGGACGTTTCCGTCAGAATCTTCTCGGAAAGCGTGTCGACTATTCGGGACGTTCGGTTATCGTAGTAGGTCCTGAGCTTAAAATGTATCAGTGCGGTCTTCCCAAGGAAATGGCACTTGAGCTGTTTAAGCCGTTCGTTATGAAGCGACTTGTTGAAACAAATGAAAAAATGAATATAAAGGCGGCAAGAAAAGCCGTTGAGCGTGCAAAGGACGAGGTATGGGACGCTCTTGAGGTTGTAATCAAGGGTCATCCGGTTCTCCTTAACCGTGCGCCCACACTTCACAGACTCGGTATCCAGGCGTTTGAGCCCGTGCTTGTTGAGGGACGTGCGCTCAAGCTTCATCCGCTTGCCTGCACCGCCTACAATGCCGACTTTGACGGCGACCAGATGGCTGTTCACGTTCCACTTTCCGCCGAGGCTCAGGCTGAGGCAAGGTTCCTTATGCTTGCGGCAGGCAATCTGCTCAAGCCCTCCGACGGTCAGCCTGTTACCGTTCCTACTCAGGATATGATTCTCGGCTCCTATTATCTCACCCTTGACAAGGACGGAGAAAAGGGCGAGGGCAAGGTATTCCGTGATGTAGACGAGGTTATGATGGCTTATCAGACAGGCGAAATCGAGCTTCACTCCAAAATCAAGGTTCGCCGTGAAGCGGTGGTTGACGGAGTTAGGGAGTCTGCGCTTGTTGACACCACCATCGGAAAAATCATCTTTAATAACCCAATTCCCCAGGACTTGGGCTTTGTTGACAGAAGCATCCCAGAAAACAAATTTAAATTTGAGATTGACTTCCTTGTAGGCAAGTCGGGACTCAAAAAAATTATAGACAAATGTATTAAAATCCACGGCACAACCAAAACCAGCGAGGTGCTTGACAACATCAAGGCGCAGGGCTACAAATACTCCACCAAGGGAGCTATCACCGTTGCCGTATGCGACGCCGTTATTCCGCCTGCAAAGAAGGAAATCATTGCAAAGGCAGAGGAAGAGGTTGACGCAGTCCGTGACGAGTATATGATGGGTCTTCGCTCTGACGAGGAGCGTTATGAGGAGGTTCTCAACATTTGGGAAAAGGCAACCAACGATGTTACCGATGCCCTGCAGAAAAACCTCGACCGCTACAATCCTATCTTTATGATGGCTGATTCGGGCGCCCGCGGCAGCATGAGCCAGATTCGTCAGCTTGCGGGTATGCGCGGACTTATTGCAAACACCTCGGGTAAAACAATCGAAATCCCCATCAAGGCTAACTACCGTGAGGGCCTCAACATTATGGAATACTTCATTTCATCCCGAGGCGCTCGTAAGGGTCTTGCCGACACCGCTCTGAGAACGGCTGACTCGGGTTATCTTACCCGTCGTCTTGTTGACGTATCTCAGGAGGCTATTATCCGTGAGGAGGACTGCGGCACAACAGAGGGACTTGAAATATTCGATATCAAGGCGGGCGAGTCCAATGTTATCGAGGGACTCCACGAACGTCTTATCGGCCGTTATCTGCTTGACGATTTCTGTGACTCAAACGGCAGCGTGCTTGTTTCAAAGGACGTTTTAATTGGCGACAAAGAAGCAGATATTATAGTTGAGTCGGGCGTACAGAGCATTAAAATCCGTTCAGTGCTTGAATGTCGTGCAAAGCACGGCGCCTGCAGAAAATGCTACGGCGCCAACCTTGCAAACCGTCAGCCCGTTACTGTCGGCGAGGCAGTGGGAATCATTGCCGCTCAGTCAATCGGCGAGCCCGGTACACAGCTTACAATGAGAACCTTCCACACCGGCGGTGTTGCTTCGGCAGAGGATATTACACAGGGTCTGCCCCGTGTTGAGGAGCTGTTTGAAGCGCGCAAGCCTAAGAGCCTTGCTATTATCAGTGAAATTGACGGTGAGGTTCGTTTTGAGGAAATTAAAAACGCCCGTCACGCCGTAGTCTACAATAAGGAAACAGGCGACGATAAGGCTTATCTCATCCCGTTCGGCTTCCGTGTTAAGGTTCAGGAAGGCCAGCAAATCAAGAAGGGCGACAAAATTACCGACGGTGCGGTTAATCCGCACGATATACTCGATATCCTCGGACCGGAGGCTGTAATGAACTATCTTATCTCAGAGGTTCAGAGCACCTACCGCTTACAGGGTGTTGAAATCAACGATAAGCATATTGAGGTTATTGTTCGTCAGATGATGCGCAAGGTTAAGGTTGACGACGCAGGCGACACCAAATTTATTTCAGGTCAGACCTACGACAAGAACGAGGTTCTCTACGAAAACAATCTGATTAAAAAGCGTATCGCAGCAGGCGAAGAGGGACTCAGAGAGGCTCAGTTTACACAGCTTCTCCTCGGTATTACAAAGGCTGCCCTCGCAACCGACAGCTTCCTTTCAGCCGCATCGTTCCAGGAAACAACAAGGGTTCTCACCGATGCCGCAATCAAGGGCAAGGTTGACCCGTTGGTCGGCTTAAAGGAAAACGTAATCATCGGCAAGCTTATCCCGGCAGGCACGGGAATGACGCGCTATGCCAATGTTGAGCTTGAAGTCGGCTCGCAAATTGATACGGACGAGGACGGCTCGGATATCAGCGCAAACGTCAGAGCTGTTTAAGCGGCAGTACCGATATTTTAATTTAATCTAAGAAGCAAATGACCGACACCGCTTACGGCGGCGTCGGTTTTTGTTTTGTGACAGTATTTTTCGGCAAAAAATAAGCTTCACATAATTTTCACATTAAAGAATTTATTTTTGACGTTATTATTTCCAAAGCATAAGTCTGTTCTTTGTTGGACCTCACAAAAATATTTTTACATATTGTATCAAAAAAGTCGTAATGATATAATAAATCTATATATCCCCCGCCTCTGTAAGCGGCAGGAGATATACTGTCTTTCAGCAGGAAATTCAGCTCGGAGCAAAGCCCGATGCAAGCTCGCTTAAGATTCGCGAACAGGTTGTAATTACCCGCTGAAGGCAGGCGGAGTCTTGCTCCGCTATAAATAATTTAATATAGCTCCAATGACAAATTAAGTCGGAGTCAGTATTATTTCAGGAGGAAAATTTAACGTGAAAAAGAAAAAACAAAAGAAAATTGTAAGCCTATTGCTTGCACTTGCAATGCTTGTGTCAAGTGTTACGGTTTCCGCCTTTACGGCTATTGCGGCAACGGGCGGTTCTCAGGTATATTTTGACAACTCATCCTATAATTGGGAGCAGGTTTACGTTTACACCTACGGCACTGTGGAAAACGCAGAATGGCCCGGCGAGCTTATGGAGCTTGACGAGGCAACGGGATTCTACACTTCTGAATTTCCCTCAACCTACAAGTCCGAAAGCATAATCTTTAACAACGGTCTTGAAGAGGACGAGGGCAAGGAGCAATATCCCGAAAATGCAGGATTATCGCTTGCAGCAGGCGAATGTAAGCTTCTCACCGCTGAAAATCAGTGGGTAGATTACGGCAAGCCCGACGACCACGGCTACGGCTTTGCCTACACCGCTTCGGGCACGGCGTTTTCCACCGAAAACATTTCCGTTAAACTCGGACTGAAAAACGCCGAAACAGGCTTTTATTCGATTGACGGCTCTGAAAGCAAAGAATTTACCGACGGAACCGTAATTACAGTCGGCGACGGCAAAATCGCCGATACCTCAATCACCCTTGTTTTGACGGCAACAGGTGACGACGGTGTAGCCACACAGCAGATTTATACATACAAAAAGACCTTTACCGCATCCCAGACCACCTTTTCTTCACCGAGCGACGGTCATACAACCGAGTCTGAGTCGGGCTACTACTCAACCAACCCGAATATGCAGCTCGGTCAGTACAAAACCATCACGGTTGACGGCGATCCGAGCGACTGGGACAGCTCTATGATAATTGCGCAGGGCATCGCAAACGACGACCCCCGTGTTTATATGCCGTCCTCAATGCACGAACAGCCCTGGGATGACTATGCTCTGTACTGCGCCTGGGACGATGACAACCTTTACTTTATGTGGGAAATGGCCAACACAACCTACATCACCTCTCCGAGCGACGACTTTGCCGCTTCTAATGAAGCACGTCCCTGGAGAAACAGCATACCTATGTACCTTGCCCTTTCAATAGATCCCGACAAGCACGCCACAGGAAAAGCAATCGGAACAAGCTTAGACGGCTCAACCTACACCAACCCCTATGTTTGGGGCTGTGACGGAGGCGTTGCAGCTAACGGCGGAGTAGGCTTCACAACCAACGTAGACACGCTTATTGCCTTTGACTCAAACAACTCCAACGGCGGAGCCTCCGTTTTTTATGCCGACGTTCAGGACACGGACGGCAGCTGGCTGTTTAATTATGACACTAAAACTCCTATCGGCGTAACCTCTTATGAAAAGCAGGACAACCAAAACGGATTTCAGATTAAATATGCCAACGGCACTCTCTCCGATACTCTTTACGGTGTAAACGGAGCGAAGGGCTCAAGAACCTTGGGCGACAACACCGACTCAAACTCAGAATGGGTTGACTTCTTTGACCTCGGATATAAGGACTCCTACGGCTTTATCTATGAGGTTGCCGTTCCGCTTTCCGTTCTGGGAATTGACAGCACTTACATTGAAGAAAACGGTATCGGCGTAATGCAGATACTCACCTACGGCACCTCGGGTATGGATACGCTTCCTCACGACCCGTCAATGCTTGATAATGCAGATGTTGAATACAGCTACGATCCCTCCACCTCACACGAAAAAGAGGACGACGACGACATCACCGTTCCGCTTGCGCGAGTAGGACAGCTTCTCTCGGACACTGTAATCAACTACGCTCCGCTTGAAGTAAACTTCGGTGCTGACAGAAACTCCGGTCAGGCGCTTAACGCTACTCTCTCGCTTGTTGCAGAGGCTTATAACAACACAGGCGATGTCACCTATGACTTTAAGGTAAACGGCGCCACAATTCAAAATTCTTCCGCATCATCGGTTGCCTGGGTTCCGGAAGCCGAGGGCACATATGAGATTTCGGTAACGGTTACCGACTCGGACGGCGACACCTGCACCGAAACAAAAACCTTTGTTGTGGGCGCCGCAAGCGACGACCCCGACCCGACCTACACAGAGGCTACAGAAGCTACAGCCGCCTCCGCTGCTTCGGGAGCAACCTCAGCAACAGAGTCTGGCGATACGGAGCTTACATCGCTCTCAAGAGTATACTTTGACAACTCCGTTGCAGGATATGAAACGGTTTATGTATACGGCTGGGGAGAAGCAAGCATAAACGGCACATATAAGCTGACGCAGATTGAAGGCACGGATATTTGGTACTATGATTTCGGAACAGAGGTTACGGAAGGTAAATTCCTGTTCAGAGCTGCAACCGACAATTGGGACGAACAGTCCGAGGATGTCAGCGTAGCCGACGCTATTGACCAAAATGCTAACTGCTACAAGGCAAACGCAGGCAAGCAGACAGGCGGAGAATGGTACTACTATTCCCCCGCATCAGCCGAAACAACCGAGCAAACAGAAGCAACCGCGGTCACCGAGGAACCGACCTCAGCAGAAGTCACAACAGAGGCAACGGAAGCCACAACAGAAGTGACCGAGGCTACAACAGAGGCAATGGAAGAAACTTCCGAGCAGGAGCAATACTATGCCGGTGATGTAAATCTGGACAGAACAGTAAATGTTGCCGATGCAACCCTTGTTCAGAAATACATAGTAGGCAACGAGCCTCTTTCCGAGCTTCAGCTTCAGCTTGCGGACGTTGACCTAAACAACAGCATAAGCATTGTGGATGCAACCCTGATTCAAAAAATCGCCGTAGGCTCATACTCGGCGGATTGATAATCACGGATTGACGGTTACAGGCTAAACTATAAATAAACACGCCCGAAGTGAGATAATCATTTCGGGCGTGTTTTTACTCGGAGTAAGGTCCGATGTAAGCTTGCTTAAGATTGGTTAATGGGCTGAACCGGCTATTCGTTTTTCTTTGATTTACAGGTCAAGACTTTTAAAGCTTTCGTTTAAAATATCGCAGCAATGCGTCAGCTTTTCAAGCTCGTCCTCCGTTAGCTTCAGCTCCAAAATTCTCTTTGCGCCGCCGCTGTTTAATATGCACGGATTGCCGATGAACACGTCCTTTTTGCCGCCGTATTCGCCCCTTAGCCTTGCCGATACGGTCAGCGCGGAGTTTTCGTTGCGCAGAATTGCATGCACTATTCTCACCATAGCCATTCCTATACCGTAATAGGTAGCTCCCTTTGCCTCGATAATTTTCTGCGCCGCACTGCGCACCTCTGCGCTTATCCTGTCAAGGTCCTCCATATAATAGCTCTGCGGATTGTCCCTGAGAACATCCTTGATAGGCTTGGGAGCAAGCAGCGCCTGACTCCACGGCACAAACTCACTGTTGCCGTGCTCGCCGATTACATAGGCGTGGATATTGCGCGGGTCAACCTCAAAATATTCGCCCAGCAAATACCTCAGCCTTGCCGTATCAAGGGTTGTTCCCGTGCCGATTACCTTTGCGGCGTTAAAGCCCGAAAGTTCATAGGTTATCCTCGTCATAATGTCAACGGGATTTGTCGCAACAAGAAAAATTCCGTCAAATCCGCTCTGCACAACCTCCGGCACGATTGATTCAAAAACCATTGCGTTGCGCTTCAGCAGCTGAAGCCTGCTCTCCCCCGGCTTTTGGTTTACACCTGCGCAGATTGCCACAATCTCTGCATCGCTGCAGTCCTGATAGCTTCCGCTGTAAATCTTCATACTTGAATGTGAAAAAGCAAGTCCGTGGTTTAAGTCCATCGCTTCGCCGTTTGCTCGCTTTTCGTTGATGTCAATCAGCACCAGCTCATCGCACACATTTTGATTCAGAGTGGCATACGCAAAGCTCATTCCTACCATTCCCGTGCCCACAAGCACAACCTTTGTCTTGTTTCCGAACATTGTTTGTCATTTCCTTTCTCTCGGGCAGACTCAGCAATATGCGCCTGCTCAATCATTTCATTATATTTTTTTCATACTTTCGTGATTTATACCAATTATTTATATGAAAATCACCTTGAAACACTGTAAATTTTATGATAAAATATTAGAGAAAGACTTGGCTACAACTAAGTATCCGCTGATTTGCTCAGCGCTGCCCATCCGGGAGTCCGGCGTTCTAAGCGCCTGTGTTATTCCGTTTGGGGTGAATTTGTCTACGAAAGGAATAGGATAAGAGATGTACAAGATTGTTAAGAAAAAATCCCTTAACTCAACTGTTACATTGATGGAAATTGACGCTCCGCTTATTGCCAAAAAGGCAGAACCGGGTCAGTTTATCATCCTCAGGGTTGATGAGGACGGAGAGCGTATTCCGCTTACTGTTGCGGGCTATGACAGAGAAGCAGGCACGGTACGCATTATATTTCAGATTGTAGGTGCCACAACGGAAAAATTGAATCACCTTGAAAAGGGCGACTGTATTCAGGACTTTGTCGGACCTCTCGGTGTTCCCACACACACGGACGGACTCAAAAAGGTTTGCGTTGTGGGCGGCGGCGTAGGCTGCGCCATTGCACTGCCAGTTGCCGAAAAGCTGCACGAGCTCGGCTGTGAGGTTCACTCCATTATCGGCTTCAGAAGCAAGGATCTTGTTATTCTTGAGGACGAATTCAAGGCTTGCTCCGATAAATTTGTTATGATGACCGACGACGGCTCCTACGGCAGACAGGGCGTTGTAACCGCTCCGCTTGACGAGATGATTAAGGCGGGCGAAAACTATGACCTTGTTATCACGATTGGCCCCTTGATTATGATGAAATTTGTTGTCAAAACCACCAAGCCCTATAACATTCCAACCACGGTGTCTATGAACCCGATTATGATTGACGGCACGGGAATGTGCGGCGGCTGTCGTCTTACCGTTGACGGCGAAACTAAGTTTGCCTGCGTAGACGGTCCCGATTTTGACGGCTTTAAGGTTGATTTTGACGAGGCTATGAAGCGCGGCGCTATGTATAAACCGTTTGAACGCCACGCTTATGAGGAAACATGCAATCTTTTCAAAAAGGAGGTTGAATAATTATGCCTAATATGTCACCCAAAAAGGCTCCCATGCCCACTCAGGCTCCCGATGTAAGAAACAAAAACTTTCTTGAGGTAGCAACAGGCTACACAAAAGAGGTTGCCGTGGAAGAGGCACAGCGCTGTTTAAACTGCAAAAATAAACCCTGCGTTTCAGGCTGTCCCGTACATATCGCTATCCCCGACTTTATCAAGGAGTTGGCTAACGGCAATTTTGCCGCCGCATACGACGTTATTTCCGAGTCAAGCTCGCTTCCCGCTGTCTGCGGTCGAGTTTGCCCGCAGGAAACGCAGTGCGAAGCAAAATGCGTAAGAGGCATCAAGACCGAACCCGTAGGTATCGGCAGACTTGAGCGCTTTGTTGCGGATTGGCATAATTCACAGCCCGACGCCGAGGTTAAAAAGCCTGTTTCCAACGGTCACAAGGTTGCTGTAATCGGCTCCGGCCCGTCAGGTCTTACCTGCGCAGGCGACCTTGCCAAGAAGGGCTATGACGTAACCGTATTTGAGGCTCTGCACCTTGCGGGTGGCGTGCTTGTTTACGGTATTCCCGAATTCAGACTTCCCAAGTCCATAGTACAAAAGGAGGTTGACACCCTCAAGCAGCTCGGTGTTAAGGTTGAAACCAATATGGTTATCGGCAGAGTTATCTCTATTGACGAGCTTATGGACGATTACGGCTTTGAGTCGGTATTTATCGGCTCGGGCGCAGGACTTCCCAGGTTTATGAGCATACCGGGCGAAAACCTCTGCGGAGTTTACTCGGCAAACGAATTTTTGACAAGAACCAATCTTATGAAAGCCTACAAGGATGATCCCACAACCCCGATTATGCACGCAAAGAGGGTTGCAGTTGTCGGCGGCGGCAACGTGGCAATGGATGCCGCACGCTGTGCAAAACGTCTGGGCGCCGACGAGGTTTATATAGTATACAGAAGAAGCGAGGAGGAGCTTCCCGCTCGAAGAGAAGAGGTTGAGCACGCAAAGGAAGAGGGCATTATCTTCAAGCTGCTTAACAACCCTGTTGAGATTATCGGCAATGACGATGAATTTGTAACCGGTATGAAGTGCATCAAAATGGAGCTCGGAGAGCCCGACGCAAGCGGCAGGCGCAGACTTGTTCCGGTTGAGGGCAGTGAGTTTCTGCTTGATGTTGATGCCGTTGTTATTGCTATCGGCACTTCACCCAATCCGCTCATCAAATCCACCACAAAGGGACTTGAAACGCAAAAATGGGGCGGAATTATCGCCGATGAGGACGGTCTGACCTCACGAGAGGGCGTGTACGCAGGCGGCGATGCCGTAACGGGCGCTGCAACGGTTATTCTCGCTATGGGCGCAGGCAAAACAGCTGCCGCCGCTATCGACGAATATATTCAGAACAAAAGCAAATAAACCGGCTCGGATTTTTTGAGCTTTGCGGGTATTCCCTTGAGGAGTACCTGTTTTCTTTTTGCAACGCAAAAAATCCCGACCTGTTTCCAAGTCGGGATTAAGCAGCTGTTCATACAACCGTTATTCAACTGTACAAAGAGTTAAATAAGCTCAATGATTGCCATTTCAGCGCCGTCGCCTCTGCGGGGACCGATTTTGGTTACTCTGGTGTAGCCGCCGTTTCTGTCGCTGTATTTGGGAGCAATTTCATTGAAGAGCTTGCTTGTAACATCTTCCTTTGTAACAAAAGACAATACAAGACGTCTGTTATGAAGTGTATTATTCTTTGCAGTAGTAATCATCTTCTCTGCCATAGCCTGAACTTCCTTGGCACGAGTAAGAGTAGTTTCTATTCTGCCGTTTTCTAAAAGAAAGGTAACCATAGCACGGAGCATAGCTGTTCTCTGAGCTGTAGTTCTTCCTAATTTTCTTGTACCGGGCATTATTGTATTCACTCCTTTACCGTTTTGGGTTATTAAAGGGTTTTATTCGTCCTCTTTTTGAAGACTGAAGCCGAGAGAACTGAGCTTCTGGACAACTTCCTCAAGCGATTTTCTGCCGAGGTTGCGAACCTTCATCATATCCTCTTCGGACTTGTCGATTAAATCCGCCACCGTGTTAATTCCGGCACGCTTTAAGCAGTTGAAGGAACGTACAGACAAATCGAGATCCTCGATGGTCATCTCAAGAACTTTCTCCTTGCCCTTGTCATCCTTTTCAACCATAACCTCAGTGTTTGAAGCCTTGTCTGAAAGATTAACAAAGAGGTTAAGATGCTCGGTAAGAACCTTGGCTGCAAGCGATACAGCCTCCTGAGCGTTGATAACTCCGTTGGTCCAAACATCGAGAATAAGCTTGTCATAGTCGGTAATCTGACCTACACGGGTATTGTCAACCGTATAGTTTACCTTTAACACGGGAGTATAAATCGAGTCTATCGGCAAAACGCCGATAACATTGTTTTGGCTAAGCTGCTTGTTGCGCTCAGATGTAATATAGCCTCTGCCTTTGTCAATGGTTATTTCCATATTGAGCTTTGCGCCGTCGCCGAGTGTGGCAATGTGGAGGTCGGGGTTTAAAATCTCAACCTCATTATCGCACTTGATGTTGCCCGCAGTTACCTCGCAGGGGCCCTCGGCTGCAATTTCAACAACCTTGGGGCTTACCTCGTGGAGCTTGGGGACAAGACTTTTCATATTAAGAACAATTTCCGTAACGTCTTCCTTTACGCCGGGAATAGTTGAAAATTCGTGAAGAACACCGTCAATTTTTAATGATGTAACGGCACAGCCTTCAAGAGAAGAAAGCAGTACACGGCGCAGACTGTTGCCGAGCGTATTGCCAAAGCCACGCTCAAGCGGTTCAACAACAAATTTGCCGTACTTTCCGTCCTCGGTTAATTCCTCGGTTTCAATTCTTGGCTTTTCAATTTCAATCATTCGCGAATCCTCCTTACATTATGCAGCCGCGCAAGCGGCCCATCTGTGTGTAATCTGCCTATGAAAAATGGGATTACTTGGAGTACAACTCAACGATGAGGTGTTCTTCAACAGGAAAGTCTATGTCTTCTCTCTGCGGTGCTGCAATAACCTTTCCGCCCAAAAGATTTTCGTTCTTCTGGAGCCATTTGGGAGTCATTACAGACGAAGTTTCACCCTCTGCAATAGATTTAAATCTTGTAGTTGAGCGGCTCTTTTCCTTAACCTCAATTACATCGCCTACCTTGATAAGGTACGAGGGGATGTTCACCTTCTTACCGTTTACGGTAAAATGAGCGTGGTTTACAAGCTGTCTTGCTTCTCTTCTTGTAGCTGCAAGACCAAGTCTGAATACTACGTTGTCGAGTCTGCGTTCAATGGTTGTGAGCAATACCGAACCGGTGATGCCCTCAGCCTTTTCAGCCTTTTCATAGTAGCTTCTGAACTGCTTTTCGCCGATACCGTAAACAAACTTAACCTTCTGCTTTTCGGTAAGCTGCATACTGTATTCGCTCTTTTTTCTTCTCATTTTTCCGCCCGGATTTCTGTTGGACTGCTTTTTGGAATAGCCCATTACTGCGGGCGAAATGCCTAATGCTCTGCAGCGTTTTGCAATGGGCTGCATATTTTTAGCCATAGTAGAATTTCCTCCTTATTTATTACTATACACGTCTTCTCTTGGGAGGACGGCATCCGTTGTGAGGAATTGGAGTTACGTCTTTAATCATAGTAACCTCAAGTCCTGCTGACTGCAATGCTCTGATTGCAGCCTCTCTTCCCTGTCCGGGACCCTTAATGTATACTTCAACGGATTTCATACCATGCTCCATTGCTGCCTTTGCAGCTGTTTCTGCTGCTGACTGAGCGGCAAACGGAGTTGACTTCTTTGAACCTCTGAAACCGAGCTCACCTGCGCTTGCCCATGAAACAGCGTTGCCCTGTGTGTCGGAAATAGTAACAATGGTATTATTAAATGTTGACTGGATATGTGCTGCGCCCTTTTCAATGTTTTTGCGCTCACGGCGACGGCGAATAACCCTTTTTCCACCTTTTGATGCTGCCATAGTCCTTTGCCCTCCTTACTTCTTCTTATTAGCCATGGTCTTACGGGGACCTTTGCGGGTACGAGCGTTGGTTTTGGAACGCTGACCTCTTACGGGAAGGCCTTTTCTGTGGCGAACGCCACGGTAACAACCAATATCAATAAGTCTTTTAATGTCATAAGCTATGTCACGGCGAAGGTCACCTTCAACACGGCAGTTATGCTCAATATATTCTCTGAGCTTTGATACATCCTCTTCGGTTAAATCTCTGACACGAGTGTCGGGATTAACTCCTGTTGCAGCAATAATGTCGTCTGCAGTTTTACGTCCGATACCGTAGATATAAGTCAAACCGATTTCAACTCTTTTATCTCTCGGCAAGTCAACACCTGCTATACGAGCCATTCAGTTGCACCTCCATATAAAATTAAAATATTTTCTGTTTTTAGGTAATTAACCCTGACGCTGTTTGTGCTTAGGGTTCTCGCAAATAACTAAAATCTTACCTTTTCTTTTGATGATTTTGCACTTGTCGCACATTTTCTTTACTGATGGTCTGACTTTCATTTACAATCATTCCTTTCTAAAAAGTCGTGTTTCTCTACCTGAGTTACTTTGAACGCCAGGTAATTCTTCCTCTGTTCAGGTCATACGGCGACATCTCAACCGTAACCTTATCACCCGGCAAAATACGAATAAAATTCATTCTGAGCTTGCCTGAAATAACAGCTAAAATCACGTGACCATTCGGCAGCTCTACCTTAAACTGTGTATTGGGAAGAGCTTCCTTAACTATACCTTCAATTTCAATTACATCCTGTTTAGACATACCGTCAACCTCCGTTTTCAATAAATTCTTTTAAAATTCTTTTTATCTGCGGATTGGTTTCAAAAGAACCCTCGATAACCGTATTTGTGGGCGCAAGGTGAATCAGCTTCTTCCTTTTGGGGTGTTCAACCTTTCTGCGCCTGCCGTCTGCTATATAAGCATACTCGGCGTCCGTGTCAAGCACTATGAAAAAGCCGCCCTTGTCACGCCCCGCCTTTGCCTTCACTATGCTTCCTCTTTGTGTGTTCATAAATCACCTTTAGTCACACAGGGTCATAATTTTGGGCCCGTCGGGAGTAACGGCAACCGTGTGCTCAAAATGTGCGGAAAGCTTGCCGTCCTTAGTGACGGTGGTCCACTCATCATCGAGTACACGCACCTCAAATGTGCCCTCGTTTACCATGGGTTCAATGGCTATTGTCATACCCGGAATAAGTCGCACTCCCCTTCCGAGTGTGCCGTAATTGGGTACGCTTGGGTCTTCGTGTAATTTCGCACCTACGCCGTGGCCGACAAAATCTCGTACCACCGAGTAACTGCGAGCTTCGACATACTTCTGAACTGCGCTGCCGATATCGCCTATGCGATTGCCGGCAAGAGCCTTGTTAATTCCCTCATAAAGGCTCTCCCTTGTGGTGTCGAGCAAAGCCTGCGCCTGAGCGCTGATTTTGCCGCAGGGAAACGTAAAGGCGTTGTCGCCGTGGAATCCCTCATAGTATGCGCCAACATCCACGCTTACTATGTCACCTTCCTTAAGGACGTGTTTCTTGCTTGGTATGCCATGGATAACCACGTTGTTTACGGAAATGCATGCGCTTGCAGGAAATCCGCCGTAACCGAGAAACGAGGGAGTTGCGCCCTGTTTCTCGATATATTTGCGGACAATCGTATCTATTTCATAAGTAGTAATGCCGGGCTTTACAGCCTCTCCCGCAGCACGCAGCGCCTCGGCAGAAATTCTGCAGGCGTCTTTCATTTTTGAAAGCTCCCGTGCTGTTTTAATAATTACCATACTTTAAGCCTCTATTGCTTCAAGGATAAGCTTCGTTGTATCATCAACGCTGTCCTGTCCCTCTACATTTACAAGCTTGTTCTGCTTTTTGTAGTAGTCAACAAGGGGCTCGGTCTCTTTGTGATATACATCAAGACGTGCAAGTACGGTGTCGGGGTGGTCGTCCTTGCGCTGAACAAGGGTGCCTCCGCAATCGTCGCATACTCCATCCTTCTTGGGCTTTAAGTTCACAAGATGATAGGGTTTGCCGCAATTTTCGCAGACACGGCGTCCGGACATACGGTTGATAATTCTTTCGTCAGCTACGTCGATGTTGATAACGTACTGAATATCAACGCCCATTTTGTCCAGAGCCTCAGCCTGAGGAATGGTTCTGGGGAAGCCGTCAAGAATGAAACCCTTTTTGCAGTCATCCTCGGCAAGTCTTTCTTTGACAATGCCGATTACAACCTCGTCGGGAACAAGCTTGCCTTCATCCATAAAGGACTTAGCCTTCAAACCCATCTCAGTGCCGTTTTTCAGCGCTTCACGGATCATATTACCGGTAGAAATTGTGGGAATATCGAAGTGCTCGCAAAGTACAGCGGCTTGAGTGCCTTTTCCTGCACCGGGAGCGCCCAACATAATAATGTTCATTATTATACTCCTTTAAAACTGATTAGTCAAGAAATCCTTTGTAGTGACGCATCATCATCTGAGATTCAAGCTGCTTAACGGTATCAAGAGCAACACCTACAAGAATGATAATTGACGTACCGCTGATTGACATCATTCCCATTCCCGTTGCAGCTCCGTAAATATGGGGAACCATTGCGATAACTGCAAGGAAGAGAGCGCCGATCAATGTGATTCTTGACAGAATATTTTTGATGTATTCTGCTGTCGGAGCACCCGGACGAATACCGGGGATTGTACCGTTGTTTGCTTTCAGATTGTTGGCCATTTCAACAGGATTGTACTGAATAGTTGTGTAGAAATAAGCGAACATTATAATGAGGATAAAATACAATACCAAATACAACCATCCGGTGGTATCAAAGGCGGCAAAGAACTTGCCCCAGAAGCCGTCATCCTCTTCTAAGCCGATGAACAGATTGATTGTACCGGGAATTGATAAAATTGAGCTGGCAAAAATGATAGGAAGCACGCCGCCGAGAGCAACCTTGATGGGAAGATGGCTTGACTGGCCGCCGTACATTTTTCTGCCTACTACACGCTTAGCGTACTGAATAGGGATACGTCTTTCGCTGTCCTGCATAAATGTGATAACCCAGATAACAGCGATAAAGATAACAGCCCAAAGAGGTACGAGTACATAGTACTGAGTAGCGCCGTTTGAACCGAGTGCCCAATACTGACCGAGCGTGCTGATTGTTGTGGGGAGCTGAGCAACGATGCCGGCAAAAAGTAGAATGGAAATACCATTTCCTATGCCGTGAGAGTTGATCTGCTCACCGAGCCACATCATTAACGCCGTGCCGGCGGTAAACACAAGAATAATTACAACCGCTGCAAACCACATATCAAAGCCTGAGTTGTAAACGGTAACGCCGCTGCTCTTCAGATAGAAGAAGTATGCGGTGCCCTGAATAAGGCCGAGACCAACGGTTACATAACGTGTAATTGTGCTGATTTTACGTCTGCCTGCTTCGCCCTCCTTTGCCATTCTCTCCAATGGAGGAATAGCAACGGTGAGGAGCTGCATAATGATGGAGCTGTTGATATACGGAGTGATACCCATTGCAAACAAGGTTGCGTTTGAAAAGGCACCGCCCGAAAGTGTGTTGATGTAGGCAAGCATTGTGTTGCCTGTTTCAAATCCGCCCATTGCATCCGCAAGTGCGGTTTGGTCAAGAAATGGAACCGGAATTACGGAACCGATTCTGAATATGATAACGATTAAAAGTGTAAATAAGATTTTCTTTCTGAGTTCAGGAATTGCCCAAGCGTTTCTTATTGTTTTAAACACTTAAACCACCTCAGCCTTTCCGCCGGCAGCCTCAATAGCAGCTTTAGCTGACTCGGAAAAAGCTGAAACCTTTACAGTAAGTTTCTTATCGAGTTTGCCGTTACCAAGAATTTTAACGGCGTCAAAACCGTTCTTAATCACGCCTGCATTAACGAGAGCCTCAGCGTCAACCGTTGCTCCGTCATCAAACTTTCTGTTTAGTGTGCTGAGATTGATTGCAGCTACGTTTTTAGCAAAGATGTTGTTAAAACCTCTTTTTGGAACACGACGCTGTAACGGCATCTGACCGCCTTCAAAGCCCGGACGGATACTGCCGCCTGAGCGAGCCTTCTGTCCCTTGTGACCCTTGCCGGCTGTTTTGCCCCAGCCTGAGCCGTGTCCTCTGCCGATTCTTTTGGGAGCCTTTTTGGATCCTTCAACCGGTGAAAGTTCGTGTAACTTCATTTAATTCGCACCTCCCTGCTTACGCTTCACTAACCTCTATGAGGTGGATAATTTTTGCTGCCTTGCCCTTTGTCTGAGGGTTATCGGGCTGAACGGTTGTGTCGCCGATTTTCTTCAGACCCAAAGCGTGGGCGGTTGCAATCTGATCCTTTTTAGCGCCGATAAGGCTTTTTACTAATTTAATTTTCATCTTAAGCAACCTCCCTATTATAAAATTTCCTTAACGGATTTACCACGGATAGCAGCAACTTCATCAGCTGTTCTGAGAGCCGAAAGACCTGCAAGAGTAGCTCTTACAACATTGCAGGGGTTGTTTGAACGAAGAGCCTTTGTTCTGATATCCTTAATGCCTACTGCCTCTACAACGGCACGAACCGGGCCGCCTGCGATAACGCCGGTACCGGGTGCGGCGGGCTTCATAAGAACCTTACCTGCGCCGTATTCGCCGATTATCTCGTGCGGAATTGTTGTGCCTCTGAGAGAAACCTTCATAAGATTTTTCTTTGCGTCCTCAATACCCTTGCGGATAGCGTCGGGAACCTCGCCTGCTTTGCCGATACCGAAACCAACGGTTCCGTTGCCGTCGCCGACAACCACGAGAGCCGCAAATTTAAAAATTCGTCCGCCCTTAACCGTCTTTGATACACGGTTAATGGTAACTACTCTTTCCTTTAATTCGCCTGTTATTTCAACTGTTTTAGCCAAAGTTATTCCTCCTCTTCCTTAGAAATTGAGGCCGCCCTCACGAGCGCCTTCGGCCAATTCTTTTACACGGCCGTGATATATGTTACCGCCTCTGTCGAATACAACATCGGTGATATTCTTTTTCTTGGCACGCTGCGCAATAAGTGCGCCGACTGCCTTTGCTGCCTCTTTGTTTCCGCCATTACCCGTAATGGTCTTGTCAAGGCTTGATGCCTGAGCAAGTGTTACACCGGCTACGTCGTCAATAATTTGAGCGTAGATATTGTTAGTAGAGCGGAATACGCACAAACGCGGACAAGCTGCTGTTCCGCTGACTTTGCTGCGGACTCTCTTATGGCGTTTTGCGCGTGCCTTTTTTGTATCAGGTCTGCTTACCATTTATAATTCACTCCTTAATTATTTGCCCTTACCGGCCTTGCCTTCCTTGCGGCGAATAACTTCATCAGCGTACTTAATACCTTTGCCCTTATACGGCTCCGGTGGACGCTTTTCTCTTACTTCGGCAGCAAACTGACCAACCTTTTGCTTATCAATGCCGACAATAACAATCTTGTTGGGATCGGGAACTTCAATCTTGATGTCGTCCGTATCCTCAACAATTACCTGGTGAGAAAAACCGAGGTTCATAACGCATTTGTTGCCCTGCTTCTGGACACGGTAACCAACGCCGTTTACTTCAAGCTCCTTCTTGTAGCCTTCGGTAACACCGATCACCATATTGTTGATAAGTGTTCTTGTAAGGCCGTGAAGCGAGCGGTTTTCTTTTGCATCATCCGGACGAGTAACCTCAATTACGTTGTCCTTGATTTCAACTGTCATAGCGGGGTTGTACTTGAAATCGAGCGTTCCCTTGGGTCCTTTGACAGTGATTACGCCGTCAGCAATAGTAGCTGTAACTCCGGCGGGAATATTTATAGGTTTTCTTCCAATTCGAGACATTTATCGCACCTCCTCTTACCAAATGTAAGCGAGAACTTCGCCGCCAACATGCTCTTTGCGTGCCTGACGGTCTGTCATAACACCCTTAGATGTGGAAATGATGGCGATTCCGAGTCCCTTCATTACCTTTGGCATATCTTCTGCATTGCTGTAAATACGTAAACCGGGCTTAGACACACGGCGAAGACCTGTGATAACAGGAGTCTTGTCTGCTGTGTATTTAAGATTTACTTTAATTACGCCCTGCTTGCCGTCTTCTATAACTGTGAAATTCCTGATGTAGCCCTCGTCAACAAGAATCTGACAAATGGCTTTTTTCAGGTTTGATGAAGGAATTTCAACAGAGTCGTGCTTTGCTGAGTTAGCATTACGGATTCTTGTAAGCAAATCAGCGATTGTATCTGTAATCTGCATTGCGTTTTACCTCCCTTTACTTACCAGCTTGCTTTCTTTACGCCCGGGATTTCGCCCTTGTAAGCGAGCTCACGGAAACAAATACGACATACACCATACTTGCGAAGGTAGGCGTGTGGTCTGCCACAGATTTTACATCTTGAATATTCCCTTGTAGAGAATTTTTGCTTTCTCTGCTGCTTTACCTTCATTGAAGTCTTAGCCACAACAATCCCTCCTTACTTTGAAAACGGAGCGCCCATAAGAGCCAGCAGCTCACGAGCTTCTTCGTCTGTGTTTGCGGTTGTTACAAAGCAAATGTCCATACCGCGTACCTTGTCAATCTTGTCATAATCAATCTCAGGGAATATAAGCTGTTCCTTAAGGCCCATATTGTAGTTTCCTCTGCCGTCAAAGGAATCGGGATTGATGCCTCTGAAATCTCGTACACGGGGAAGTGCAATGTTGAAGAGTCTGTCGAGAAATTCATACATTCTCTCGCCTCTGAGAGTTACCTTGCAGCCTATCGGCATACCCTCTCTGAGCTTGAAGTTAGCAACTGATTTTCTTGCTCTGCATATGAGAGGCTTCTGACCTGTGATGGCAGAAAGATCCTTGCAGATTGCGTCAATTACCTTTGAGTTTTCTCTTGCTTCGCCTGCGCCCACGTTGACAACAATTTTGTCAAGCTTGGGAATTTGCATTGTGCTCTTATAGGAGAACTTTTTCATAAGAGCAGGTGCAACTTCATTTGAATAATATTCTTTAAGTCTTGCCATATCTTATTTCCTCCTTAAAGTGCTTCGCCGCATTTAACGCAAACTCTGCCCTTGGAGCCGTCCTCATAAATCTTGTGGCCGACTCTTGTAGGCTTTTTGCAGCGAGGGCAAACAATCTGAACCTTAGACGCATACATAGCGCCCTCAGCCTTGATTATACCGCCCTGTTCGCCCATCTTTCTGGGCTTAACGTGCTTTGAAACCATATTGATTTTTTCTACGATTACTTTGCCTTCTTTGGGGCTAACCTCGAGAACCTGTCCCTTTTTGCCCTTATCCTTACCGCTGATAACGATAACGGTGTCGCCTGTTTTTACATGAACCTTACTCATAGTGTGACACCTCCATTAAAGTACTTCGGGAGCGAGAGATAAAATCTTCATAAAGTCCTTATCACGAAGCTCTCTTGCTACCGGTCCGAAGATACGAGTACCTCTCGGGTTCTTATCTTCCTTAATAATTACAGCCGCATTTTCATCAAAACGGATGTATGTGCCGTCCTCACGTCTTACGCCCTTTGCGGAACGAACGACAACGGCTCTTACAACGTCGCCCTTTTTAACAACACCGCCGGGTGCTGCTTTTTTAACAGAGGCAACTATAACATCGCCAATATTGGCATATCTCCTTCTGGTACCGCCGAGTACACGAATGCACATAAGTTCCTTTGCGCCGGTGTTGTCGGCAACCTTGAGGATGGTTTGCTGTTGAATCACAGTGTATTCCTCCTTTTCTCAAAGCCGCTAAACTTATTTAGCTTTCTCAATAATCTCGACGAGTCTCCATCTTTTATCCTTAGAAAGAGGACGGGTCTCCATAACCTTTACACGGTCGCCAATGCTGCACTCGTTGTTCTCATCGTGCGCCTTAAAGCGAACTGTACGCTTAACAATTTTATTATAAAGCTTATGCTTTACGCTGTCTTCAACGGCAACAACAATTGTCTTGTCCATCTTGTTGCTTACAACTTTTCCGACAACCGTTTTTCTCATATTTCTGTTTTCACTCACTGTTAAGTCCTCCTCTCTTAAGCTTCCGTACCGTCGATTTCACGCTGACGGAGTATGGTAGATACTCTTGCGATATCCTTCTTAACGGCACCGATTCTGGATGAGTTTTCAAGCTGATTAACAGCAAGCTGAAAACGAAGATTGAATAATTCTTCCTTGAGTTCAGTGAGCTTTGTCTGAAGCTCCTCAACCGTCATATCTCTGAGTTCCGATGCTCTCATTACTGCTCACCCTCCTCTTTTTTAACAAACTTGCATTTGATGGGAAGCTTTGTAGAAGCAAGACGAAGAGCCTCTCTTGCTGTAGCTTCATCTACACCGCCAAGCTCAAACATAACCTTGCCGGGTTTAACAACTGCTGCCCAATACTCGGGAGCGCCCTTACCTTTACCCATACGGGTTTCGGCAGGTCTTGCCGTGATGGGCTTGTCGGGGAAGATTTTAATCCAAACCTTACCGAATCTTTTGCAGTAACGAGTCATAGCGACACGGGCTGCCTCAATCTGATTTGAGGTAATCCAAGCGGGCTCGGCAGCCTGAAGGCCGTAATCGCCGTAAGTAACTTTGTTACCGCGAAGAGCCTTACCGGTCATACGACCTCTCTGTACTCTTCTGTACTTAACTCTCTTAGGTAATAACATTACTTTCTGCCTCCTTCTCTGCGGGGCTTCCTCGATTTAACCTCGTTAAGAACTTCACCCTTGTAAAGCCATACCTTAACGCCGATTTTGCCGTAGGTTGTGTTAGCCTCTGCGAAACCGTAGTCAATATCTGCACGAAGCGTCTGAAGCGGAATTGTACCCTCATGGTACTGTTCGGAACGGGCAATTTCAGCACCGCCGAGACGGCCCGAACACATAATCTTGATACCCTTCGCACCGCGGCGCATAGCGTTGCCGATTGACTGCTTCATGGCGCGGCGGAATGAAATTCTCTTTTCAAGCTGCTGAGCAACGTTTTCAGCTACAAGCTGAGCGTCAAGCTCGGGAGCCTTTACTTCAATAATATTGATAGCAACGGGCTTGTTAAGCATCTTTTCGCACTGGAGCTTGAGCTTCTCGATTTCGGAGCCGCCCTTGCCGATAACAAGACCGGGCTTAGCGCAGTGAATACTGATTCTTACCTTTTTGCCGTCGCGCTCAATTTCAATCTTTGAGATACCGAAGTTGTAAAGCTGAGCCTTCAGTGTTTTACGGAGGTTATAATCCTCAACAAGCGTATCGCCGAAGTCTTTTTTGTTTGCAAACCAACGTGAATCCCAATCTTTAATTACACCGACACGAAGTCCGTGCGGATTAACTTTCTGACCCATAATTTAACCTCCTCTTAGTCTTCTTTTTCCTTGAGTACGAGGGAAATGTGAGAAGTTCTCTTGTTAATTCTGAACGCTCTGCCCTGTGCTCTCGGACGAATTCTTTTAAGGATGGGGCCTGCCGTAGCGTTGCACTCTGCAACGTAGAGCCTGGATACATCCATATCATGGTTGTTCTCAGCGTTTGCCATAGCTGAACGGAGCAGCTTTAAAAGCGGCTCGCAAGCGGCTTTGGGAGTGTGCTTGAGAACAGCTTCCGCATACTTAACATCCTTGCCTCTGATGAGGTCGATGACTACGTTAACCTTGCGGGGTGAAATACGAACAAATTTAGCATTTGCCCTTGCTTCAGTCTGTGTTTCCATCTGCATTACTCTCCTTCCGCTTATTTAGACGTTTTGGAACCGGCATGACCCTTAAAGGTTCTCGTCGGCGCAAATTCACCGAGCTTGTGACCTACCATATCCTCGGTCACATATACCGGAACGTGTTTTCTGCCGTCGTGAACGGCAAAGGTATGACCTACAAATTCAGGGAAAATTGTTGAACTTCTTGACCAAGTCTTTAAAATTCTCTTTTCGCCCGATTCGTTCATCTCAAGAACCCTTTTGAGCAGTACAGGCTGAACAAAGGGACCCTTTTTAGTACTTCTACTCATAGTTATAAGCTCCTTTCTCTGCCTTACTTACCGTTTCTTCTGCGAACGATAAGCTTATCGCTGCTCTTGTTGTTCTTACGAGTCTTATAGCCGAGTGCGGGCTTACCCCAAGGGGTAACAGGGCCCGGACGGCCTACGGGAGATTTACCTTCACCGCCGCCGTGGGGGTGGTCGTTCGGGTTCATTACGGAACCGCGCACGGTGGGTCTCCAACCCATATTTCTCTTGCGACCTGCTTTACCGATTTTTACATTCTCGTGGTCAATGTTGCCAACCTGTCCGATTGTAGCCATACAAGCTTCGGGAACATTTCTCAGCTCGCCGGAGGGAAGTCTTAACAGTGCTAAACCGTTTTCCCTTGCCATAAGCTGAGCCATATTGCCTGCCGAACGAGCAAGCTGAGCGCCCCTGCCGGGGTAAAGCTCTACGTTGTGGATGAATGTACCTACAGGAATAGCTGTAAGCGGTAATGCGTTGCCGGGTTTGATATCGGCATTTTCGCCTGCGAGCACCTTGTCGCCTACCTTAAGTCCCTCGGGAGCAATAATGTAAGCTTTCTCGCCGTCGGTGTATTCAACAAGAGCGATAAACGCCGAACGGTTGGGATCGTACTCTAATGTTTTTACTGTGCCTTCAACGTCAAATTTCTGACGCTTGAAGTCGATGATGCGGTACTTTCTGCGGTTGCCGCCGCCTCTGTGACGAACGGTGATTCTTCCGTAGCTGTTGCGGCCTGCCTTTTTGTTTAAAGGAGCAAGTAAGCTTTTTTCCGGATCAACCTTTGAAAGAGCCGAATAATCTGTAACCGACATATTTCTTCTTGAGTTAATGGTCGGTTTGTATACTTTAATGGCCATTTGATTTCACTCTCCTCATGATGGCTTTGCGGGAATATGGCTTTTCCCATACATTCTGCCTGACTTGATTTCAGGCTTACATCATGCCTTCAAAAAATTCTATAGGCTTGCTGTCTTCTGCAAGTGTGATGATTGCTTTTTTCCAGCTCTTGGTGTAGCCGCCGTTGTTTCTGCCCTGACGGCGGAACTTACCTCTTACGCTGACGGTGTTTACCTTGGCAACCTTAACCTTGAAAACCTCTTCGCAAGCTTTTGCGATTTCAATTTTGTTTGCTGATTTGGCAACTTCAAAGGTATATACCTTGTTTGCCGCACCGATCATACTTTTTTCAGTAATTATCGGGCGAATTACAATATCATGAGCTATCATGCATATACCTCCTCAATCTTGCTTACGGCATCCTTAACAATAACGAGCTTGTCAGCGTTCAGAATGTCATACACATTAAGGGTGTTTACCTGAGCTGTCTTAACTCCGGGAATATTGCTTGCCGATTTAATAACCTTGCTGTCAACCTCGGGAAGTACAATAAGAGCCTTTTTGTCAGCCTCTATTGCCTTGAGCATTGCAACAACTGTTTTGGTTTTATATTCGTCCATTGTAATTGAGTCAACAACTACAATCTCGTTCTCCTTAGCCTTTGAAGAGAAAGCCGACTTCATTGCAAGACGTCTTACCTTCTTGTTTACAGAGAATCTGTAATCTCTGGGCTTGGGAGCGAATACAACGCCGCCGTGTGTCCACTGCGGAGAACGTGTCGAACCCTGTCTTGCACGTCCTGTGCCCTTTTGTCTCCACGGCTTTTTGCCGCCGCCGGAAACCTCTGCTCTTGTAAGAGCGGACTGTGTGCCCTGGCGCTGAGCAGCAAGATAGCTCAATACCATCTGATGCATAACAGCTTCATTGGGCTCAATACCGAATACGGAATCGGAAAGGTCGATTGAACCAACCTTTTTGCCTTCCATATCTACTACTGCTAAATTTGGCATTTATAATCCCCCTTCCTTAAGCCTTAACGGAATCTTTAATTACTACGATTCCCTTATTTGGTCCGGGAACAGCGCCCTTAACAGCAATAAGGTTGTTCTCTGAGTCAACCTTAACGACTGTGAGGTTCTGAACTGTTACCCTCTCTGCGCCGAGATGACCTGCCATCTTCTTGCCCTTCCAAACACGAGAGGGCGATGAGCAGGCACCGATTGAACCGCCGTGACGAACGCAGGGGCCTGTACCGTGGGATTCCTTAAGGCGCTGGAAGTTCCAACGCTTGATAACGCCTGCGGTACCCTTACCTTTGCTCTTGCCGGTTACGTCAATCTTGTCGCCGGGGGTGAATACATCTGCCTTAACGAGGTCGCCTATGTTGTAGGCGTCTGTGTCGTCAAAGTGGAACTCTTTAAGAGTCTTTTTGGGAGCTACACCCGATTTGTCAAAAAATCCCTTCATAGGCTTTGTAACCTTGTGCGGTTTCATATCGCCGAATCCGAACTGAACCGATGCGTAGCCGTCGTTTTCAACTGTTTTCTTGGCTGTAACCACGCAAGGACCTGCCTCGATAACAGTTACGGGAATAAATACTCCCTTTTCATCGAAAATCTGTGTCATTCCGACTTTCTTGCCGATGATTGCTTTTTGCATTTTTGTATCCTCCTTATAGGTTATTGGTTGGCGTCTGCCAACTTGACCCTGTCTGCTTGTAGGTTGGTATAAGATTTAAGCTAAGCAAGTGTGATGAGCTGATTATAACTTAATCTCGATATCAACGCCGGCAGGGAGCTCTAAGCTCATAAGAGCCTCGACTGTCTTGTTTGACGGTCTTAAGATGTCGATAAGACGCTTGTGGGTTCTGATTTCAAACTGCTCACGGCTGTCCTTATATTTGTGAACGGCACGGAGAATTGTAACAATCTGCTTCTCAGTGGGAAGCGGAACCGGACCCGAAACTCTTGCGCCTGTGCGCTTAGCCGTAGCCACGATTCTCTCTGCCGACTGATCGACGAGCTGATGGTCATAACCCTTTAATCTTATTCTAATCTTTTCCTTGACTGCCATATCGTCGCCTCCTTAAAAATTTAGTTGGCGGGCGTTTGCTTCCAAAACTTTTTGAAACTCTGCCGGGTGTTTCCTCACCCCGCATTAAAAAACCCGTTTAACTGTTCAGTTAACCGGGAACATCCTGAAAGCCGCAGAGCGCACTTACGGCAAAGCAACCCCATTGCCGTGTCAGCTCCTTTGTTTCATTGTAAATCGCCCGGTTTAAAATCGGACATACTCCACGGAAAAACCGGCAAAATTGCCGCAACCTCCCGCTTCATCGCATATCTATGTGCAGTCACGCAAGGATTATTATACTATGAAAGCCGTTTAAATTCAATAATTTTGCAAAATTATCCGTGTAGAATTTTTTGAAAATTTATCCTTAAAATTTTGTTAGATTTGCACATATTGCAAAATCGCCGCTTTCCTGTATAATTGAATTAAGAGTTAATTTTAAATCGGAGCAACGCTCTGTCAAGCTCGCTTGAAACAGAGCTTGCGAT
>JAJQDK010000136.1 GCA_021202245.1 Clostridiales bacterium
CTTCAATACTTAAGCAGCTCGAAACAGCAAGAAAAACCGTTGCCGAGCTGCACGACGAAAGCACAGAGGAGCTTGAAAAGAATATTTTTGACATTGAGGAAACCAATAAGAAGGTCAGAGCAAACCTTGACAGAGAAAAGGCAGAGATTGAGGCGGAGAGCTACAGCTCGCAGTATAATACCCTCACCTCTCAAATTGAAGATGTAAGAGCAAAAAAGACAAAGCTGCTTGACGGGGCGGATTTGCCCTTGCCCGGCTTGAATGTTCAAGACGGCGAGCTTACATACAACGGCTACAAATGGGACAATATGAGCAGCTCTGAACAGCTGATTGTCGCAACCTCAATCGTCAGGAAGCTTAACCCGAGCTGCGGATTCGTTTTGCTTGACAAGCTTGAACAGCTTGATACCGAAACACTTAACAACTTCGGCGTATGGCTTGAGGGCGAGGGCTTGCAGGCCATTGCGACAAGAGTGTCCACAGGCGACGAATGCAGCATAATCATTGAGGACGGAATTACGCAGGTGAATAAAGACAGTGAAGGCAGAGAAAAAGACTTTAAGTCCGAAGCAAAGAAAAAGCAATGGAAGGCAGGAGAGTTCTAATGAGAATAATTAAGGGCAAAATTCAGAAGACAAAAAAGGTAGTTGTATACGGTCCCGAGGGAATAGGAAAATCTACCTTTGCTTCGCAGTTTCCGGATCCGATATTTATCGACACCGAGGGAAGCACGAACGGCATGGATGTTTCTCGAACACAGAAGCCGTCAAGCTGGCAAATGCTTAACGAGCAGGTAAAAGAGATTATGACCTCCAAGCTGTGCAAAACGCTTGTTATTGATACCTTTGATTGGGCGAAGCAGCTCTGCATAAACTCAATTCTCGCAAAGTATGACAAAAACGGCATTGAGGATTTCGGCTACGGCAACGGATATGTCTATGAGAAGGAGGAAATCGGCAGATTTTTAAATCTTTTGCAGGATGTAGCGGACAGCGGAATAAATGTTGCACTTACGGCTCACGCTCAGCTGCGTAAGTTTGAGCAGCCCGATGAGATGGGCGCATACGACAGGTGGGAGCTTAAGCTCGGCAAAAAGACAAGCTCTCAGATTTCGCCGCTTGTCAAGGAATGGGCGGATATGGTATTTTTCGCAAATTACAAGACCTATGCGGTCGCTTGCGACAAAGAGGGCAAGAGATTTAAGGCGCAGGGCGGCGAAAGAGTGATGTATACTGCTCATCATCCCTGCTGGGACGCAAAGAACCGAGACGGCTTACCTGATGAGCTGCCGTTCAGCTACGAAGAAATTGCCCACATTTTCACCTTTGCAGCCGGCGGTGAAACAACAACGGACAGTATTGCCGAGATTGCCGAGGATGAAATATCAAAGGCTGTTGACAGTGAAACGCAGCCGCCCGCTCAACACGAAAGCGCTCAATCGGATTTAGATACATCGAACATACCGTATATTCCGGACGGAATACCTAAAGCCCTTGCGGATTTGATGAGAAAATACGATGTTTCCGAAGGTGATATTCAGCTTGCGGTATCAAAGCGAGGGTATTTTCCCGAGGACACGCCTATTGCAAATTACCCCAAGGCGTTTATTGACGGGGTGCTTGTGGGAGCGTGGAATAAGCTTTACGCCGTGATTTCGGAGTTTCAAGACCTCCCGTTTGAATAATAAATTTAATTTAAAGGAGATAATCAAATGAATAATTATGATAATTACAAAGAATATGACTGGGAAGATGAAATTAAAGACGAGGGCTCAGACTTCGTGCTGCTTCCCGAAGACGATTATGATTTCAGAATAAAATGCTTTGAGCGCGCAAGATATTCGGGCTCGGACAAAATTCCTCCCTGCAACCTTGCCAAGGTGACATTTATAATTTACGGCGCCGAGGAGACGGTGGAAATCACCGATAATTTTTATCTCTACAGTAAATTTGAGTGGAAGCTCAGCTCGCTTTTTCTTGCAATAGGACTTAAGAAGCGCAACGAACCCGTAAAAATGAACTGGAACAAAATCACCGGCGCTACGGGAAAATGCCGCGTTTATGTTGATACATACGTTAAAAAGGACGGCTCACAAGGAAAATCCAACAAGATTAAAAGGCTGTATCCTTATGACAAAGAGGTTGAAACCGTAGGACCCTTAAGACCCGTACCGCCTGCGCCTGCTCAAGCAACTAATTGGATTCCGGGTGATTTCTGATGAAGCTCAGACCGTATCAGGAGGAAGCAAAGACGGCCGTGTTTAATGAGTGGAGCTGCGGAAACGACAAAACTCTTTTGGTGCTGCCCACGGGCTGCGGAAAGACAATAGTTTTTGCGAAAATCGCAGAGGAGTGTGTAAGGCAGGGCAAGCGTGTTTTAATCCTTGCGCACAGGGGTGAGCTGCTTGAACAGGCTGCTGACAAAATAAAGGAAACGACCGGGCTTGTTTGCGCAACGGAAAAGGCCGAGCAAAGCTGTAAAGGTACTTGGTTCAGAATTGTGGTAGGTTCGGTGCAGACGCTTATGAGAGAAAAAAGACTTTCGGGCTTTTCAAAGGACTACTTCAACACAATTATAGTAGACGAGGCTCATCACGCAGTTTCCGACAGCTATCAGCGTGTGCTTGAATATTTTGACAGCTCACAGGTGTTGGGTGTTACAGCCACACCCGATAGGGGCGATATGCAGAATTTGGGCAGGGTGTTTGACAGCCTTGCTTATGAATACACTCTTCCTCAGGCAATCAGAGAGGGCTATTTGTCGCCGATTAAGGCGATTACAATACCGCTCAGGCTTGACCTTTCGGGAGTTTCGATGCAGTCGGGAGATTTTTAGCCGAGCGAAATTGATACCGCGCTTGACCCTTATCTCTACGGTATTGCGGATGAAATGCAAAAATACTGCAAAGACCGCAAAACAGTTGTGTTTTTGCCGCTTATAAAAACCTCTCAAAAATTCAGCGATATTTTAAACCAAAAGGGCTTTAACGCCGCCGAGGTCAACGGGGAGAACGCCGACAGAGCAGAGATACTCAGGGACTTTGATAACGGAAAATACAACGTTCTTTGCAACAGTATGCTGCTTACGGAGGGCTGGGACTGCCCGTCGGTTGACTGTGTAATTGTTCTCAGACCGACAAAGGTACGAAGTCTGTATTGCCAAATGGTAGGCAGAGGAACAAGGCTGTGCGAGGGCAAAAAGGAGCTGCTTCTGCTTGATTTTCTCTGGCACACCGAAAGGCACGAGCTTTGCAGACTGGCAAGCTTAATTTGCTCAGATGAAGAGGTTGCGCGTAAAATGACCGAAAACCTTGCCGAAAAGGCGGGAACGGCATTTGACATTGAGGAGGCTGTGCAAACGGCGAGCGAGGATGTTGTCGCTCAGCGTGAGGAAGCTCTTGCAAAGCAGCTCTCGGAGATGAAGCAGCGCAAGCGCAAGCTTGTTGACCCGCTGCAATACGAAATGTCAATTCAAGCCGAGGATTTGTCCTCCTATGTTCCTGCGTTCGGGTGGGAATGCGCGCCTGTATCAGATAATCAAAGGTCAGCGCTTGAAAGGCTCGGAATTTTTCCCGATGAAATTGAGAATGCCGGCAAGGCGAAAATGATACTTGACAGACTTTCAAAGCGTAAAAATGCAGGGCTTACAACGCCTAAGCAGATAAGGCTGCTTGAAAGCAAGGGCTTTAAGCACGTCGGGCAATGGCGCTTTGACGAGGCGAGCAGGCTTATTTCAAGAATTGCGGCTAACGGCTGGAAAGTTCCGAGAGGCATTGACACGGCAAATTATACGCCCGAGGAAAATTATACACCCGAGGGAGATGTAAATTATGAGTGGTGATTTAAACAGCTTATCGGAAATTCTTAAATATATAGACCCCGAAGGCCGTGATTATCAGGAGTGGATAAACGTCGGAATGGCACTGAAGCACGAGGGCTTTGCCGTTTCGGATTGGGACAGCTGGTCGAGAGCCGACAGCAGGTATCACAGCGGCGAATGTGTCAAAAAATGGGAAAGCTTTAACGGCAGCGCCTGCCCCGTTACGGCAGGAACAATTATAAAAATGGCGGTAGACAGAGGCTACGGCGGTAAAGAGAGCAGCAAAAAAAGAGCTTGATTGGGAGGACGAAATCAATTATGAGGGCTGCTGCAACGCAAGCGAGGGAATAAAATTTGCGGAGCCCGAAAGCTGGAATCCCGTAGGCGAGATTATTACATACCTTGAAGCTCTTTTTGAGGCGGAGGATAACGTCGGATATGTTACGGAAACATACAAGATTGAGAAGGACGGAAAGGTAAAATATCTGCCTACAAAGGGCAGCTGCGACAGAACGGCGGGTGAACTGATAAAGGCATTAAACACCTGCGGCGGCGATATAGGCGCAGTTTTGGGTGATTACAAGCCCGAAGCGGGCGCTTGGGTGCAATTTAACCCGCTTGACGGAAAGGGCATCACAAACGAAAACGTGACGGACTACAGATATGCTCTTGTTGAATCGGACAGTATGCCCTTAGAGCAGCAGAACGCCGTAATGCGTGAGCTTGAGCTGCCTATTGCGGTAATGGTTTACAGCGGAGGCAAATCCGTTCACGCTATTGTACACATAGACGCCCCGACCTACGAGGAATACCGCAGAAGAGTGGACTACCTTTACCGGGTTTGCAAGGACAACGGGCTTGAAATTGACAAGCAAAACCGAAACCCTTCACGGCTCAGCAGACTTCCGGGTGTAATAAGAAACGGCAAAAAGCAGTTTATCATCGACAGAAACATCGGCAAGGAAAGCTTTGACGAGTGGAAAGATTATATCGAAAGCATAAACGACAGTCTCCCCGATACGGAATGTCTAAAAAACGAATGGGACAATCTCCCCGAATTGGCGCCCTGCCTGATTAACGGAATACTCAGGCAGGGGCATAAAATGCTCGTTGCCGGACCCGCAAAGGCGGGAAAATCCTTTGCGCTCATAGAGCTGTGTATCTCTATTGCGGAGGGCAAGCCCTGGCTCGGATTTGAGTGCGCAAAGGGTAAGGTGCTGTATGTTAATTTGGAGCTTGACAGAGCAAGCTGCCTGCACCGCTTTAAGGACGTCTATTCGGCGCTCGATTTTGAGCCCGCTAACCTGGCAAATATTGACGTTTGGAATCTGAGAGGAAAAAGTATACCTATGGACAAGCTTGCCCCCAAGCTCATACGCAGAGCTGCCAAGAAGAGCTATATAGCTATTATCATCGACCCGATATACAAGGTCATAACCGGCGACGAAAACTCAGCCGACCAAATGGCGAGATTTTGCAATCAATTTGACAAGGTGTGCACCGAGCTCGGCTGCGCGGTAATATATTGCCACCACCATTCAAAAGGCTCTCAGGGCGGAAAGCGAAGCATGGACAGAGCAAGCGGTTCGGGTGTGTTTGCCCGTGACCCCGACGCTCTGCTTGACTTAACTCAGCTTGAGATAAAGGACAGCCTTATCCTACAGCAGCAGGACAAAGCCGTATGCGAAAAATGCGCCGAGTGGATAGAGCGCTTTAACCCCGATATTGATGAGCTGTGCAGTCAGGATGACCTTGTAACGGCTTCAAAAATGCTTGAGATTGCCCGAGAGAATTTAAAGGACAGCGCCTTTAAGCTGCTGAAGAAAGAAATAAGCGTTTTGAAGGAAAAAACCAAAAATCGTACAGCCTGGCGAATTGAGGGCACGCTTAGAGAATTTCCGAGATTTAAGCCGTTGAATCTCTGGATTGATTATCCAGTACACAAAATCGATATGTCGGGAGCGCTCAAGGACTGTGACCTTGAGGGGGGATACTCTGCCTTGGCAAAGGGGTTTGAACAAAGCAAAAAAAGACCGGCGAAAAAAACAGGACGGAAAGAAAAACAAAGTTATTAACGCTATAGCAGCTCTTGGCGGAGAACCTACGATGGACGAGCTTTACGAATACTTTTCAGAAGAGGACAAAGGATTTTTCAAAAAACAGCTGAGCCGAGATGTAATAAAATACGGCTTTTACGAAGATAAAAATGATAAAAAAATTAAGCTCAAAAACGATAATAAAGATTGATTTTCTATTTGGACATTTGCTAATTTTTTAGGTAATGTCCAAGACAGACATTTGCTAATTTTTTAGGTAATGTCCAAGACAGACATTTGCTATATATAAATATATCTTTTTTGTCAGGGGGCTTTTAAAATCAGCCCCTGACGAAAAACAGACCACATTTATAACGGGTCCCGACGAATTGAAAGGAGAGCTGAAAAATGGCGCGCACGAAGCTTGAGTTTTTATGCCGATGAATCCGCCCACGGTCACGGCTCAGGAGCATAGGGTGACGGTAATAAACGGCAGACCTGTTTTTTATGACACACCCGAAATAAAGTCCGCAAAAAATAAGCTGACGGCTCATCTGCTCAGGCACAGACCGACAGAACGGAATGGGCAGGGCGTGAGGCTTGTTGTGAAGTGGTGCTTTCCGAGAGGCGTTCACCGGTACGGAGAATACCGAATCACTAAGCCCGCTCCGGACACTCATCATAAGCTTTACAATGACTCTATGAAGTCAACGGGATTTTGGAAGGACGACGCTTTGGTTTGCTCGGAAATCTGTGAGAAGTTTTGGGCGGAAATTCCCGGCATTTACATAAGCGTTGAGAGCATTGAGGAAATTTGAAATTGATTATCGGGAGGTGCAAGCATATATTGACATACAGAGAGATAAAAGCGATGGACAGAAAAATCAGGGAGCTGAGCGCCTATTGCGAGGTGCTTAACGCCCGACTGCACGACATTACGCCTAAGATATCCGATATGCCGTCCTCGGGCAGCTCAAGCGATAAGCCCGACAGAATAGGGTATTACGTGGCTCAGAAGGCAGCGGCGGAAGAAAAAATTAAAGCTATCCGTGAGCAGAGGGAAAAGGAAATTGCTCGGCTTCCTCAGCAAAGCTGCGTTGCCGATTGTATCAGGCTGAGGCTCAAGCACGGCTACAGCTGGAACAAAATAGCAATGAGGATAGGCGGAAACAACTCCTCCGACAGCGTACGAATGATGTGTTTGAGGTTCAGCTGGTAGGCGGCACAAATAAATTTGAGAAAAATATACAACTTGTTCGTTTGTTCGTTTTCAGTGCTTTATAATATATAGTAGAAGAACAGAACAAAACGACAGCACGGCGGATTCGGTCAGGGGTGAGAAAAATAAAAAAGCTGAATGAAAAGCTGAATCTCAGACAGCGCAAATTTGCGGAGCTTTATGCGCAGAGCGGCAAGGCTGCCGAGAGCGCAAGGCGCGCAGGCTACTCGGAAAGGTTTGCGGCGCAGAATGCGGACAAGCTACTAAAAAATACTAACATTTCGGAATATATCAAAGAAATATCAGATTCGTTGAAAAATGAGAGAATTATGACGGTAAAGGACAGACAGATTGTGCTTTCGGACATTGCCGGTAACAATAACGAAACGCCTGCCGACCGAATCCGTGCCATTGATACGCTCAATAAAATGACGGGCGAATATCTGCAGAGGGTTGAGCTTGACGGCACACTCACCGCCGAAGCCTCTAAATTAGACGACCTAATCAGGCAGATGAGCGATGAATGATAACGCAGTCAAGACTGATTCTCTCAAAAAAATACAAGGCGTTTTTAAAATGCGCCGCAGCCGCTGAGTTTTTGGAGGGAACCACCGCAGCCGGCAAGACAACGGCGGCGATTTTTAAATTTATCTTAAAATGCGCCGAAAGCTCCAAAAAAACACACATACTCAGCGGACTTGACCTCGGTACGATAGAGAAGAACATCATCAATAAGGATTTGGGCATTTTAGATGATTTCGGTTCGCTCGTTGAATACAACTCCAAGGGCAAAGGGAAATACAGCCTGCCGCACCTTGTTCTGCACACAAGCCAAGAGGATAAGATTATATACGTGTTGGGATATGACAACAAAGCGCGGTGGAAGAAAGCTCTCGGCGGTCAGTACGGCTGCCTGTACATTGATGAAATCAACATTGCCGACACCGAATATGTGCGCGAGGCTTCAATGCGCTGCGACTACCTTCTTGCCACCCTTAATCCCGACGACCCGAGCTTGCCCGTTTATACGGAGTATATTAACTGCGCTCGGCCGCTTCCGGAATGGAGAAGCGAAACGCCTGTTGAAATTTTAAATATGATTAACGGGGAACCGAAGCCCGGCTGGGTGCATTGGTTCTTTTCTTTTTCCGACAATTCGGGATTGACGGCGGACAAAATCGAGCAGATTAAACGCAATGCGCCAAAGGGAACAAAGCTGTATAAAAATAAAATTTTGGGGCTGAGAGGCCGTGCGGCAGGACTTGTGTTTTCAAATTTTGACAGGGCAAGGCACGTAATGCCGAAGCGCCGGGCAGAGCAATTTTTGAGCAAGGACAGCCGGCAGGAGCATTTTGTTCAATTCTCATCGGGACTTGACACAGCATATTCTCAGAAGTCGCCCGACACGACAGCTATGACATTTTTCGGAATTACGGACAGGGGCAGATGTGTTGAGCTTGACGAGAGGGTATACAACAACGCAGAGCTGCAAATTCCTCTTGCGCCGAGCGATACGGTGAAGAATTACATAGATTTTTTGGAGCGCAACCGCCGTGAATGGGGACTTGCAAAAAATGTGTTTGTCGATAACGCCGACCAAGCGACAATTACCGAGCTGTACAGATACAAGCGGCAGCACGGCTGCGTTTATATTTTTAACAATGCATACAAGAAGATTTCGATTATCGACCGCATAAATTTGCAGCTCGGTTGGTTTGCGCAGGACAGCTATTTTATTTTGGAGCATTGCAAAAACAGCATTGCCGAGCTGGAGCTTTACAGCTGGCGTGAGGACAGGGATAATACACCGGAGGACGGCAACGACCACTGCATAAACTCGTCACAATATGCGTGGCTGCCGTACATATCTAAAATCGGAAGTGAAATAAATGGGGCTGACAGACAAAATGAAAGATAAAATACGCGCAGGATTGAGGTCGTTTCTGAACGTGAATCCCGCGCCCGAATACACAGTATCGGTGACGGAGGGTGTTGACAGGCTCGGAAATTGCGCCAAAAACAGAATATGGTATAGGGGCAGCAGCCGACAGCTGGCGCAGCTGTACAGTCAGCTTGACGTTTCACCGACTATGTTCTGGAAGGCTGTTCCCACACGAGGACAGGAAATACGCAAAATTCACGTGGGACTGCCTGCGCTGATTGTTGACACCGTCACGAACATAGTAATTGCCG
>JAJQDK010000045.1:0-3999 GCA_021202245.1 Clostridiales bacterium
GTCAAGCACATCGTCGGTAACGGTCTTGACAAGCTTTACGTCAAAGATATTTTTTTCGGGATCAACCTTAAAAACGACGTTATCATTTTCGTTATACGCCTTTTTGCAGGCGAGAACAATCGCCTTTTCAATCTGCTGAAGCATATAGTCCATACCGATATTCTTTTCGGTTTCAAACATTTTGAGCGCTTCAAATAAATCCTTGTTATTCATTTTCTTATCATCCTTTTCTGAGTTTTTGTATCAAAATCGTCGAGCTTAATCCAAGCAGCCTCTTTTTTGTTTATTGTAATTGTGTTTTCTCCGCTGTGGTCGGTAACGGTGACGTTTCCGTCGCTGTACTCGGTCAGCACTCCACCGAATTCCTTGCCTATTCCCTCAATCGGGCGGTGCATACGAACCTTGATATCGGCTCCGATGAACTGCTCAAAATGCTCGTCACGCACAAGCTCACGCTCAACGCCGGGAGAACACACCTCAAGGCAATACGATTCGCTGATAGGGTCAAGCCTGTCAAGAGGGTCGTTTATTGCGCGTGAAACATTTTCGCAGTCCGTTATCCCGACACCCTCGGGTCTGTCGATAAAAATCCGCAGGAATCGGTCAGCGCCCTCCTTAACGTATCGCACGTCCCAAATGGAAACTCCGAGCTCCTTTACGATTGGCTCGCACAGCTCCCACACCTTGCTTACGGTAACTCCGCCTTTACTTTTTGCCATCAAATGCCTCCGCTCATTAGGTACGATATTTGCACGACTTCATACAAATACAAAGGAGCGGGTTGCTGCCCACTCCTTACCATACTGATATTTAACATTATGATTATAACACTAATTTTCTCATTCTGCAAGCCTTTTTCTCGATTTTTTAAATTAAAATCATTTTTAGCGAAAATCAGTGCTGAGCCGATTCGTCTTGCTTAATCTCGCTTGTGATAATCGCAGCCTGGGTTAAAGCCCTTATTCGATGGCATTTGAAAGAGAGCCTGATATTTCAGGCGCAAAACAGCAAAAATACCGCACAGCTTACTGCCGCGCGGCGTTTTGGAGCTGATAACGGGATTTGAACCCGTGACCTCGTCCTTACCAAGGACGCACTCTACCTCCTGAGCTATATCAGCAAATCGGATTTCATAGCATCCGTCTGATATAATAACATATTTCTCTTATAATTTCAATGATTTTTTTAAAATTTTTTAAATTTGTTTAATTTAAAGCGCATAAGTCCTACGCCGGCATTAGGATGCGCAGGCTTTTTCCCGAAATGCAAGGGAATTTATCGGCATCGCAGGCGCAAACCAAAGAAAAAACCTGTCGTAATTCGGCAGGCTTCTCATTTTTATTTGATTTTGTCAACAGCAGAGCTTTTGAAGCATTGCGCAAAAAAATTACTTTAATCTTACGTGATTTTTAACCTGAAAATTATGGTTTGAACACAGGTAAACAATCAAAGCTTAAGAAACGCCGAATCCTTTTGCGGCAAAATAAATTCCGCCCAATACAATCAGGATAAGCGCGATTGATATTATCGCAGACCTTATCCACACGGCATTGCCGGTTTTTACTTTAACTTTTTTATCTTTCTCCTGCTCGTCAACCTTGCGCATCTCTTCAAGAATACTGTCTTTGTTATCCACTGTTATCACCTCAATAATACACACTCATCATACTCTGACTGTAATTTAAAGTCAACACAAATATGTAAATAAAGGTGCTATTCTTTTTTCAGCGCCGAGCGGATAATCCCAAAGCATATTAAACTTTTAACTCAGAGCAGAGCCCGATGTAAGCTTGCTTAATATCGGCGAACAGGTTATACGTACAAGCCCTCTACTACACATCTGATGCTTTCTGTGTGCAAAGCGCATTGACGTGCGTAATATGCTGTTGCAATCTGCGCCATAAGAATTTTGTTTTGCTGTTCTATAATGGTTTCGGTGTTTTGTCTGATTGAATACAGCTCCTTCAGCTGTGATTCGTTTTGTCTGATGATTATATCCAGTCTTTTTTCAATACGCCTGATTCCGTTGTCTATTTGAGCTTGATTAACCGCTTGCTCAAATGAAAGATGAGATGTACTCATAAAGTCGTAAATAAATTTTATCGCAGCAAGATTTCTATACTGCCGAGGGATAATATTCAACGCATAATTTTTATTGAGCGCATTACACGCCCCTGCATATATTTGACAAATTTTATTTCTTTGTACCTCCCAAGGCTTCTCGTATTCATTATATATAAATTCACGGTTATTTCTTATTCGCTCATCGTCCTCTTTGTTATGCTTTTTATTTTTGTCAACAGCAGCTTTATTCTCACGCCTTCTTTTATTAATCACTACCGCAAGTACGATAATTGCTATTAAAATCGGCAGTGTCGCTGCTAACACCTCGATCAATTCCTGAAAATCACCAAAAAACGCCAATATTACTCCGTAAATAACACCGCCGACCAAAGGTATTGAAACGGCAATGATAAGATAAGTTAGAATAAAGTATAAAACAGCGTTATTTTTTCTGCCCCTGTCCGGCTCTATTTTGTTTTCCGTAAGATATTCCCTCTTTATTTGCCTAACCTTTGAATTTCCCTCATTTACCTTTTGATTAAGTAAAACCTTCATAGTTTCCAAGTCATAAATATCCTTAAGATAAATTAAAAACGCATCGCGTCCCATAGTATAGCTATTCATAAAAAGCCCTTTCTGATTATTGGTATATTAAATCCAAAGTTTTTACTTTACTGCACCAAATAAGAGTCTTGCCGCGCCATTTGTAGAGGCATATAACATCTTGCCCTTTGTTTAACTCGGTCGGCGCCTCTGCCTGCGGCAGATGTGTCCGCCGAACATCCGCACCTTAAGAGGCGGAGGACATCGACGAATGGGTTATAATCATTTTAACTGTTGTCATTATATAAAATACAGGCAATACTACCCCCACAAAAACAGGCAGCGTAACCAATATTATTACAGATATAACCGGCATTATAATAAATAAAAACAAAATAACAAAAAACACCTCAATTATCGTGAACTCAGCATTGCCTTCAACAATTGAGTATATACTCTCGACAATCTCAGTAAAATTAGCAGTGTTTAAACTTGCAGAAGCCTGCTCTGTTGAGTTTAAGGCTTCAATTTCGCAATAACCCCCCTGTTCAGCGTCAATAACGCAGCTTTGCCCGTTTGTTTCTGAGCATTCCTCTGCATTAACTGTAGTCTGAACAGCCGTAACCATTCCGAATATAATTGCTGTTACTAATATAATTGATGTTAATTTCTCTTTAATTTTCACTGTATATCCCCCTCAAGATTAATGGTATTTGTTGCTATGATTTAAATCGGAGCAACGCTCTGTCAAGCTCGCTTGAAACAGAGCTTGCGATAGATTGCAACTTGCAAAGGGGAGCGTTAGCTCCTCAGTGTTTCAGCGGGAGATTACAACTCCAACTGAAATGACGAATGACACCCGCCGCCTTAGAGGCGGGGGACATCTTTGCACAAATTATATTTAATCAAGCAATTTTGCTTGGCTGTGATTTAAAATTCGTCATAGTAATATCATTGCATCATAGCATAAGATACCACACCGCTGCCAATCAAAGTGATAATTTGACCTATAGCCGATATCCCCAAAATTATAGCTATCACTATTGTTGCTACCTTAGAGATACGATGTATCTTATCCAAAGTTGCCGAAGGACCAACCCCATCCTTTTCTCTTTCCTTTATCATAATTACAGTAACTATCCAAACTATCGGAGCGAGCACTATCGCTATTGCCAGTAATATTAAAAAAGCAGCGCAACCACTGCAGCCGTTGTTATCGCCGGGTTCATCAATATGAATCAGTGTTCCGTTATTATCAATCCACTCTCCCACAATATTGTCCTCCTAATCCAAAGTTGTCAATTAAAAGCTTTGCTATGATTATACTACTCTTTATGCGTTTTGTCACCTCATTTCGTGAATTTGTCTGAGTTTATTTTTCTATTTCATTGA
>JAJQDK010000045.1:4009-9194 GCA_021202245.1 Clostridiales bacterium
ATTTAATATATAAAAGAGGTGATATGATGAAATTCGGTGAAAAATTGAGGAACTTGATTGAGGAACGAAGTATGACACAAAAAGAGCTGGCTGTGCAGTTAAACTTAGCGCCGTCAACAATCGGGAGTTATGTTCAAAACGCTCGTGAACCGGATTTTTCCACATTAAAACTATTTGCAAAATATTTTAATGTGTCAACAGATTATCTTTTAGATAATAAAATCGGAAATGCTGCAACACCGCAGGAAAACGAACTGCTTCGGATATTCCGTTGTTTATCGGAAGAACAAAAGGAGATCTGTATTGAACAATGCCGAGTTTTCGTGAAGCTTAATATTAAAGAAAAAGAAAAATCATCATAGTCAACTTTAATGACAAACAAAACAAATTTTAACTAAAAAGACGGCAAGCAGATAAATGCTTGTCGTCTTTTTATAGGTGAGCTTATTTAAATCAACGCCGAGCTGACATTTAAATCGGGTTTAAGCCGATTTGCCTTGCTTAATTCCGCCGCCTTTAGGAGCAGAGGCTTTCGGCGCTTAGGCTAAATTATCTCTTTATCTATCTCCGCTTGAGCTTCAGCTAAAAGCCTTTTAGTAGATTTAATAAATCCATGGACAAACGGATCGATTGAACAACGGTCATAAAAACCAACTAATGCCAAGCTTAACAATAAATTTGCGGTTTTGGGGTCTTTCTCTGTTCCGATTCCTCTTAAAGAGCACTTTCCCAGACGGAACTGAACGTCGGCAAGAACTTGTTCTGCCGCGCCCGGTTGAGTTTCACATAAATCATTTGCTCGATTATAAAGCATAAAAGCGTACTTCTCATTCTTTTCAACATAGTATCCGTTCAAGTACATATCGCCGAGCTTATACAGACAATTCACATCATCAGTCAGCAATGCGCCGATATTAAAATAACGAAAAGCCTCGCCGTAATCAACCTTTTGATGACGACCGTAATAAAAGCAGTATGCACAATTACAAATCGCTCTTATTTCCCCGGCATCGGCGGCTACCTTGTATAATTCAAAAGCTTTTTTAAAGTCCTGCCTGACAAATACACCGTTATAATAAAAAGTACCAAGGTTTAAATATGCCGCCGGCATTCCCTGTTTGATGCAGAGCCTGTAACACTCCATCACTTTATCGGCAACGGCTTGCTCGGTGGTGTCGTGATGCGTTTCCGCCCAATACATCACCTTGTCCCAATTTTCCTCGTAGATATACCTATCGATTTCCTGAAATTCATTTTTCATTGTTAGTCCTCCATGTTTCAATTTTTTAATCGGCTTCTGTATCAATTTCCGATTGCTGTGGCTTAAAGTTGTTTTTTGATGAATCTGTTTTTACTTCCTCAGCAAGATACGGCGCTATTAAGCTTTTCATCTCTTGTATTGTTTCATTTCTTGCTTTCTTGTCCGACGAGGATGCCGGCGTGTACCCATACAGTAAATCTATCATACCCTTTAACAATTCTTCGTTTGATATATCATTCGGCGTATTTAAATTTACCTTTTCTTTAAATGTCATCTCAATACTGAAAATTGTTTTATTATAAACAGCTTTTTCAAATTTATCAGTATAGTACGTAGTGCAATATCGAGTCAAAGCGCTTACGCTTCGAGAGGGATTCACAAGCAAATTTTCGGAAAATAAAGTCAAGGTTAAAACATCTTTTTCCATTTCATCAATGCTGAAACGCTTGCCGTCCCGCTTAAAGGCGGCGCCTCTGTTGATGTTGTCAACAGCTTCTTCTATGATGTCGCCGCAAACGTCAAAATTTAATTCCGTCTTTTTTTTGGCAAATTTCAATTTAAATACATACTTATACATAGAACAAATTCCTTTTCCGTAACTTGTGTTTTAATATATTATAAAGCAAAAATAAACATAAAGTCAATGTATAACCTATTCGTCAATCTTATGCGCGGTTACGTCGGGCTTTGCTACGGGTTAAAATTTTTTGTAAGTATTGACTTCCAACTAAATTTTTATTATAATACATTTGTACTATATTTTTACTTATTTGGAGGTGTGTATGAAAGACAAGTATTTGTCGATGCTCGGACAGCTGGGAAGCGAGTGGTACTGCAACTACATCGAACGAAGCGGTTATTCTTTAACGGGTTGGACAATGGCTTTCCTTGTGTATCATAACACCGAGTATTGGGATGAACGTATCGCAAGACTGCTGCAAATCGAAGATATAACTAACGACGAGGATCTTAAAATTCAGATCAGAGAGCGGATTCAATTTGAGCAGGAAAATCGAGAATATTTTGAATCTCCGCCTGAAAAATGCCGTTATGAGCTTACAGCTTCAGCAAACGGAAAATTTACCGAGTTCGGCGAATATGAGTCGCATCTCACAGCGATTGAACACGCCACTTCAATCGGTCTTGATACAATTTCTGTGCGATTGGCAGGCAGCTTTTTATGCTTCGGCAGTGCAATTTACAGCAAAGGTAAGCTGCTGCAGGTATCCGCCTGCGGACGTAAGCTCCAATCAACAGCTGCGAAAGTAAGCCGTTTTGAGGTAAGCTGCGGAGACTGCTCGCTTCCAAACCCATTCAACACAGGTGATATTGTAATGTATAATAACATTTACGGAGTGGTAGACACGCTGCATCCGTATAAGACAGGACCGGTGAGGGTATGCTTCTTTAATGTCTGCGGAAGCAGCAGCTCTACGATTTCGCCGTGTTTTTTGACGCCGGTGAAAACAGCCGATTTGCCTATCCATACGCCGCAAATCATAAAAACTGCACATCGGTTTCTAAGCGGCAACCAAACTGTTTTTGGCAGCCTTGGGGAACTCCTGAAACAGTATGACAAGTTCAAAGCAAAAACAAAAAAGCCGGAGGAATCAAATTGAGAAAGAATACAAAAAATTATGATTTTTATAACATCAATAATGAGTTCAATAAATTCTACACCGCCGAAGAATTACAAAAAAACGGGCGGTACCCGTATTTAAAGGCATATATCAAAGCATATATTGATTCGTTGAGCGGTGATTATGATTCAGATGTTTCCGAATATGCAATGAAGATATACAAAGAAAAATGGAAATGTTTTTCTGATATTTTTGATATGAAAATTATAACATATTATAAAAGAAATAATAAAATGCAGCTCTATTTGAATGATAAAGAATATGTGGTAAGAGGCGATACACTTAATTCACTCAAGCATCTTTTCACCGATTTTCTCAACAAATATTGTTCCGGATTCAAAAACGAGCATAAGTGGACAAACAAGGACTACGAAAAAACTCTTCTAAATGATTTTGATACGTTGTTTTCAGACAGCAATCTCGATAAAAAGGATTACGCGCGATTGATCTTAGATGAATTCGAGCTGTTTGCAAAAATTCCGATACAATCGGGAATCTATTTCCTTGCCCACCGTGGTTCAATGCCGGACGCTCTAATTATGGGAAATACGACTTTTGCGATTTGATTTTAACGGCAATTTACGATTATCTGAACGCAATAAATGAGAAAGATATAGAGAAAGCCAATTTAGCTCTCAAAATACTCTTCGAAGGAGCAAAAAACAAAGACGGTAAGGACTGCAAAAACCTCTGCATCGTGAGAACAGTGGATTTTCTCGAAAAATACTATAACAATAATTGGGACAAGTTCATTGACGATAATTACTTTTCATATTATGTAAACCCCTCCGAAGAGGGCGGCAATAAATACGGAAAACCAAAGATGCTATGGGATGGCCACTCTTTCAATAACACTGAATATCCCGAAATCGGCCCGGATTATCTTAATATGCTGCGTTTTATTAACCACGGGATAATCATTAGAAATTACCAAATAGAATCTGCACGTTAACATCAAAGTCCCGCTTAAAGCATCAAAGAGCAGAATACACCACAACCCACCCTAACCTATCGGGTGGGAATTTTTTTAGCCTAAGCCATCGGAGAGATTAAGCGAGGTGAATCTGCTTTGCTCCGAGTTAAACCTTACGGCAACCTCATATTTGAAAAATATCGAAAAACAAAAAAGCGCCGTTTTCACGGTGCTGAAAAATCAAAGCTTCACCGAAAAATCGGTGTATATAAAGGGCAAGCGCCCTGAAAACTGAATAAAGGGAAAGAGATAAAGAGGAAGAATAAAAAGGTAGGATAAACTAAAAACAAGTAAATAAAATACATAAGCTGACCAAAGACACTTGTGGTCAAGCCCTCGACCTATTAGTACTGCCAAGCTAAATGCCTCACGACACTTACACACGCAGCCTATCAACCTCGTAGTCTTCAAGGGGTCTTACTCGTTTAAACGATGGGATATCTAATCTTGGAGTCGGCTTCACGCTTAGATGCTTTCAGCGTTTATCCGTTCCGTACATAGCTGCCCAGCCGTGCCATTGGCATGACAACTGGTGCACCAGAGGTACGTCCATCCCGGTCCTCTCGTACTAAGGACAGAGCTCCTCAAATATCCTGCGCCCACGACAGATAGGGACCGAACTGTCTCGCGACGTTCTGAACCCAGCTCGCGTACCACTTTAATCGGCGAACAGCCGAACCCTTGGGACCGAATACAGCCCCAGGATGTGATGAGCCGACATCGAGGTGCCAAACCTCCCCGTCGATGTGGACTCTTGGGGGAGATCAGCCTGTTATCCCCAGGGTAGCTTTTATCCGTTGAGCGACGGCATTTCCATTCACATACCGCCGGATCACTAACTCCAACTTTCGTTACTGCTCGGGCCGTCACCCTCGCAGTTAGGCTAGCTTTTGCGTTTACACTCAGAGGCACGGTTTCCGTCCGTGCTGAGCTAACCTTTGAGCGCCTCCGTTACTCTTTCGGAGGCGACCGCCCCAGTCAAACTGCCCACCTGACAATGTCCCCCGACCGGATTCACGGCCGCAGGTTAGAATTCCAGAAACCTAAGGGCGGTATCCCAACAATGACTCCCCGTAAGCTGACGCTCACGGTTCCCAGTCTCCCGCCTATCCTGTACATAGATTACCGAAACCCAATATCAGGCTACAGTAAAGCTCCATGGGGTCTTTCCGTCTTGCCGCAGGTAACCGGCATCTTCACCGGTACTACAATTTCGCCGGGTGGGTAGTTGAGACAGTGCCCAGATCGTTACACCATTCGTGCGGGTCGGAACTTACCCGACAAGGAATTTCGCTACCTTAGGACCGTTAT
>JAJQDK010000038.1 GCA_021202245.1 Clostridiales bacterium
GAGCGTTATGCGGAAAGATAACAAGCGAGAATTTAATCATTAAAATCAAAAATCCGAACCTGTCTTAATTGACGAGTTCGGATTTTCGGAGTTGCCGTATGAGAGAACCACGGCAAAATTTAAGATGCAAATATTTGCTTTTTATGCCGAAAAGCAAATATACCGCTGTATAATATATGTTGAAGCGGAGAGATAATCTCTTGCATCTTTAAATTAGCCTTTTAGGCTAATTTAATGTTACCGAAAATTCCGATTTAATGATATTTCTTTTTGGCAGTATTTTTTCGTTGGAATATGTTGCTTTTTGGCGAATTTAGCATACCTTTTGCAGGATATCAAGCATTTAATTGAAATTTCGGTGTATTTCCGCCCAAGCTTCAACTGCAAACACATCATTTCACGGATAATTCTATCCGCTATTTTTACAACGCTTCTCTTTTGCTTTGCCCGTTCTTCCGCTTTAAACTCTCTTTTATCGTGCCCTCCCTTTTTCTACCATTCGGCTTGGCGTATTTTACAATCGCCTAAATGATATTTATAACAAACTCGCTTTATTTTAAATCAAGCAAATAAGTTACGAAATTGTTCCTGTTAGCGAGCAAATTATCTTCGCGCAATTCCCATATCCGAGAATACCACTGTTCAGCAGAACATCATAATTATGCCTATCACCCCATTTTTGGTCGGTAAATACACTGTAATGACGGGAGCGTTCACGGTCGGAATGCTCAATTTCTTCCTGTGCAGTCATTTTTGACATTCCGTAAGCGTCTATACTGTGACGAATCCTCGTATTCATATCCGAATAAATAAAAACACGGAGTACATCATCCCGATCTTTAAGAATATAGTCGGCGCAACGTCCTACAATAACGCAGCTTCCGGCATTAGCGAATTTTTCAATTACTTTTCGCTGTGCAAGATATATTTGCTCTGTCAACGGCAGTGTTTGATTATTTGCGCCTTGTAATATTCCAAATCCATAACTGCTGCTCATAACGAAATTATACAGAAAACTGTTTGTTGCCCTTTGTTCGCAGTTCTCAACATATTTAATTGATAATCCCGACTCTTTTGCCGCTTCGTCAATCAATTCTCTGTCGTAATACGGAATACCAATACGGTTTGCTACCAGTTTACCGATACTCCTACCTCCGCTACCTAATTCTCGACTGATTGTAATTATATTTTTCATAACAGTACCTCCATTTCTTATGCTGCCGTCTTTTCCTCGCGCATATTTTTATTTAATTTATTCAGTTCCCATATCACAAACAGTAGTGCTAAAATGAATGCCAACCCGTCTGCCGTCGGTCCTGCCCATAGCGTTCCTGTAATACCCATAGAACCACATAAAAATATAACAGCGGGTATCAGAAAGATAATCTGTCTGCTTAATGATATAAGACCTGAAATAATCGGTTTGCCTATAGATTGGAAAAATATTGCCGCAACTGTTGTAAACCCGTTCAAGAAACACAGCAACGGAAAAATTCTAAACGACATCACAGAAAAAGCTGTATATAAATCGCCTTGATTTCCAAAAAGTGCTGTGAGTTGATAAGGCAACAGTTGGAACATTAGGAAGAAAAGCAGTCCGATAACCGTGGCAAAACCTGCCGCAAAACGGAAAGATTTTTTACTCTTCCGTAATCTCCACTACCGTAATTATAACCGACAATCGGTTGAGAACCCGTGCCGATACCCGTTACAATAGATGTCAATATGGTGTTAAATTTCATTACAATGCCGAAAGCTGCCAACGGAATATCTGAGCCGTATTCCGACTTGGCACCGCAGTGTACAAGGTAATAGTTAATAACTGTCATAACAACCGCTACCGCAATCTGTGAAACAAAACTGGAAATTCCCAATCCCGATATTCGTTTTAACAGAGAAAATTTGGGTTTCATTTCGGAAATATTTATTTTTATCGTCTTAAACCGAGGGATATACCACATACTGATTACAAAATTAAGTATCTGCCCGATTACTGTTGCAATCGCAGCTCCTTCCATACCCCAACCAAATCTAAGCACAAATAACGCATCCAAAATTATATTTGAGACACACCCAACAACCATAGCTATCATTGTAAGCTGAGGTGTGCCGTCTGCACGGATAAGAGAGCAGAAACCGCATCCCACCATTGCAAACGGGAAACCAAACAATATAATTCTACCGTATGTCAAAGCATATTCAAGGTTATCAGGTGTGGCTCCAAATAATGCGGTTAATGGTTTAAGAAAAACAAAGCAAACGATAAAGAATAGTATCGCTACAACGATAAGCCATGAAAAAGTGTTGTTTACCCCTTTGCTTGCTTTATCCTTATTGCCGCGTCCGAGCTCTAAACTCAAATATGCAGCACCGCCATCGCCAATTAACAATGCAAGAGCCATCATAACCATATTTAACGGAAAAATGACGTTGGTTGCGCTGTTCCCTAATGTACCCACGCCCCAACCGATAAATATTTGGTCTACAATGTTGTACAATGCGTTCACTACAAGTGCTATAACGCTTGGTATAGCATACTTCAGCATCAGCCACCCAATAGGGGCTGATGAAAGTATATTTTTTTCAGTTACATCAGATGTCATATCTATATAGCCTCCAATCAAAGTTATAAGTTGCGTTTTATTTAACCACAATATAATGATAAACCCTATAATAATCATAGAGTCAATACTTTTTTAGAATTTTAAAAAAATTCACAATATGTTCATTTTGCTTAAATATCGAATATTGACATATCACAGCGAATATGCAATAATTAAGATTAGATAGATTATGCTACGGTGAAAAGCGAGGTTGTAATTTTGGAAAGCTATTTATCAATAGGCGAAGTTGCAAAAATCAGAAATATAGATGTTCAATCGCTGCGTTATTATGAAAAACTGGGTATTTTGATACCGGCATATGTAAATCCCGAAACAGGGTATCGCTACTATTCTTTGGAACAAGTAATGATACTGGATACGATTATTTTATGCGTTGATTTAGGTATTCCCTTGAAACGCCTAAAGGAGTATGTTAATAAATCGGGGCAGCTTGAATTTGAAAAGCTTTTAAACGACGGAAAAAGACTCGCCAAAGAAAAAATTGCAAAGATAAATTCCAATATTGATTCGATTGACAGGACTTTAAGACATATAAATGCACAAAAAGCCTTTCAAGGACGTGTCGGATATTATACGCGTTATATCTTTGAACGCTTTATTATAACCATTGACTGCAAAGAAAGACCTGACGCCAAAGCATACGAAAAAAATTTGAGCAATCTTTTTGAAATTGCAAAGAAAAACAATCTCCATGCTTCTTTTCCGCACGGTATTATTTCCGCATACAAAAATGGCGAATATCAATATTCAAAAATGTTTATTGAAACAGCGTCAGGTTCCTCTGCACAGATACAATCATTGCCTGCCGGAAATTATATTTGTTTTCAGGAACCGCGCGAGGCGCATTCAAATCCTACTGAAATTTTCCCGCAAAAACTATTTACGAAACAGGAAGTTAATGTGATTGTTTCAAGTATGTCGCCCAATACTTATAAATATGATGAAGTTGTAATGGAATTACAAATGTGTGCGTAAGATTGACTAATAACGAGATGTGTTGAATTTGTTTTGCCGGAAACCTTCGATAAACCGACTAAACCTCCGTAGAATGTACAGTCATCAATGATAGGTAACACATTACTCAAAAAAATATGATGAAAGTTTAATTATTAAGGATTTTGTGTGTTGAATTCTTCACTATCGATACATTTGTCCATTCGGTTCCGTTATCTGTCTGTATTTCTCTTATTGGAAACGTAAAGTATTCAATTACTTTCTTTAGAAAGTCTAAGGAGCTGTATGTACTGTGTTCATCGTACATTTCTCTGAAACAGTATCTTGTACACTCGTCAACTGCTGTATATTGGTAGTATTTATACCCGTTTGATACACAATAACTTGGTACAAATTTTACATCAATCTGCACCTTTCGCCCCGGATATTCTGCTCGTTTATTTAGCTTTCCGCTTGTATATGCTCTTTCTGCTTACCCTGTGTCTTATGCTCGCTGCGGTTACTCCATGTTTTTCCGAATATCTAATTACTCGTTGACGAAACCTTGATTTTGCAGTTGCCTCTTTCATATCATCTCTGTAAAAATCAGATTATAGTTCTCAAACAATCTGCCACACCAATCAAAATAATAAATCAAAAATCCGAACCTGTCTTAATTGACGAGTTCGGATTTTTGGATTTGCCGCATGAGAGAACCAGGGCAAAATTTAAGATGCAAATATTTGCTGTATATGCAATTTTTAGGGTCGGCATTAACCGCTACTATTTTCACTATACCCCATACTAATTATGTGATTTAATCTAAGCTGCAAAAGCCCCCCTCTGTAGGCGGCGATTGCAATCATCGTTGTGAGATTAAGCATGGCAAATATGCTTAGCTCCGATTTAAATTTAATCTTGATATGGAAATTACAAAATAACTTTCCTGTAAGCATCGAATTCCATCCATTTTGAGAAAAAGGATTCAAGCATATCATCCTTGTTATCTTCGGCTTGTGCGTACTCGCTCAGAAATTTGTGAGCTTCATCGGTCGAGAAAATATTAACTTTAAATCCTCTGCCGTTTACTGCGGGAACATTGTCGTATTCGTATGCGGGTAAAGGGATAATCTCGGTAATTTTTTTATCTCTAACCTTAACGGCAACGCTGTCACGCAGTATGATAATGTCAAAGCTATTGGGATAGCAATAGCTTTTCCCTTTGGTTCGGATTTCATCTCCGACGGTATAAGTATGCTTGACAGGCTGATATTTTAAGACATTAAGGCTGTTTACATCATAATAAAACTCCTCAAAAATATCGCCTCGTGCTTTAAGATTTCCATATTCAAACGAAGCCGCACTGTGTACGGTTATTCTTTCATCTGCTGATTTAACCACACCGCAAGCCGAGGTCATATTTGTAACACGGTCAATTAAAATCAACTCACCGAGAGTTCTATGATTTGAAAATAAATCTGCGGCAATACCTTCAGTCAGCAAAAGCTTGCATACCGCAAAGCCGTTTTTATTCAGGGTTTCTGCTGTGATATGCTCGCCTGTATTTACGTCAACCGCATATTTAACTTCGGTAAGAATTGCAGATATAGTCTTTGTGCCGAGTTTAACAAGATAATCCTTTCCTGTAACAAGCGGCTCATCATCCATCCAAAGTAAGGACACGGTGAGCTTTTTGTAAACCGAAATATCAGCATTTTTAATAAGTACGCAGCCTCTTGAAATGTCAACCTCCTTGTCAAACGTTATTGTAACAGGCTGTCCTTCAAATGCAGTGTCCGAATTTTTATCGGTCACGATAATTTGAATGACTAGCAGCTTTTCATCGCTCGGCAGAAATACAACTTCATCACCGACATTGATTTTGCCCGATTCAATCTGTCCCTGAAATCCTCTGAAGCTGTGATTCGGACGGCAGACACGTTGCACTGGCATATAAAAGCCATGTTCATCGTCGGAATTCACATCGATATTTTCAAGATATTCAAGCAGTGATTCTCCTTTGTACCAAGGCATTCTGCCGGACTTATCTGTTACATTATCGCCCTCAGTGGCACTGACAGGAATTGTCTTAACAAATTTTAGCTCAAGTTCATTTTTCAGTTCTTCAATTTGCTTTGAAATTTCTTCAAAGCTAGATTTATCGTATTTTACCAAATCCATTTTGTTCACCGCAAAAACAAAATATTTGATACCCATAAGTTTGCATATTCTTGCGTGACGTCTGGTCTGAACAAGAACGCCCTGCGAAGCATCAATCAGAATTACAGCTAAATCGGCAAAAGAGGCGCCGACTGCCATATTTCTTGTATATTCCTCATGCCCGGGGGTATCAGCAACAATAAAGCTGCGGTTGTCAGTTGTAAAATATCGATAGGCTACGTCTATTGTTATTCCCTGTTCACGCTCCGCCGTAAGACCGTCAAGCAAAAGCGAATAATCAATAGCTCCGCCTCGGTTTCCGACCTTGCTGTCAAGCTCAAGTGCCTTTTCCTGATCGGCATAAAGCAGCTTTGCATCGTACAGTATATGTCCGATAAGCGTTGACTTTCCGTCATCCACACTTCCGCAGGTTATAAATTTCAGTAAGCCCTTCATTAAAAATACCCCTCTCTTTTTCTGCGCTCCATACTGCCTGCCTCTTCGTTATCGATAACTCTTGAGGTACGCTCTGATGATACGGAACTGAGCGTTTCTTCAATAATTTTATCTAATGTATCGGCGGTTGACTCAATTCCGCCCGTAAGCGGATAACAGCCGAGGGTTCTGAAGCGCACAGACTTATATTCAGGTTCTTCACCGGGTTTCAGCGGAAATCTGTCGTCATCAACCATTATTATGTTGCCGTCACGATAAACTACGGGACGTTTTGCCGCAAAGTAAAGAGAAACAATGTCAATCTTTTCTCGCTTTATATATTGCCATATATCCTTTTCGGTCCAATTTGAAATTGGGAAGACACGTATGCTCTCTCCCTTATTGATTTTAGTATTATACAGCTTCCACATTTCGGGGCGCTGATTTTTCGGATCCCACGCCTGGGCAGCATTTCGGAATGAAAAAATGCGTTCTTTGGCTCTTGATTTTTCCTCATCACGTCTGCCACCGCCGAATGCCGCCGTAAATTCATATTTTTTAAGTGCTTGTTTGAGTGCCTGAGTTTTCATAATGTCGGTATAGGCTGCACCGTGATCAAATGGATTTATGCCCTTTTTAATGCCATCCTCATTTGTATAAACAATCATTTCTATTCCTAATTTTTTTGCCGTATCATCACGGAATTTTATCATATCCTTAAATTTCCATGTTGTGTCAATATGTAAAAACGGAAACGGAGGCTTTTTGGGATAAAAAGCCTTCATTGCAAGATGAAGCATTACGGAGCTGTCTTTGCCTATTGAATAAAGCATTACGGGCTTGTCACACTCTGCGGCAACTTCTCTGATTATATAAATTGACTCTGCTTCGAGCTCGTCAAGATGTGAAAATTCACTCATTAAATTTCCTCCTAATATTGGTTTGACTCTTTCCGATTTATATCAATTTCTGTGATTTTTCCATCGGAATGATTAATAATCCATCTAAGAATATCGGCGTCACTTTCGATATGAACAAGGCCTCCCCTTCCGCCTATATCTGCTCCGAGGTAAAAACCGATTGCGTATACGGGACATTCCTTAATACATGAGGTACAGCCCCAACAATCCTTAGGATATTTTATAAAGGCTTTTTTGTCATCTCCGATTTTTATAAGACTTCCGGGACAGACAATATGACATTTGCCGCAACCGATACATTTTGATTTATCAATCATTATGCTCATAAGCCGCTCCTCCCTGCACCAAATTTCTCAGAATTATCTTAATCTTGCCGTTTTCAATGCGTGAGTTGATATATTTCTTAAAATTCCTGTCGTCCTTTTCGGGATAATCAAGATTTTCCGCAAAGCAGTGCCAGCGTGTTTCGTGCCTTGCTCTGAGATGAGCTATAACGCTCCTGCAAACAACAAGCCTTTCACGCAGCTCATATATATACATAAGCTCCTGAAAATCATCGGCATGCAGACTTTTGCTGAGTTGTGTAATATTAAGTATTTTTTCATCTGCAATGTCAAGCTGTTTTTCATTAAATCGATAATTGGTCTTTATGCCGCCGGCATAAGCATCCATAACTTTTTGCATGGCTTCTTCAAGCTGTTCGACGGAAAAACGGCTTTTTTTCTCTAACAGAAAGCCCTCCGCTTCTTCAATGCGCTCACGAGCTGAAATTTCATCTATATGTACTCCGTTATTTTTATTGATAAATTCAAGTGCCGAAAGTGCGGCGATTTCCCCCTCTGCCAACGCTCCGGTAACATACTTCTGCGGACATCCTCCTGCGACATCGCCTGCAGCGAACAATCCCTTTATCGTTGTTGCCCGCTTTGTGTCAACCCAATATCCGCTCGCCGTATGACCGCCCACTATGTACGGCTCCGTACCCTCAATCTCAACATTTTGCTCTGAGGGATTTTTGCCGTCTTCAATCCATTTTATTGTCTGCGACGGTGCCATATTGAGATACGCCTTTTTTAGGGCCTCGTCCTGCTTTGATGTAATTCCCTCTGTTCTTAGATAGCAGGGTCCTCTGCCCTCCTGATTTTCATTAACCGTTCCGTAAACACGCTGAGAAGTTGTAATTCCGTATTTGCTTTCATAAACCTCTCCGAGAGAATTTATCTGCTTTGCACCCACACCCTGAGCCAGCGTACCTGTCGGAGCAATGGTATCCTTACAGCGTAGAGCAATAAAACGCATTTCAAAAGAAGTCATCTCTGCCCCCGACCTTATTCCCATAGCGTATCCCGCACCCGTATTAAACGGCGGATACCACATTTTATGGCGAGAAAATCCGGGGTTATTCGGCTTGTAAAGTCCGGCAGCACCGCCTGTTGCAACTATGACGGCATTTGCCTCAATTATATATAAGGTATCGTTTTCAATGCCTATTCCGAATGCGCCGTTTATGCGATTATTGCGGACGAAAAAGTCGGTCATATTAACCCTGTTGAGTATTTTCACGTTCGGAAGACTTTCAACAGCATTTGCAAGAATAGGCTTAATATTTTCTCCGTTGATTTTCAAATTGCGATTTCCTCTTGTGACATATTTCCCGTTCTCGTCTTTGAGTATGACAAGTCCGAGCTTTTCCAAGCGTTTGGTAACCTCGTTAAATTTTTCGGAAACTGTCAGAAGCAAATCCTCCCGTACAATTTCTTCTGCATCCTTTTTTGCGTAGTCAACGTAATCCTGAGGTTTTTTCCGTCAACAATATAAGCATTGAGGGCATTAACGCCTGCCGCAAGACAGCCGCTGCGCTTGATATGTGCCTTTTCGCAGATAAGAACATTTACGTCCGAATTTTCCGAAACAGTCAAGGCGGCATAACAGCCTGCTGTGCCGCCTCCGATAATCAAAATATCTGTTCTCAACTTTTGAGTTTTCATTTAATCCCCGCTGATTTGTTAAGGAATTTTTCTGCGGATGCAACGCAGTTTGCGCCGTCGGATACAGCCGTAACCACCTGCCGCAGCTGCTTGGTTCTCACGTCGCCTGCGGCAAAAATGC
>JAJQDK010000039.1 GCA_021202245.1 Clostridiales bacterium
GCAAGCTGCAATCTATCGCAAGCTCTGTTTCAAGCGAGCTTGACAGAGCGTTGCTTCGAGTTAAATGTCAAATGTTGGGCTTGCTCAACAGGTAATTTAAAGGAGAATATTTATGAGGATTAAAAAATCTAAGTCAGGGCAGTCGGTAAGCTGTCTGTTTTAGGAGCAAAAGATGAAAATAAGAAATATAAATTTTTTAGCAAGCGCCAATCTCAAAGGAAACCGAAAGAGCGGTACGGTTATAGCATTGACGGTAATTTTGGTAATATCTTTAACGGTAATTTCAAGCTTTTCGCTGACAATCACGGGAGCAGTTAATGAATACAAGCAGGACACAAGAGCAAGAATGTTGGAGGTTGATCCTTGGAACGGAGCGTTGACAGAGGATGTTATAGAGAGTATTGAGCAGATTGAACACGTTGAATCCGTAAATGAGCTTAAGGGTATGTGGGATCATGGATTTTATATAACCGGTGTTAGTGACGAAAATGGCGAAGTTAATGAAGAACTGCAGCAAGAATATAATGATAAAGATGCATTTATAAGCGCATGGTCGCTTATCGGAGATGAAAAAATGAACGTTATTGCCGGAGATACCTTAGACGACAGTCCTACGTTCAGCTGCATTATACCGAGCCTTTTTTATCCGTTTGATTTAGAGTATACGGGTGAAGGATATGACAACAATCTTGACTATATTGACGGCGAGAGCCTGTTGGGAAAAACCATTACGGTTTGTGCCGGCGAATATTTTGAAGATCTTTACAATATTGACCCGGAGGACAGTATAAACGGCAACGAGTGGGTCTATTTGCCCGCGCTTGAGTATAAGCTTAAAATTGTGGGGGTATATTATTCTTCCCCCACCGCCAAGGGTTATTATGATGATATATATGTATCGGAAGAAACCGGAGTGCTTATTGAAGAAATGGCAGTTGAAGCTTATTTGGATGATCTCACTTCAGATGATAGCCTTGTGGCAAAATGGTGGAATACACCGAGTCTGCATACCCATTATGTGGTGGTAGACGATGTTGACAATATAGAAGCTGTATATAACGAACTTACTGAGATGAATATTGTATGCGCAGGTGATTCAGAGTTAGGAATTCGCGAGAGCGTAGTAACTATGTCGTATATTTTCAGTATAGCAAGTGTTCTGATGATAGCGGTAACAATGATATTGTTGGTAATAAATCTTATGCAGTCGTCAGTAAATTCTTTGATAGAACGCAAGGGCGAAATCGGATTGCTGAAAGCCGTAGGCTACAGAAACAGTCAAATATTTGCCTGCCTGTACTGCGAACAGTTAAAAATGACCGTTTACGGGTTCGTAATCGGCGCAGCTTCATCGGGAGCAATAATTTTTATTTGCAACCTGATTTTTAATCACTTGGACTATATAGCGCGGCTGTATATAGTAGATTGGTCATATTATTTTATATTCCTTGCAATTTCCCTTGCTGCGGCAATAACAGTTCCGCTGATATGTCAGCTGATAACCCTGCATAAATTAAATAAAATCCAGCCGAAGGACGCTATGAGTTAAATAAGTTTGAGGAGATGCAAATGAACACATTACAACTAAAAAATGTTACGAAAATTTATAATAATTCCGTTAATGCACTTAATAATGTTTCTGTGACGGTGAATCAGGGCGAATTTATTGCCGTTATGGGTCAGTCGGGAAGCGGTAAAAGTACCCTTTTGCAAATTGCCGGTTTGCTTGATGTTTGCACTTCGGGGGAGGTAATCATTAACGGAGAGGATGTTTCACGCTTTGACAAAAACAAGCTTGCCGATGTGCGTATGAAATCGTTAGGCTTTGTGTTTCAGGCCTTTCATCTTAATTCTCACCTCAAGCTCTACGAAAACATTATGGTGCCTATGCTAATAAATGATAAGTTTAAGAGCAAGTCGGAAATGCAGGACAGGGCAACGGAGCTTATTGAAACGGTGGGTTTGACACACCGCAAGGACCATTATCCCTCTGAGCTTTCGGGCGGCGAACAGCAGAGAGTTGCCATAGCGAGAGCTATGGCAAACGACCCTGATTTTATTTTGGCTGATGAGCCTACCGGCAACCTTGACAGCAAAAATGAGCTTATGATATTTGAGGAACTGAAAAATCTGTCGCGCTCGGGGAAGGGTGTGCTTGTTGTAAGTCACAACGATGCGGTAATTGATTTTGCCGATAAGATATACATAATGAAAGACGGCGTGTTAGAGGAAAAACAAAATGAAAATTAGAAATTTTGTTATGCTTATTAAAGCATCTGCCGCATCACGAAAGCTTTCTACCGGACTGTATATTCTTTTTATGGCGGTTTCAGCAATTTTAATTTTACTGTCGGTTTCTATAATTTTTCCTCTTGGCAGTAATATTGAGAACAAAATAAATAATCACGTTTATAACAGAGAAATATCGGTCAGCTATTCCTCAAACACTGATGAAGAATATATTGAAAGCGATTTATCGAGAATAAAAAGCATTGAGCATGTCACGGACGTGTATCTCAGCCCGGCTGATTTGGATGCAAACGAGCTTACCGGGGTTTTAGCCGATACATATTGTCTGTCATATTTGCACAGCGGCTATGTTCCCAATATTACTTCCGGCAGAAGCTTTGACGAGGACGAATCCAATGCTGCGCTTGTTCCCGAAATAATTAAGGATTTTAACAGTGCGGATAATAAATTTTATGAAATCAGCGGAGAGGATTTAATAGGAAAAACACTTGAATTTTCATACGGAACCGAAAATATTTGCAAGGTAACGGTGGTCGGAGCTTACAGCACGGCAGACCCGATTTTTGAAAAAAACGAGATTATCATTCCTCGGAACGACTTGATAAAATACAATGACGATGCAGCGGAAAATGTGACCTCGTATGAGTCCGGCATCAGCGATGATATTTATTACTTAGTATCTGTAGATTCCTACAAGAATGTAGATGCGGTCGCAGAGGAAATGTCGGAGTTTTGCCAAGTCGACAGCGATTTGTCAATAAACCTCGACACGGGCTCGTATAATGTCGCGTTAATATTACTGTTTGCGATTTTGGTTGTGTTTGTTATTATGGTGATAACGGGATTGTATATGTTTTTGCAAAACAGCGTTAAAAACAGGACAAATGAGCTTGCTTTGTACCGCTCTCTCGGGTATAAGACAAAGCACCTGTTCACTATTATATTTACAGAATATCTCTTTTTCGGTTTGCTTGCAATTGCAGTCGGAACGGCAGTTGCGGCAGTTTTAAACTGTTTGCTCGTCAATCCGTATCTCGATACGCTGATAGGCAATACGCTTATGGAAATGACCGTTACGGTTTCGCCGCTTGAAATCGTATGTATAGTATTACGCTTTATCATATTACTTTGTGTTGTGTGCAGGCACGCTGTAAAAAGGTCTGAAAAAACCGACCTAACCGTTTTGTTAAGAGAGCGATAAGGTCGGAATTGTATACTTATTTGTATTATTTTTAAATATGGGTCTTGCCCTAAGTAAAAAAGGACTGCTTCGTTGCTGTGAAGCGGTCCTTTGTGTTGATTAAATCAGTTATTTAAGTCGGATTAAATCGCAGCAAAGCAAATTTGCCTTGCTTAATCCTGCCTGCGGCTAAGGTTAAAGCACAAAGCCGATTTTTTTCATAACCTTGTTCATTGTGCGGCTGCTGATTTTGAGCGCAAGCTCATCAGCCTTGCGGTAGCAATCCTCAAGATAAGCCTTATCCTTGACAAGCTGTTCATAGCGCTCGCGAATCGGGCGGAGGGTTTCAGCAACGGCTTCTCCCACTGCGGTTTTAAAGTCGCCGTAGCCCCTGCCGTCAAAATCATGTTCAATCTGCTCGTAGCTGAGTCCCGTAACTGCGCTGTAAATTGCCATAAGGTTGTTTACGCCGTCCTTGCCCTCTCCGTAATGCACGCTTGCCTCGCTGTCGGTGATTGCGCGCTTGAACTTTTTCATTATAACCTCGGGAGGGTCAAGCAAATGAACGCAGCCGTTGACGTTTTCATCGGATTTGCTCATCTTTTTGGACGGGTCCTGAAGGCTCATTACACGGGCTCCGTTTTTGGGAATGAAGCCGTCGGGAATTTTAAATACATTGCCGTAAATGCCGTTAAACCTTTCGGCGATGTCACGGGTAATTTCAATGTGCTGCTTTTGGTCTGCGCCCACAGGCACCTTGTCTGCCTGATACAGGAGAATATCCGCCGCCATAAGGACGGGATAGGTGAAAAGTCCGGCGTTGATGTTGTCTGCGTGCTTTGCGGACTTATCCTTGAACTGCGTCATTCTCGAAAGCTCTCCGAACTGTGTGTAGCAGCTGAGCACCCAGGCAAGCTCTGCGTGAGTATGTACGTGGCTCTGAATGAAAAATATGCTCTTTTCAACGTCTATTCCGCATGCCATAATTGAAGCGTAAGCGTCAAGAATATTTTTGCGCATTGCTGCGGGCTCCTGGCGAACGGTGATTGTGTGAAGGTCGGCAAGCGCATAAATGCAGTTGTACTCGTCCTGCATGCTAACCCAGTTGCGCACGGCGCCGAGGTAGTTGCCGAGGGTGATGGTTCCGCTCGGCTGTATTGCGCTGAACACTATCTCTTTTTTCTTCTCGTTTTCCATGTAAATATATTCTCCTTTACGGTTATGTGTTTTGACTATCTGTGAAGTGAGGAATTTAACCCAAGTCGGCTGCGAGTCTGCCGAGAATTTTGATGCCCTTTTCAAGCTGTTCGTCGGTCGGAGTGGTAAAGTTAATCCTAAAGCTGCGGCTCGTTTGATTTTCGTCGGTGAGGAAAGCGTTGCCGGGAACAACGCAGACCTTGTTAAGCACCGCTTTTTTGCAAAATTCGGGCATATCAACACCTTCGGGCAGCTCGCACCAAATGAACAGTCCGCCGTCAATTCTGTGATAGGTGATTGCAGGGGCGCAGTATTTGTCGAGCAAGCCCATACAAAACTCGGCTTTTTTTCTGTAAAGCTTTCTCAGATTTTCAAGGTGGTTGTTGAAGTTATACTTGGTAATAAATTCATCGCATACATACTGCGACCAGATGTTTGTATGCACATCATTACCCTGCTTGCATACTACAAGCTTTTGGAACACGGGCTTGGGGCAAATGCAGTAAGCCACACGGAGGCCGGGAGCTATTACCTTGGACATTGAGCCGGCGTAAATGACGATTCCGTCCTCATCAAACGACTTGATGTTCGGCACATTTTCTCCGCTGTAGCGCAAATCTCCGTAGGGATTATCCTCGAGAATCAGCGCGCCGTATTTTTTGGCAAGCTCATATACCCTGCGGCGCTTTTCAAGGCTCATAGTAACGCCCGAGGGATTTTGAAAGTTGGGAATGGTGTAAATAAGCTTTGCGTTCGGGTTTGCCTTAAGAGCCGATTCAAGCTCCGAAATACTCATTCCGTCCGGCTCAACGGTAACTCCCACGAGCTTTGCGTTGTAGCTTCTGAAGGTGTTGAGCGAGCCTATAAACGACGGAGCCTCGCAAATGACGACCTCGCCCTCGTTGACAAGCGCCTTGGAGCAAAGGTCCATAATCTGCTGCGCGCCCGTGGTGATGAGAACGTCGTCCGAGCTGCTGCCCGTGTTATGCTCCTTTTTCATATATTCGGCAATATGCTGTCTGAGCGGAGTGTAGCCCTCGCTCACGCTGTACTGCAAAACCGAAATGGGGTCGGTTTTTAATATTTCAGCCGAAATCTCGGCAACGGCTTCCGTGGGAAATGCCTCGGGCGAGGGGTTCCCTGCGGAAAGTGAAATAACCTCCGGGTCGGACGCATATTTAAAAATTTCTCTGATTGCGCTCGGCTTGAGATTGGAAACACGATTGGAAAACTGATATTCCATAGCTATTCTCTCCTTGTATTCAAACGAGATCGCCCGCAAATGATTAAGCAGACGTTTGATGCTGTACAATATACTCTTTATTTTATCACGAATTTAAGTCATATTCAAGCAGTTGTGAAAAATATGACGTCGGCATAAGAAAATTGTATGAATGATTAAGCCTGAGAGAAGGTGCAAAAATAGCTTGGGGACAAGCCCTCTGCTTGAAAAAATTATCGCGTTTGGCTGCGATTTAAAAGGAAAATTGTAATATTATATTGTTTTTAATCACTTTATGTAGTATAATAATATTAGATTGCTTTGCAGGCGGTTTGCAGAGCGATTGGATTTGATATTTTTTATTTAAGCTCAGGGAGAACAAATATATATGAGTCAGCGCAACGATTACAATTACTTTGACCTCGATAATTTTGACGAAAGCTTTGACAGCCGTGATTATCGCCGTCGCCAAGCTCAGCGCAGACAGGAAAGCTTTAACGGCAGAGCGTCATATAATGTTCCGCATTCGGGCAGGCGAAGAAGCAACAAACGCCGCGCTCACCGCCGTATTATAATTGTTATAATCGGAATACTTATTATTGTGCTGACAGCCTTGCTGATTTCAGCCGGGATAAGGACTTGCTCGGACAGCCCGGACTCGGTTGAGGGTTCGGCAACTGCCGATACGGCGCAGACCGTCGCCGAAACTCAGGCTCAGGAGCAAACCTCGACTCAGGCGCAGGAACAAACCTCGGCTCAGACGCAGGACGATTTATCACCGACATATTTTATTACGCCCGAAATCGAGGATAACGGCAAGGACGGCACGGCGCAGTACGGAATATATTTTTGGCAGGATGCCGGGTACGAGTTGTTCAGAGGAAGCGACAGCGGCGCGGAAAACTATGCCGAAACTGTAAATAATCTTGCAAAAAAGCTTGACGGAATGACAGTTTATGATATGATTATTCCGAACCACACCGAAATGGGACTGCCCCAAAGGCTCAAGGACAAGGCTTCATCCGAATCACAGGCGGACAATATAAAAACAGCCTATTCCAAGCTTTCGGACAAGGTAACTGCGGTTAACTGCTATAATTATCTTGCCGAGCATAATGATGAGTACATTTATTTTAATTCCGACCACCACTGGACGGGGCTCGGAGCGTATTATGCCTACAGCGCATTTGCCGAAACAAACGGACTGCCCGTTTTGCCGCTCAAGGATTGCACGGAGCAAAAAATAGAGGGCTTTACCGGTACCTTTACAAATACCGACGACTCCCTCAGTAGCGATACGGTCAGCTACTATGAGCTTCCCTACGAGGTTGAAATGAACATAACCGATAAGGACGGCAAGGTTACGAGCTATGACAGCCCGTATTACAGCTATGCTGCATCGGGCAACGATACCTACGGCGTGTTTATTGTGGGCGACAATCCGCTTACTGTGATGAAATCAAGCAGTGAAAAGGCGGACGGCAGCAGAAAAATTGCTGTTATAAAGGAGAGCTACGGCAACGCTTTTGTTCCGTATCTTACATATAACTATTCAGAGGTTCACGTTATTGACTTCCGCTATTTTGAGGAAAGCTTTGCGGATTACTGCAAGAATAACGGAATAACGGACGTGTTGTTCCTCAACGGCGTTATGAGCGCCAATACACAAACTCAGCTTGACAGCATAAGCGCAATGTTTGATTGAGATGTGAGGCTTAAGCGGGCAAATCCGCTTGGCTCCGATTAACATTTAAGCTTGTTCGGGCTGAAATAAAATTTTCGAAGGGAGGCAGCGGTATGATTTCCGAAAACGTAAAGGTAAATGTTCTGGGCAAAATCGGCAGCAAGCTTTATTCGGCTTATACGGAAACTCCGAACGGCAACAAAAGCGTTTATTGTGTGTCACGAAGGGACTTAAATGAATATTTCAGCGGAATTGTATCTGCCGTTGCCGAATTTGACGGACTTGACGGGGAAAGAATGATTTTTACTCCTCCCTATGAGATATTTTACGAGCCTGAGCTGCGAGAGGTGCTTTCAAGGCTTAGAAATGTCAGGTTGAAGAAAATTACCTGCCTTTACGAAAAATCCTGCGGTGCAATTATTTTTTATAAGGCAAAGAAGAATACAAAAATTTTGCTTGTCAAAAACAGCAACGGAAGATATTGGAGCTTTCCCAAGGGCCACGTTGAAAAGGGCGAGAACGAGCAGCAGACCGCTCTGCGTGAGATTAAAGAGGAAACCGGACTGGACGTTACGATTCACGACGATTTTAGAGAGGTCAGCGAGTATTGCCCGTTCGGAAAAATCAGAAAAAGAGTGGTTTTTTTCCTTGCGCAGGCATTTACCGACAACGTAAAAATTCAAGAAGAGGAAATTGACAGCTACATTTGGGTGGATTTGCAGCAGGCAAGAAAAATGTGTACCTACGACAACGATTTGCGTATAATTGAAAAGGCGGAAACCGCTATCCATCTTCTGCACAGCTGATTTAACCTAAGCTGCAAAGGTTTACAGGGAAAACCGTTAAGTATGGTTAGCCATAAATAGATTTTTGATTAAATAACCGTCCAAATTGCAGTTGGGCGGTTATTTTTTTATGTATTTAATAACCTCAGTGACCGCCATTGCCGCAATGTATACCACTGTGTGCCGACGTATAATTTCCCTCAACCTCGTAGCGGCGCACAGTGTGCGCCACATTGTAAGTATATTTTTTATAATGTTTACGGAGCTAAAGCTCCTACACCTCATCCGCCTCGCAAGCTTCGGCACCTTCCCCTCAAGGGGAAGGCTTGGATAAACAGGAAAACGTCATCTTTCAGCAAGGCTTCCCCTTGAAGGGAAGCTGGCGGGATATTGTCAATAATTTGAACGTACAAAGAGGGGGATTTTACAAAACAGAGA
>JAJQDK010000128.1 GCA_021202245.1 Clostridiales bacterium
CGGCTGCCGCCGCCCTCGCCGTCGCTCTCCTTAATCCGACTTATAATCTCGTTGATGTCCTCGGCGTCCTTTGCCGTTTTTTCGTTGCCCGTGAGGATTTTAACAATATTTATTACTTCATCAATAAAAATAATCACGAACAGCGCTATAATAATCAAAAGTCCCCAAATTGACAGGAACACATCGTAAATCACGCTCAAAAACGGAATTGTGCGCACGTAAATTCCCCTGACCATGTCAAGAGAAATCTCTCCGTCGGGCAGGTCGTTTGCAATGCCCTGAGTTTGCAGCACCCGCTCGCCGTCTTCGTTTTCATAGGGCGCCTTAATAATTTTATGCGTAATTTTATACCCCTCGGTTACGCCCGATCCGTCAAAGGTAATTATGTCCCCCACCTCAAGAGTCTTGGGATTTTCAACCTCTTTGTCAAGAATAATGTCGCCCACGCTCAGCTGCGGCTCCATACTTCCGCTCGACACCCTGTAAATGGAATATCCGCCTATCACGGGGCTCTCTCCGCTGACACGTGTTACAAACGCAAATATTACCACCGAAACAAAGAGGATAATCAATATCCAGCAAATTACATTTGTTATGCTTTTAATTACTCTGAGTGTGCTTTTCATTTTCTCTCCAAAAAGTAAGGGAGCTGACCGAAAGACAGCCCCCTGTTATTTTTTATTCTGCCGGCTCGGTTTCGTTGTCATCGGAAACGGTTGTTTTCTCGTCGTCCTTTGAGTTCAAAGCCGCAACCTCGTCTGCGTCTGCGTTGTAAGGAATAACATCGTCAAACTGAATGAGTCCGAGATTGGTGCAGCCTGCAAACGAAGCGGCAGTGTAAGTAACCTTGTGGTTGGGAAGCACAAGCTCCTCAAGCTCTGTGCAGCCTGCAAATGCGTTGTCTGCGATTGCCGCAACGCTGTATTCCGCTTTCTTGTACGCAATCTTTTCGGGAATAACCACCGTTGAATTGTCGGGAATTGAGGTATAGCCCACTGCAACGGCAATCTTCTTGCAGCCGTCAAGCGAATATTTAACTCCGTTATACTGCGAGCCGCTCTCAATTATTACGTATTTAATGCCGTCGGCTTCAACCGAAACAGCGGTTTCGTAGATGTTCTTTTCTATGTCATCCACAACGGTATAGCCGCTCGCAATTAACGCCGAAGCGTAATCCTCCTTCATATCGGGAACAACATGAATTGTAACCGTCTTTTTGGAGCCGAACACATTGGAGCCTGTTGCGGTGAGCACCGAATAGCCGTACAGATAATAATCCTTAATCGTGCAGCCCTCAAATGTGAGCGTGCTTACGGCGCCGACATTATACAATGAAATGCTTTCAAGCTTTGAGCAGCCGCTGAGCGCATTGTCATAAATCGCCGTGGCGTCAGCCGGAACATTAAAGCTCTCGCCTATATTCTGCGGCAGGCATCTTACCAATGCGGTTTTGTCCGAGGTGTAGATTGCCTTGCTGTCCGAGGTGTAAGGAGAAGTGTAAACCTTGTCAAGCACCGAGGTCTTTGTCTGGAATTTCAGACTCTTGAGTGTGCTTACGCTGAAGGTTGAGCCGCCGAAGCTCTTGACACATGCAGGTACGACAACCGATTCAACCTTGCTGTCTGCAAACAGATTTTCGCCGAGCGCCGTAACAATTGCGCCGTCGGCAATCGAGGGAACCGTAACCTCAGTCTTGCTGCCGTTATACGCTGTCAGGCATACCGTCTTTTCGGAGGAATCGTTGTACTCCCACTCCCACTCGCTCTTTTGCTGTGAAACAACCGTTGCCGCTGTGGTGTGCGTTACGCTTGCCGAGGAAGAAGCCGAGGTGGTTTCCTCAACGTCGGTCGCCTCTGTGGCAGCCTGCTCTTTAGTCTGTTTGTCGGTCTTGCTTGCGGCGGTTGCCAGCGTGCCGAGCGTGCTTTCCGTTATCTCGGTGGTTTGCGCAACCGTTTCCTCAATTTCGGGAGCGCCTGCCTGAGTTGTAATGATTGATGTATCAAAAATGAAGCTGTAGGAATCGCTGATGTATTCATCCGGCAAATCGTAGCAGCAGAAGTAAAGCGCAAACATTCCGCTTTCTCCGGCTTCAACAACGCCGGCATCCTCCTGATTTTGGGCGGCAAACGCCTTGCCCTGAGTGTAAATGCTCTCAGCCGATGAAAGCTCATCAGCCGCCATAAAGTTCACCAGACCGCCCTTTTTCAGAGCGTCCGAAGTAATTTCCTTTAAATAATAGCTGAAATGCTCGGTCATACCGTCCATGCTCTCGGTGCTGCCGGCAGCATAAAATCCCGAAGCTATCGAAAAGTAGGTTTTTATATCAATATCGCCGGTGTTGTCAATATAAACATAATAGCAGGAGGCGTCGCCGCAGGACCAGCCGGACATCATATTGCTGTTGTCAAAATCAACCGTTTCGCCGTTTGAAGCCGACTGAGCAGCCACAACAGAGCCGTCTGCGGAATAAACGGTGATGTTCGCCGAAAAATCGCCCATCTCGATAACCGTGTTAAGGTTTTCATATGTAGAGCCGAACCATGCAAAGGTTACGGAAACGCAGGTCATCAGCGCCACAAGGCTCAGGCAAAGTGACAACAGTCGCGCGTTAGTCTTTATTGATTTGGGAGCTGCGTGCTTCTTCGTCCTCGCAGGAATCTGCGAAAGTCGCTTCAAGTTTATCTTTTTCATCGTCATTCTCCTTAACAAGCTGAACAAGAGCAAAAATTTCATTCATAAAAAGGACAGCCAAAAATCCGAGTACAACAATAAGTCCCCACGGAGTAATAAAAAAGCTGTACACTGCGCTCAATGTGCCGAGTCTGCAAACCATGGTGCCCACAAGCTGACTTTCCGAGATTTCGGGGTCGGGATAGTCGTTTGCGCAGCCCTGCGTCTGCAAATAATAGGTTCCGTCCTCCTCATACGGTGCGGTGATAACCTGATGAGTTATCAGCTTTCCGGCGTAATCGCCGACCTCGCCGTTGTAGGTAACAATGTCGCCCACCTCAACCGAGGAAGCATCGTCAATCCTCACGGAAAGGATTATGTCGCCCGTCATCAGCTCCGGCTCCATACTGGAGGATGAAATTCTTAAAATTTGATAACCGAACACCTCGGGCGTTGCGCCCGAAACCTTGGTTACAAACAATAAAATCACTAAAACAAATGTTATCAATAATATTATAACAGATAACGCATTTATAATTTTTCTCAAAAGAAATATAGCTCCAATATTTAATAAGAATATTTTATATTTTTATCAGTTATACACAATGTGCATTGTTCCCAGGCTTATACTTCCGCTGTCGGAGCAGTCGCTGTCAACCTCAACAAACCAATCCACGGTAACCGTTTCGCCCTGCCCGATTTCAAGATTATCCTCAAGGCACACCCTTGCCGAGCTGACCGTTTTGTAGGTTTTTTCCGGCTGTGTAAGTCCGAGCTTAACATAACCGCTCAGTCCGTTACTGTAAGTGAAATCCTCAAGATAAACCGAAATCATACAGTCGGCTGTTCCGTTGTTTTTAATTACTGTTTCAAAATAATTTACGGAGCCGGGCTCAGTTGTAAGCGAGCTGTACGATGATGACGAAATATCATCACTGTCATAGGAAATAACGCCGTTATTTTCCGTGCCGACATATGTAACCACCGTGCAGCCCTCGCCCGAGATTTTGCCCGTTTGGGTGTAGGTGAGCAGATTGCCTGTTTCCGTGGCGGCTGTGGAGCGGTCATACCACGAAAACGCCGCCGTAACAGTCGTAAGCAGGCACAAAGCAAGTATTATAATGTGAGTAAGCAATTTAGATTTGCGCTCGCCCTTTTTCACGGTACCATCGCCCTTTCTTTTTTAATAAATTATCAGCTGACCGTAACAGTTTTTGCTGAGCTTACTGCTGTTTCAAGACCGTATTCGTCTTTCACCGTAACATATACGCTCCACGTACCGGATGAGCTTGCCTCCCACAAAACGCTTGTCGAAGTTGTGTCCTCAGTTCCTACACGATATGTTGTTGTTCCGTCGGAAACATAATATGTATATTCATTGCTGCTTCCGCTCAACGTACCTGCTGAACTTGCTGCGGAAATTTCTATTATATCTCCTGTGCTGCAGCTTGTAGAAGATACACCGGCTGTTACGCTTAGATGTGTAAACGATTCCCAATTCACATTACTGGTTGAAATCGTGCTTGAGTAGTACACTCCGTCTGTCTAGCTTGAACTGTATACTATATCTCCGGTTATTTTACCATCGCTGCTCCAAGTGCTTCCGGAATGGGATTGTGAGAAGGCTATAGCGTTTGGCTGTGAATCACTTGTGGCATATATTGAAATCGTCTTACTGCTGGATGCAGACGATGTATGCGTTGTCAGTGTCTTGTAAGAACCGTTGTTGCCTGTCGTCCAGTACCAAATACTCTTAGCAACTGTGCTTGAGGATGTGTAGTTAAACACAAGTGTGTTCGATAACAGGCTTTCCGTCGGCAATGTTGCTTCAACGCCGTCGTTAATACTTGTCATCTCAGAATCTGCACTTGCCGATAAACTGAACAAATATGTACCTCCGAGATAACCCTTTAGACCTGTGCTGTCAGGATACTTACTGTCACCTCTGTCGTTAATCATAGCGTAAAATGCTGTTCCCTCATTGTCGTATGTTACAAAGGAATATTTATAATATTTTGCGTTGTTTATCGTATAGGTTACAGTCTTATCATACGCAGCACTGCTTGCCCAAGCTCCGGTATATTCCACAGTGGAGCTATTCACAGAGGAATATGTATATATGTATGAGTAACTGTCGCTGCCGCTTACGGGGATGTAAACCGTGGTGGTTACCGATGTTACGTCATCCGGATCAAAGTTGCTTTCGATGCCGCCCTCTGTAAAGTGGTATGTTCCGCCGTAGGTGCCGCTATACAATGCCTTTGTTGCATCATCAGCACCGCTCGCAGGCAACTGGCTATTGCTGCCGTCGTTGACAATAGCATAGAACGTTCCGCCATCGTAATCGCTTTTGCTTACTTTAAATGTATAAACATAATACTTTGTTCCGTCAAGTGCTGTATATGTTTCGTCTGTAGCGTCAGTAAGATTCTCTCCATGCCAACTACCTGTCCATTCGGTTCCGTCGGAATCATATACATAGATATATTTTACATTGCCGCTGAGGAGAGTTTGGTCGATGTAGATTGTTGTGGTTATCTGCTCATCTGTTACAAAGTCAGCATAGCAATTAACATCATCATAAATCGTAAACGTGTAGGTGTTGGTTGCACTGTTTACAAAGGTTTCAGCCTGATTTACACTTGCATCTACCCACTTAGAGAATTTGTAGTTGGAGTTTGCGCTCACGGTGAGGGTTACGGTTGTGCCGTAATCCGCTGTATTTTCAACCGTTGTTGCATCGCTTGAAGATACTGTGCCGTTTGTGGTAGTGTTGATTGACACACTGCCGCCTGCGGCGTCTACTGTTTCATCTGTTCTGATTGTCACGGTGATATCGCAGGTTTTGATGAACTTTGCGTAGTAGGTTGTGTTTGCCGAGATTGTTACCGTATATGGGTTTTGCGTTGTTACAGAGGTTGAACAGCTGCTGTCGCTGTACCAGCCCGCAAAGCGGTAGCCGTCATAAGCCTTTGCAGTCAGAGTTGCCGTGCTGCCAGTGTAGTCATTAACAGTGGTGCCGCTTACCGTACCTGTGCTGCTTGTAACGGCAACCGTACCGCCTTCTGCAGAATCAGGTCCCACAGTGACCGCACTTGCGGCAACGGTGAATCTGTCCTTCTCAACAAACTTTGCATAGTAGGTCGTGTCTTCGGTCAGTGTTTCGCTGAGTGCCTCAGCTGCGCTTACACTCTCTGTGCAGGCTTCATCTGAATACCATCCCTCAAAGGTGTAGTTGCTGTTTGCAGCTGCCGTTGCGCTAAATGTGCTGCCCGAAGCCTTGCTGTCGGTATATGATTCCCAATACTCAGTACCATTTACTGTAATTGAACCGCCGGCAAATCCGTTGGTTGCAAGAACCTTTGTATTGTCGGTTTCGCTTGTGTTGTTGTAGGTTACGGCGTTGTAGGTCACGTTTATATTTTGCGCCGCAACATTGAGGTTCATTTCAAATTTTACCTCTTGACCGAGCAGGTCGGAGCTTGCGCTTGTGCCGTCAAGCCATACGGAAATTTCAATTTTTTTCTCTTCATCTTTTGCAAAGTTTACAAGCGCATTGTCTGCATCTTTATAATTGCTTACGGGATAAACGGTTACTTCTTCTGTTTTAGCAGGATTGCCGCTGCTGTCAATGCTTGTGACTACAGTGTCAGTGGTAGTGTCGGTGCCCGTCCAAAGTATCGTTTTTTCATTTTCGCATTTAATCATAATGCGAAAAGCGGTGGTGTCAACACTCGTGTTTGTTGCAATGAAGGTAGGATCTAATGAAAATGTCAATCCGCACTTTTTGGTGGCGGCGGCAGTAAAGCTGTAGCTTATAAACTTGGTGCCGATGTCGTTGGTGGTGGCTTCCCTGTAGGTTACGGGGTTTCCGTCATCAAGCGAATCGGGCAGGAAAAAGCTTTCGCCGTTGCTTGAAATCTCTGCAAAATAGAGAGATTGACTGTTGGCGGAGCTGTTGTTGGTGTTGGCGTCATACTTTGTCAAGTCAATAGTACCATTATTGCTGTCAGGGTCAAGCTCGACAGACTTATGTACCTCATTGGAGGTCGGCACGGTGCCGGTTTGAACATTATTATTGCCGTTGGAGAGTGTAAAGGTTTGACCGCCCTCAATCCAGCTGTAGGTTATGCCGGCAGCCAAAAGCGCTATGACAAGAAGTGCCGTAACGGAAAGCAATATTTGTCTTGTATTATGTTTTTTGCCTTTCATCTCGGCACCTCCTTTGTTTGAAATTTTTTGTAGTTTAACTAAATATCAAAGAACATGTAGTGTTTGTATACAGATATACACCGGAACTAGTGCTGCTCTCATACCAATATGCAAATCCGTTGAAGAAGTAATCCGAATTTGTTATATTGCCGGTTTCAGATGAGTTATTGTTAAATTTAATGCCGACCACATCGTCGCCTTTTATGTCGCAATAATATATAGTTTTATTAGAGTCACCGGTTATACCGGTTGAAGTCATTTTATCGCCCGGCCATGCTGCTGTAACATCCGGACTGCCAGCGTCATTCCTCCACGCATAGCAGTAAATAGTACCTGACCAGCCAACTGAGTTTTCAAAATACACTCTGAATGTGCTGTCGCTGTCTTTCCAGTAACCGCCGCAGTTAGTCTTTCCTGTTCCAGTATCACCGGTCTGTGTACCGCAGATTGCAACATAGGTGTACTCGCCGTTGCTGTCGGTGGCGGTGGGTGAGGCGCCGTCGGTATTCCATTCGTTCCACCAGGTACCGTTTGTTCCTGCGCCCGGATTATATCTTCTGAACGAGAAGCTTGTAACCGAGTTTGGAATATATGCCGACCATGTGTGATCGTTGTCATAATCATCGGACTGCGACATAACGTAGTAAGCGTTATTAGCTGTGTCATACACATACATCATAGTAGAATATGTATTGCCATCAGAACCTGCCTCTGTATTTTTTATCCAATATTCAGAAAGAGCTGTTGTATAAGAGTGCGTATTGTCAACAAAGTTGTATTTTGTCAGGCTGTCGCCCGTGTTGGTAAGCCCGATTGTTATGTCAATGTCCTGATTTGCGATATCGTCACCGTCGCTGCCTTCAAACGCCGTACCCTCAAGCCAAACGGTCAATGTAATGCGCTTGGTTTCATTGGCAGCCAATTCAAACAGGGGTGTGGAGCTGTCGCCCACATAATAATACTCGCCGAAAGCATCGGTTGAGGTGTCGGTTTGCGTTGCCGAACCCGTGCTTGTGTCAATGGCGGTAATGGGAGAGTAGGTTGAAGAATTTCCGGCTAACTGAGTGGGCTTGAAAACTATGGGGTCGGAGCCGTCGTTAGTATAGAAAGCAACCCTGAGCGCACTGCGCAAGGTTTCGTCACACGTGATGAGTGTGCCGGAGGTTAGGTAGATGTTGGATGCGGTTTTGCCGCCCACAAGCTTAAAATCATAGCTGAGATATTTTTGGTTTACGTCAGCCGAGGTTCCCTCACGGAAGGTCATTTCCGTTGTATCACTGCTTGTGTTGTCTGCAAGCGGAAAATAAAAATTCCTGCCGTCTGAGGACGACGCCTCGTCAAGATTACAGCCGTTGAGCGAGATTGCCGTTTGAGTTTCGTTGTTGCTGTCAAGCATTGTGATTGTGCTGCCTGCATTGATTGTAAGCTCTGTGCCCTCAACGGTGGCGTTGTTGCCGCCCTCAATCCAACTGAAGGTAACGCCCACAGCAAGGATAACAACCTCAAGAAGCGCCGTTATCGACAGGAAAATTTTAGTTTTTTTGCTTTTCGGTTTTTTCATAACGGCACCTCCTTTTATTTGTGTTTGTATTTGTTAATATTTTGCGTATTTGCGTAATTGATAATTTTGAATAAGCCGGTAAATTGTAAAGGGTTAACGGTATACAAGCTTTTAATCATCAGCCATTCGTAGGGACTGATATTATCTCTTCTGCGAAAACGGCAAACCCTTTGTCACTCTGTGACATTTCCCTTTTCAAGAATACCCGCACGGCGCAGCCGTCCTTATAAGAATATATTTTTAATATGTTCACG
>JAJQDK010000102.1 GCA_021202245.1 Clostridiales bacterium
TCGTGGCTCCCTCTGACGAGGGAGCTGTCTGCGTATGCAGACTGAGGGAGAGAAGACTTTTCCTGTAGATGTCGGCAAAAGCGAAGCATAGTAAGCGTTTCCTTTAATGAAAAAATAGCTGTTTTGTGATATACAACATCAGAATTTTACGTTTTCTCTCCCTCCGTCACCGTTCGGTGACACCTCCCTCGTCAGAGGGAGGCATGGACTGCGGTGGGAAATTATACCTCAGCACACAGTGATGTGCGGAGCGACTGTGGCGGTCACTGACCGCCGCTACGAACTCACTCCTAACTCCACACTATCCACTAAACACTAGCACTACCCACTGTGCGCCCCTACGGGCGGGCGAGGAATTATACCTCAGCTCACAGCGGTATACTCTGCGGCAATGGCGGTCACTGACTTTTCTGCGGAAACGGCAATCCCTTGTCATTTTTCTTTTCAAGGGAATACCTCAAGGGAAAGCTTAAAAACAGGTAGGGCACCTGAAAATCAGGTGCCCACTCAAAAGGAATATCAAAATGAAAATTTCAACATCTTAGTTAAGGTATGTTGTTGTTCCGCCGATCTGACCGTCAATTCCGGTAAAGCCGTCTGCGCAGCATACATATACTCTCATATTAGCCTCGCCGAGATTGGAAACGGTAAGCGTGCCGTTTGTAACAGTCTGAACATCGCCCGTAACCGCATCAATATACGTGCCGTTGGGGATATTTTTGAATGTTGCTCCGTCGGAGATTGTAACAAGCGCAAGGCTGTCTACTCCCTCATCGCTGTCCGTATAACGGCGGATATAAGCCATATTGCCCGATACATAGGTGCTTGAAGCTGTGTACTGACCCTTTTGAAGAGCCGGAACAGCCTGACGAATCTTGTTGAGCTTCATAAGATGCTGAGCAAGCGTGCTGTCGAGCGTATCAGCAACTGTACCCGAAGCGGTGTACTCGCCGAAATCGGTAGCTGTAACGTCGCCCTCAAGGTAATCGCCGTAGTATGCACGGCCTGTTGTTGAAAGCGGAGCTGTTGTTCCGACATCTATTGTGGCGCCCTTCTGGAATTCAACCTCGGAGCCGTAATACAGGCAGGGAATGCCGCGGAAAGTAAACATAAGGTCAAGGTTCTCTGCCCAAGCCTGAGTGCCGCCCGTGTAACGGTAATTCTGACATTCATTCGGAGAATAGTCATGAGAATCAACGTATACAACATTCCAGGTAGCGTCATTGTAATACTTGTCATATGTAAGAGCTGTATTGTATGCGCCGGAAGCTGTGTAATATGTCCAGTGCATTGCAAAGTCAATTACATTCATACCCGAAGCCATTGAAGTGTCGGTTTCGTGATATTCAATGCCGTTGAGGAACGCATTATCGGAGGTAGGCTCGTCGCTTGTGTCGTCCTCCTCAGCGTAATGGTCAAAGGTGAGGTTCATATTGTTATTGACATCCTCAGCCGATGTGCCCCAGCTCCATTCCTGAGCCCACTTGTCATTGGATTCCTTCCATGTGTAGTAGGGAGCGGATTCCTCGGCGTGACCGCGGTACCAAGCAGCCTCGGCTCTTGTGCAAACCTCGCCGAACATATAGAAGCCCGAGTTGCCCGAAGCAGCTGCCGCAGCCATAATCTGGTCATTATACATCATATTCAGCGAAAGTCTTGAAATATGACGAACCGTATCTACACGGAAGCCGTCAACGCCCATATCAATATATTGAGCGTATGCCTCGGTGGTGTATTCCGCAACCGCAGGATTTTCCGTGTTGAGGTCAACGCAGTCGCCTGCAATCTGGCAGTACTTACAGCTCCAGTCGTCCCAGTTCAGGCTTTGGAAGTAGCCTGTGTGGTAGTAGTTGTTTGCATTGTATACATCCGAATTTGAAAGCTTATCGGTTGAGTAATCGTCCTCACCGGGGCTTGTGCCCGTGGTGTTGTTGGCAGTGATTGAAGTATTCTTCATCAGCTGAAGTCTTTGAGAATACTGAACGCTGCCCGTCTGAGCCCAATAATCATCTGCGGAATCAAGTCCGTAGGTGTCAAGGAGGAGGTCAGTGGGAACCATTGAATCCTCAAGGCTTGAAAGGTCGGCAGTTGTGTCCTTTTCAAAGAGCTTGCAGAAGTACTCTTCACCAAAGTTGCCTGTGTGCTGCCATACAACGTCCTGGATAATCTTCATACCCTTTGCGTGTACCGCATCAATCAAATCCTGATATGTAAAGTCATCGCTTTCATAACGAACATCAACCGTGCTGAAGTCCATAGCGTGGTAGCCGTGGTAATCATAGCCGGAGGCGTTTGTTACTACGGGAGTAATCCAAATTGCGGTAAAGCCGAGAGCCTTGATGTAGTCAAGCTTCTCTGCCAAGCCCTTGAAGTCGCCTCTCCAGGCGGGGTCGTCGTCGGTGTTTCCTGCCGTGCTGTCATCCCAGCAGTGAACATTGTTGCCTGTATCGCCGTCATAAAAACGGGTTGTAATTACAAAATAGATACTCTCCTCACGCATATCAATATCGCTTGCGGAGTCTATGTTGTCGGGGTCATAGCTTGTCCATTTGCCGTTGCTGCAATACCAGGTGCCCGTCGTGAGCTTTTTCTCATTAGAATACTGGTTGCCGTCGGCATCGGTAACTATGGCGTTCACCTTAGTTACATTGGGGATAGTGAGAGTGAACCATTCTCCGGACTGAGAAAGCTTCTCGCCCGGATATGAATCAGACATTGCTTCGTTGGTGGGAAGCGAGTTCCATAAATATATATATGGCTGTGCGGCGTCGTCATCTCTGACATAAACCGTAATACCGGTGTCGGTGCTGTCCGCTGCAACCTCGTTATCAGAGGTTTCGGCAGCACTTACCGAAAAGGCTCCAACCGTTACTACGAGCATCAGAACAAGAACAAGCGCACATATTTTTTTGATTCTTGTCATAATAATCTCCAATTCTAAATTGCGGCGTCGTAAATTAACCTGCCGAGCCTACAACCATCTTCTGAATATAGGTTACATCGGCTACAGTGATTGTGTTGTTGTTATCCATATCGCCTATTTCAAGGGTGATTGAGTAGCCTGTGGTGCCTACTACGCATTTCTGGATGTAGGTTGCGTCTACAACTGTAATCATTCCGTCGCCGTTAGCGTCGCCCTTGAGGAAGGTTGTGTCAGAGCCTGTTGTGATTTCCGAATAAGAGGACATTGTAAAGCCGGAGAAGCCTGAGGTGCCCGTAATATTCTGAACAGTGCTGTCGGCAACTGCGTTTGCATATACAAGGTCGCTGTCGGTTTCATAGCCTACGGAAAGCTCTATAACGTCAAGGTCTACGTTTGCGGTGCCCTCTCCGATAACATTGAAGGTTACCGTAACAAATTCAGTTGCTGTTGTAAAGTCATACAGACTTGAAGCGCTTGAGAAGTTACCCTTGATTGTGCCGTCGCTCGGAGATGAAACGGTAGCCGAAACATTGGGCATTACACTGCCGCTTGCTATAGTAACGGGCGAGAGCTTTGAAGAATCATAGGTGAGCGTCCACTGACCGTTAACAAGGCTCATACTCGATGTGAGGTAATATGTAACCGTTACAGTGTCGGTATCGTCAACCGTCTTTGTGCTTGCCGAGCAGAGGTTTGAAGTAGCGTTGACAGTGAGCTGTGTTGCCGGCTGTGTGGTTGCCGTTGTTGCCTCGGTAGCAGCTGTTGTTGCGGTTGAAGCCGTTGTGGCGGTGGATGCCGTGGTAGCTGTTGAAGCTGTTGTAGCCGTTGTCGCCTCTGTTGCCGTGGTGGCTGTTGTAGCCGTTGTAGCGGTTGTGGCAGACGTCGGGTTTGTTATATCTCCGTCATAGGAGGTGTAAGTATAGGTCTTGTTCACGGTTGTGTTATCAGAGCCCTGAACATATACGTTTACGGTGTATGTTCCCTCTAATTCAGCTGTGAACTCATAGGTTGAGTTAAGCGTGTAGTAGGGGGTGTTCTTGTTGCCGTTGGGGTCGGTAACAATGTACTTGTAGAACAAAAGTCCCGTGCCCGTGTTGCCGCCGCCTGCGTTTACATATACGGTTGCATCACTGTTATATTTGATGTAGCTGTTATTTGAGGGAGTTACGCTCTTGATAACAGGCTTTGTGAGGAGCGAATCGTCCTCAACGGTGAGAGAAAGCGTGCGGCTGTTCTCGTTGCCGTCGGAATCCTTAACATTAAGGGTTATTGTGTATGTGCCTGCTGCCGTAGGAGTCCAGGTTACTGAGCTTGTGCTGCTGTAATCGGAAATTGTTGATGTGCTGCCGCTTGAATCCGTTACAGAGAAGCTGTAGCTTACTGTTGCTCCGTTGCTGTTTGAAGCTGTAGCTGAAATTGTAACCTCGGAGCCGATGTAAATGCTGCTTGACGGGTCAGCCGAAAAGGCTCTTATCTGAAGTGCGCTTGTATCATAAACAGACCAGGAATTGGTGCTGTTGTTATAGATATATCCGTCATAAGCAGTTAAGTCGGCAGTCTGAGTGTTGCCGTTATCGTTGAAAATGCAGCTTGCATAGGTAGCTGAAGCGCTGTACATATAAATGTCATCGCCGAGAGAGGTCATAGCCTCGCCGGGCCAGCTTTTGTTTGTGTCACTGGATGAATTCCACATATAGCAATACGGGCTTGACCAGCCTGCATCATTTTGCAGATAAACGGTAATGCCGTCGCTGCTTGAAGATGCTGCCGTGGTGGCTGTTGTAGCTGTTGTGGCGGTTGTAGCCGTTGTTGCCGTTGTTGCGGTGGTGGCAGTGGTGGCGGTTGTTGAAGAAGCGCCGCTGTAAGCCGAACATGAACCGCTTGACAATTCATAAATCTGGCGGTTTCCGGCAAAATCAAGGTCAGCAGTCTGTCCGCTGCCGTTGTTGCCGTTGTTGAATATTACCTTATCATAATCTCCGGTAAGCTGATAAGAATAAACATCATCCTCAACCAACGTCATTGCAACGCCGGGCCAAACCTGGTTCTCACCGTTGCCGTCTGCCCACATATAGCAATATACGGTTGACCAGCCGTTGTTCAGTCGCACATAGACGGTGTCACCCGACGCCGCAAATGCGCTGACGGCTCCTGCACAAAGTGCAGAAAATGCAAGAATTAAGCACAAAACAAGGCTTATAATCTTGTGTTGTTTTTTTACCATAATGATTTTCCTCCAAATTCATTTAGAATGGTGTATGCGTGAAGCCATCAACACTACTCCACAATTACATCATCATTTTAACATATTTGAATTGTTGTAATTTTTCTTTAATAGAAATTTGTCATTCTTTTAGCTTCCAAAAAAAAACTGATATTTTTGTATAATATGCTTAATGCACTTATTTATTTTTTAACAAATACAAGAAATCACAGAATGATAGCATTATATTGCCATCACACACTCAACACAATTATTGTCATCGGTTGTTTTGAGCTTTGACCTTATCCCAGTAGGCTTTGAACGCCTGTTCGTTTTTATTGTCGCCGTACTCGTAATATTTTCTGTCCTTAATCGGGTCGGGCAGATACTGTTGACGGGTATAGTGATTGGGGCAGTCGTGGGGATAGACATAAAACTGTCCCTTGTCGGGGTTGTCCTCGCCGTCATAATGCTTGTTTTGAAGCTGACGAGGAATCGCACCGGAGTTCCCGTTCCTGAGGTCCTGCATTGCGCGGTTAATTCCGTTATAGGCGGAATTTGACTTTGGCGCATTGCACACCGCAACCACTGCATCGGCAAGCGGTATTCTCGCTTCGGGCAGTCCGACAGCCTGAGCAATATCAACGCAGGACTTCACTATGGGGATAAGCTGCGGATAAGCAAGCCCCACATCCTCGCACGCACAAACCATCAGCCTGCGGCACGCACCGGGCAAATCTCCCGCTTCAAGCAGTCTTGCAAGGTAGTGGAGGGCGGCGTCACTGTCGCTGCCTCTCATGCTCTTTTGGTAAGCGGACAAAATGTCATAATGCTCGTCGCCGTCCTTGTCATAGCGAAAGGCGCTTTTTTGTACGAGCTGTTCAACGCTTTCAATCGTTACCGTCCGCACTCCGTCGGATTCGTCAGCCGCAATCACGGACAGCTCAAGCGCATTCATCGCCTTGCGCACATCTCCGCCGCAGCCGTAGGCAATTCTGCGGACGCACTCTTCGGGAATGACGATTTTAATATTTTTTTCTTTTTCGAGCAAACCTGCGGCGCGCAGAACGGCTTTTTCAACCTCAGGGGGCGTTACGGGCTTGAACTCAAACACCGTGCTTCGGCTGAGAATTGCGTTGTACACATAAAAATAGGGATTTTCGGTGGTAGAGGCAATCAGCGTAATGCTGCCGTTTTCAATGTATTCAAGCAGGGTTTGCTGCTGCTTTTTATTAAAATACTGTATTTCATCGAGATAGAGCTAAATTCCGTTGAGCCCCTAAAACGTTTCAAGCTGAGAAACAATTTCCTTTATATCGGCAGTGGAGGCGGTGGTGCCGTTGAGCTTTTTGAGCGTTCGGTTCGTTTTGTTTGCTATATACGTTGCAAGAGTGGTTTTGCCCACTCCCGACGGGCCGTAAAAGATGAGATTGGGGATTTCGCCGCTTTCGATTATTTTTCGCAGCGGCTTGTCCTCTGCAAGCAAATGCTTTTGCCCCACAATATCATCAAGGGACTGCGGACGAAGCCTGTCCGCAAGTGGAATATTCATATGTAGTCACCTCAGCTTAAAAGTTTACGGCAAGAGCAATGCTCTCGCCGTACAGGGTATGTTGTTTGTTAGGAATTTATGCCGGTTTCTATAGTGATGAAACGACAAATTTATCGCACGTTCGCAGCGGTCTGCGGCGTTATTCGTAAAGGGGATATTTTTTGCAGATTTCCTCGACGCCGGCTCTTACCTTTTCCTTGCTGCCCTCATAATCGTTGAGCACAAGGGTGATATACTCGGCAATCTTGTCCATATCGTCCTCTTTAAGTCCTCTTGTGGTCACTGCGGCAGTGCCGATTCTTACGCCGCTGGTAACAAACGGAGAGCGGGGCTCGCCGGGAATGGTGTTCTTGTTTACGGTGATGTAGCAGCCGTCAAGACGAGCTTCAAGCTCCTTGCCTGTAACATCGGTGTCACGCAAATCCATAAGCAAAACGTGGTTGTCCGTGCCGCCCGAAACAAGCTTGCAGCCCCTCTTTAAAAGTCCGTCGGCAAGAGCCTTGCAGTTAGCGACAATCTGAGCGCCGTATTCCTTGAACTCCGGCTTTAACGCCTCGCCGAAGCACACGGCCTTTGCGGCTATTGTGTGCATAAGGGGTCCGCCCTGTGTGCCGGGGAAAATGGCTTTGTCTATCTGCTTTGCAAATTCCTCTCTGCAAAGGATAAGACCGCCTCTGGGGCCTCTGAGGGTTTTGTGTGTTGTTGTGGTAACAAATTCGCAGTAAGGCACGGGGTTGGGATGAACGCCCGCTGCCACAAGACCCGCAATGTGCGCCATATCAACCATAAGGTAAGCGCCGACCTCGTCTGCGATTTCTCTGAATTTTGCAAAGTCGATAATTCTGGGATATGCGGAAGCTCCGGCTACAATCAGCTTGGGCTTGCACTCCTTGGCTGTTTCAAGCACCTTATCGTAGTCAATGCGGTGTGTTTCGGAATCTACGCCGTAGGAAACAAAGTTGAAGTATTTTCCCGAAATGTTTACGGGCGAGCCGTGAGTAAGGTGTCCGCCCTCGTTTAAATTCATACCCATTACGGTATCGCCGGGCTCAAGCATTGCAAAATAAACTGCGGTGTTTGCCTGAGCGCCCGAGTGGGGCTGAACGTTTGTATGTTCCGCTCCGAAAAGCTCGCAGGCGCGCTGACGGGCAATTTCCTCAACCTCGTCCACACATTCGCAGCCGCCGTAATAGCGCTTGCCGGGATAGCCCTCGGCGTATTTGTTTGTAAGCAGACTGCCCATTGCCGCCATAACGGCGGGAGAAACGATATTTTCGCTTGCGATAAGCTCAAGGTTTCTGCGCTGTCTTTTAAGCTCCTTAGTCATTGCTTGACCCACAGCAGGGTCATAGCTGTTGAGATAATCAAGCGATTGAATGTTTGTTTTTTCACTCATTTTGAATTCCCCTTATCAGATTTTTATTATTTCAAATAAGTACGTCATCCCATTGACAAAGCCTTTTGTCTGAGAGCATACAAATCTTCCGTTGTTGAAATTCTGCCGGCTTCGTTTCTGAGCTCGGCAGCGCCTCTTATTCCCTTAAAATAGCCTGTTACAAGCTTGCGTGCCTGAAGCAGCGCAGTATGCTCGCCCTTGTATGTAACCATAGCGTTTATATGCTCGAGCATAACGTCGAGCTTTTCCTCAAGAGCGGGAAAGTACAGCGGCTCTTCGGGATTTTTGAGATATGAATTTATTTGGGCAAACAGCCACGGGTTTCCGAGAGTTGCCCTGCCAATCATTACAAAATCGCAGCCGGTAATATCCATAACCTGCTTTGCCTTGGGGGCGGAATCAATATTGCCGTTTGGAATAACAGGAATTTTGACCGATTGCTTTACGTTTTTGATTATATCGTAATCAACGGTCGGCTAGTAATACTG
>JAJQDK010000148.1 GCA_021202245.1 Clostridiales bacterium
TAACCGACGCCGCGCCCGACTGCTCTCAGATTTTAGCAATTTCAACTGCGTTTCCGCTGTCGTCGTCCCAGCCCTTGCGGATTTTTACCGTGACGGGCACTCCGCACGACTTAACCACAGCCTGTACAATTTCACCGCACAGCCCGGGATTTTTCATCAGGGCGCTTCCGCTTCCGTTAGAGCTGATTTTTGGCGCCGGACAGCCCATATTTATGTCAATAATGTCGGGATTGTTTTTTATTGCACGCTCGGCAGCCTGAGCTATACAAAGCGGTTCATCTCCGAAAATCTGAATACCGCAGGGGCGTTCGATGTCGGAAATTCCCATTAAATCCTCGCTTTTTTTGCTGTTAAAGGACAGTGCCTTTGAGCTTACCATTTCGCTGACGCAGTAGCCTGCGCCGAATTTTGCGCACAGCTCTCTGTACGCCCTGTCGCTCACTCCCGCCATAGGCGCAAGAAACGCACGGGATTTGGGCTTCACATTTCCTATTTTATCAAATAACATATCTAATCCGCACCGAGCTAACGCTGTTTCTTTTTATTTTTGCCGCCTGCCATTGTGGTGATAAGCACAACCGCAATAACAATCACGCCGACAATTACGCATATCCAGGACACAAAGCCTGCAAGATAGCTTGTGGAATAGGTCTTGGTGCTGACAGTTTTTGCAAGCGTGGGAAGCTCAAAATAGGTTGTGTCCTCTTGGGAAGCGGCGGCAGCGGTGGTTTCCGCATATTGATTCTGCGCCTGAGCCGCTGCCTGAGTTTCCGCCTGAGCCTCGGTTTCAGGCTCTTCATACGGCTCTGTTTCCTCCTCGTACACAGCGGCGGCGGTTTCCTGCGCCGCCTGAGTAGGCGCTTCGGTTGGAGCCTCGGTTTCAGCCTCGGCTTCGGTTACGGGTGCGGCCTCGGTTTCAGCCTCGGTTTCAACCTCAACATACTGCGTTGCTTCATCGTCTATGCCGTCGCCGTCAATATCCTCCGCAAAAGCGGAAAAGGCGCAAAGCAGCGACATAATTATTGCAAGCGCAGTGCAGAGCGCTGTTTTTATAATTGCTTTTGACTTCATTTTTATACCCCGTTCGGCAATGATTTCAGCTTGCCGATATATCAGTAATCAGTTTAGTGATTAGCGGAAAGCTTTTTGCTTATTCACGCCGTTTTAGCAAAGCTTAATGTTTTGTTTAAAGTAAAACGTCCTGCCTTTACCAGCGGCCGGCGGACATTTTCATTTCAATTATAACAAACGCAGACGCTTATTGCAAGCTGTTTTTGCTATTTGACCTGAGTACGGCTTCAAATAAGGCGCTTGCGCCAAGCTATTTCAGCACTTCATACAAAACATTGCCGAGCAAGGCGCCTGAGTAAACCGCTTCATCTATTGAATTTGCGTCTGTTCCCACCTCAATCAACAGGGAGCCGTCACATACGTATTCGTTATATACAAAAAAGTCAAAATCGAGCGGTCGGGTCATTCCGGGGTAAAGGCTTTCGGCGGTATTCTGAATTTTCAGAGCAAAATTGAGGTTGCTTTTCCAGTTTTCAAATCCCATTTCATTATAATAATCACAGCCTGCCAAAATCATTATCTGCGCTCCCTTTACTCCGTTGTACTCAAACACCGGCTTTATTTTTCTTTCATCGGAGCCTATGGCATCTCTGTGGATGTCAATAACAACCTTAATATCCTCATACTCATCCATAACGCTTTCAACCGTCTGCACGCTCCTGTCATAAGCGCCGTTATAGGTGGAATCGTGAACGGTTTTGTCGTGTATGGTTGTTATGCCCTTTTCGTTGAGAACCTGCGCAATGGCGTCGCCCACCGCAGTCACGTTAAAATCATTATTCTGCGTGCGTGAGTAAAAGCTGTCGTAAAAGAAATCCACGTCCTCGTCAATGTAGGCTTCGCTCGTGTGCGTATGGTAAATTAAAACCTGCGGTGAGCTGTCCTCCGCTTCAACCTCAAAGCTCAGCGCCTGTTCGGAAATTGAAGTAAAATCAATGTCAAGTCCGGTTTTTGTTCTTTACATAAGCGCTTCCGCATTTCACGCCGTCTGCCCCGTAGGTTTTTTCCTCTATCACATATTTTTCCTCGCCGTCATGCTCCGAATATGAATCGTAATAGTCTGTTTTGTCCCGTTCTTCGGCTTCCGTTTCCTCAAGGTCCTCCTGCTCGTCTGCCGCTGCGGCGTCCGAAGAGACGGCAGCGGTTGTTTCCTTGACTGCCGAGGTTTGCTGTTCGGCTTCATATTTATAAGTGCCGTCCGCCAGCGTGAGAGCTGCCGCCAGCGCCGCCGGGTCCTGCGAAGCAAAGCATTCCGGCAATCGTCGGCAAATACAAAACAGCGCCGTTGATACAAGCAAAAAAGACACGGCATATTTTATCGCCTTAACGGGGTTTCCTCTGCTTTTCAAAAAATCACCTGCTTCTCATACCATTATATGCGTTTAATTTTTCGGTATTCCGAAGCGCAGAAAATCCCGCCTGCGAACACACTGTCCGTCGGGCGGGAAATACTGTTTTATTTGATTTTACTTATATCTTTTTCCGCCGCTGTCGTTACTTTTGTAGCGGCTTCCGCTTGATGTTTTCGGGAGTCTTACATCGGCGGTATCATATTTGCTTTTACGCTTTGCGCCTGATTTCAGACTCTTTTGACCGCCGGATTTATATCCGTCGCTGTAATCGTATGACGTTCTTGCTCCCGCGCCGCTTACCGCTGCGGCAGTCTTAGGCGCTCCGCCTATGCTCTTAAACTTTTTGCGTCTGAGCACTGCGGAAATAATGAAGTATACAATTCCGGCAACACCGAGCAATAAACAAATTACTCCCACAATCAGCATCCAATCTCCGTTGTCCGAATCGTTGTCATTGTCCTTAATAAACGAAAAGTCATCGGCATCGGAGGAATCGGAACCGTCGGCAAGACTCAAATTAGCCGCAATATCGCTCCAGTCGTTATCCGAAAGCTCATCATCGTCAATATTGTCATCCGAATCATAGAGAGAAGCGGACGGCGCCGTGCTTACGGGCGCAACATAGGTCTGTCCTCCGCCTACATAGGAGCTTTCGCTGTCATCATAGCTGTAGGTGTCGGAGCTTTGAGATCTGTAGTTGTAATCGTTGTAATCGGAGCTGCTGTCGTAATCATAATCATAATCGTAATCATAGTCATAATCATCATCGTTGTAGCTGTCCGAGCTTTGAGAGTCGTCATAGGCCTGAGTTGCCGGAGCGTAGGTCTGAGCCTGAGTAGCAACGGCAACAGTGGTTTCCGGCACATATTGAGCCTCGGTAACAACCTCGGCAGGCGCTTCGGTGGCAATAAGCTTGCCCGTATCGTCGTCATATCCGTCCATATCGGCATCCACCGCAAAGGCAGTTAATATGCAGACAGAAAAGCAAAATACTATAGACAGCAAAATTGCCGCTGTTCCTATTCCTTTTTTCATACAAACATTGCCTCCTTCGGCTCTTAATTAGCATTGGCAAATCAAGAATTGTTTATCCTGTTTTTCGGGTTTCGGCAAAGGCTTAGGACTCCGAGCTTGTATCGTCGTCATCCGCTGCGGTTGTTTCGGTTGCCACAAAGAACATCTCGGGCTTGTATTTGTCGATAACGGAGGTATTTTCCTCACATTCAAAGCTTTCTACAAGCTCATCTATATAATCCGCAAATTCATCGGACTTCATAGAAGCAAGCACGTTTTCACGAGAGGTTTCATCATTGATATAGTCGTCTATATCGTCGTTAATATCTCTCTTGTAAATGAGATAATAAACTGCGGAATCATCGTCGCCCACCTTCACTGTGGTTGCCTCGTTGCTTCCGAGCTCTCCGAGAGCCTCAACAAGCTCATCGCCTATTGAGCTGTCCTCAAGCACCTCAACATTTGAGGTTGACGGGTCGGATTCAAGCTCGTTTGCCTCCATATACTCGGCAATCATATCATCATAGGATGTGCCGCTGTTAAGCTCCTCTGCATATCCGTCAAGCTCGTTTGTGAGCGCATCAATCTCTTCATCCGAAAGAGCAACGGTAGAGGAATCGCCCGACTCATCGGTGGTTGATTCATAGAGGTCAATCGAGAAGTAGCTGTAGTCGGCATAGTTTTCGGTGAAGTAATCGGTAAGCTCGCTGTCGGTTACTTCCTTATCGCCGCCCTCCTCGTACAGAGCCTTGAACAGCGCCTCGTACTTTGTGCTGTACTCGGTTGTGCAGTAAGCAAAGCTGTCAAGAGAAATTCCGTAGGGCTCTAAGTCGTCGCTCATGGGCATAATATAGCCGTAATCGGCATACTGACCCACATTCCAATAGGTTTCTGCCTGCTCGTCCGCCGAAGCAAGGGTATCCTCGTCAAGGGTTGCGCCGTATTTTTCAAGCTGCTCGTCAAGAACAAGATAGCTAAGGCACATTTTCTTAGCCTCGTTTTTAATCCAGGTTCTTGCTACCTCGGTGTTGCCGTCGTCGTCGGTGATTTCAAGGTCGAGCCAGTCGGAGGTTGTTTCATCATAATCGTCAAGCTCCTCCGCATATGACTGTGCCTGCTGATAAGCGACATCGAGAGAATAAATATAAACACCGATGTCAAGCGTCTGAGAATCTGTTTTGTATGCCCACTCCTTGTTAAGGCTTATCGGCGTACAGCCCGTAATCATAATCGTTGCGAAAATCATCATTACAGCCAATACAACGGAGCTGACTTTCATATAGGGTTTCATAGTTTTTACCGTCCTTATTAAAAAATTGTAAATTACTATTTACACTCTTAAACACTTTCGCAGAGTGCGTGCTCTAAGATTATACACAAATTTTTTCGCATTGTCTATATTTTATTTAAATTTAATCGTAAAATATCGCAAAAAATCTAAATTCCGAACGTGTTTTTGAGGGTTTCAAGGGAGGATTTTCCGTTTTTACACTTAATTGACACATACGGCTTGGTACCTGCGCACAGCATAGCCTTGCCGTTTTGAGCAATCAGCAAATCCGCCGTAGCCGGAGATTTTATCTCCTTTACATAAAGCAAAAGGTTGTTTTCATTCTGCCTGATTTCATAAATTCCCATTGCGCTTGCCCTGTTGCGTATAAGGGCAATGTCAATAAGTCCCGACACCGAGGGCGGTATTTCTCCGAACCTGTCACGCAGCTCGTCCTTTACGTCCGCGCTGTCCTCCTTGCTGCGTATGCCCGCAATTCTTCTGTACACATCAAGGCGCAGAGTAAGGCTTTCGATATATTCCTCGGGAATATGGGCGTCAACAGAAATATCAATAAGACAGTCAAGGTCGGCAGACGCCTTTTTCTCTCCCTTTTCCTCACTGACAGCTTCATCGAGAAGCTTCAGGTACATATCATAGCCCACCGACTCCATATGGCCGTGCTGCTGCGCACCCATAATATTGCCCGCTCCCCTCAGCTCAAGGTCACGCATAGCAATCTTGAAGCCACTGCCGAATTCGGTGAATTCACGGACTGCCTCCAATCTTTTCTGCTGGATTTCAGTCAGCACCTTATTGCGGTGAAAGGTAAAGTAGGCATAGGCACGGCGCGCGCTTCTGCCCACCCTGCCCCTGAGCTGATGGAGCTGAGAAAGCCCCATACGGTCAGCATTTTCAATTATGAGTGTGTTGGCGTTGGGCAAATCCACTCCCGTTTCGATTATGGTGGTGCAGACAAGGACGTCAACCTCCTGCTCAAGCATTTTCCTCCAAACCTCGCTCAGCTCGTTTTCTTTCATCTTTCCGTGGCCCACCGCAATTTTTGCTTCGGGTACGGCGCTGAGAATTTTATTTGCGGCGGATTCTATTGACTCCACATCATTATGCAAATAAAACACCTGACCGCCTCGCCTAAGCTCACGGCGTATTGCCTCATAAATTACGGCGGCGTCGTGTTCAAGCACATAGGTCTGCACGGGCTGACGATTTTGCGGCGCTTCCTCAATTACGCTCATATCACGCATACCGCTCATCGCCATATTGAGAGTTCTCGGAATAGGCGTTGCCGACAGGGTTAGGACGTCGACATTTTTGCAAAGCTCCTTGAACCTCTCCTTTTGAGCCACGCCGAAGCGCTGCTCCTCGTCAATTACAGCAAGCCCGAGGTCGTAAAACTCAACGTCCTTCTGCACCAGACGGTGAGTTCCGATTATCATATCAATCTTGCCGTGCTTCAGCTTTTTTAAAATCTCCTTTTGCTCCTTTGCGGTGCGAAAGCGTGAAAGCAGCTCAACTCTAATCGGATAGCCCTCAAAGCGCTTTGTCACGGTCTGATAATGCTGCCACGCAAGAATTGTTGTCGGGCACAGCAGGGCGCACTGCTTTGAATCCGTCACGCACTTAAACGCCGCGCGCAGAGCCACCTCGGTTTTTCCGAAGCCGACGTCGCCGCAGAGCAATCTGTCCATAGGCACGCTGCGCTGCATATCGCGCTTAATTTCCTCGCAGCATCTAAGCTGATCGGGAGTTTCCTCATACTCAAAGCCCGCCTCAAAGTCCCTTTGCCATTCGGTGTCGGCGGAAAAGGCATAGCCCTTTGCTTTCATTCTCGCCGCATACAGCGCCGTAAGCTCCTTTGCGATATCCTTCACCGAGGTTTTTACACGCGCCTTTGCCTTCTGCCACTCCTGAGAGCCGAGCCTGTTAAGATGCACGTGTGAGTTTTCACGGGGACCGATATATTTTGCAACCATATCGAGCTGAGTTACCGGAACATACAGCACGTCGCCCTTTGCGTAATCAATTTTTATATAATCCTTGGTAATTCCGTGGGTGTCAATCTTTCTTACGCCGCCGAATATGCCTATTCCGTGTACGTTATGCACAACATAGTCGCCGACGGAAAGCTCGGACAGGCTGTAGATTTCACGACCGTCCTTCGGCTTGCGTTTTTTTCTGTCAGCAACGGTATAAGCGGTCTGCCCGTAGGTAATCAAAAAGAATTTTTCGCCCGGATATTCAAAGCTTGCGCTCAGCGCTCCCGGCATAACATAGAGAGCGCCCTTTTGGATTTTGTCAAGCCTTTTAAGGTATCGGGCGTGAATGTTGTCGCCGCAAAGATTATCGCAGAGCTTTTGAGCCGACTTTTCTGTTCCCGCAAGAATTACTCCGCAGCTGTCGGGGGTAAACGCAGCGGTTAAGTCCTCTTTGAGCTGCTTATACGAGCCGTTCCACGCAGACATCTGCTTTGCGGAAAAGCTCACTATATTGTCAGGCTTGAGCGGCAAACTGCCGTGAACAAAGCTCTCGAGCGCAACCGTACCGTGCGACTGCAAAATATTGAGGCACTCATTAAAGGTGAGCGCAAAGCGGTCAAACCCACGGCAGAGCGTTCCGTCCTCAAAGCCCTGTCTGAGCGCTTCGGAGCTTTGAAAGTCCATAGCCTTACCACGGTCACGGATATTTGCAAGCTCGGAAGTAAAAATCAGCGACTCATCACCGATATAATCAAACAAAGATTCGGGTTTATCATAAATCAGCCCTATAAATTTATCAGCATTTGCAAGGCTTGCTCCGCTTCTCAGCAGCTCCGCCTCTCTGTAGAGGTTTTCCTTGACTTTTTCACTGTTTTTGGCACGCAGTAGGTCAGCCTTGTGAACGATTTTATCCGCAAGTGCTTCTTTATCTTCTATTATAATTTCGGTTGAGGGCGACAGCTTTATTTTGCCCGCTTTTTTAAATCTGCGCTGACTTTCAATGTCAAAATAGCTTAAATCGCTTATCTCATCGCCCCAAAACTCCGCTCTTATCGGATATTCGGATTCGGGCATAAAAAATTCGAGAATACCGCCCTTGAGCGAAAACTGACCGCTGCCGTCAACCGCATCAAATCTTTCGTAGCCGAGCAGAGTAAGCGCCCGAACCGCCTTATCAAGCTCAAGCTCCTTTCCCTCCTCAAGCGCCACGGCGGAGGCTTCAAGCACATTTTGCGGAACTGTGAGCTGACTTGCGGCGTCAATGCAGGATATGACAACGTCGCACTCGCCCTCGATAAGCTTTAAAAGCACCTTTAGCCTTGCGTGCTCATACTCGTGCGATTTGCTCTGAATGTCGAGAAAATTATAATCACGGACGGGATAAACATATGCCCTCATACCCATACAGGACAAGTCGTTACAGAGGGTTTGCGCCTCCTTTTCATCCCGGGCAACACAAAGAGCGCCGGTGCCCCTTGTGCGGCACAGCGCATAGATTACATTGGCTTTATTAACGGTTGATAATCCCGAAGCGCACACGGTTTTGCCCGGTCCGGCAGAGCCTGCAAGCGACCCAAAAGCCTCGCTGCGCTTTAAGACATCCGAAAGAAATTCCATTTTCTTCTCCATACATTTTAAATATTTTTAATATGTTCACGGAGCTGAAGCTCCTGTTTTCTGCGAAAACGGTACAAATTTATATCTCAGCTTTCATAGCAACAAAAGGACAAATTTACAATCCGTCCGTAGCGGCGGTCAGTGACCGCCACAGTCACTCCGCACATCACTGTGTGCGGAGGTATAATTTCCCACCGCAGCCCGTGCCTCCC
>JAJQDK010000129.1 GCA_021202245.1 Clostridiales bacterium
CAGACAGACAGACAGACAGACAGACAGACAGGGCAGATACCGTTTAATGTTCCGCCGTATATAGGCGAAGAGGATAAATACATAAAGCTTGCGATTGACAGCAGAAAAATCTGCGGCGACGGAGACTTTACTAAAAAATGCAACGAAAAGCTTGAAGAAATCACGGGAGCAAAAAAGGCCTTAATAACAACAAGCGGAACCTCTGCGCTTGAAATGGCTGCGTTGCTCGCCAATATTAAGCCGGGCGATGAGGTTATTATGCCGTCATATACCTTTGTGTCTACCGCAAATGCCTTTGTATTGAGAGGCGCACGGATTGTTTTTACGGACATTCGCCCCGATACAATGAATATTGACGAAAAGCTGATTGAGGATGCGATAACCGAGAAGACCAGAGCCATAGTGCCGGTTCATTACGGCGGAGTTGCCTGCGAAATGGACACTATCTGCGATATTGCCAAAAGGCATAATCTTGCAGTAGTAGAGGATGCCGCTCAAGGCGTTATGAGCTTTTACAAGGGCAGAGCACTCGGCTCAATAGGTGATTTCGGCTGCTACAGCTTCCACGAAACCAAAAACTACAGTATGGGCGAGGGCGGAGCTGTTCTTGTCAATTCTGCGGAGGAAGTAGAGCGTGCCGAAATTATCAGAGAAAAAGGTACAAACAGAACAAAATTCTTCAGAGGTCAGGTGGATAAATACACCTGGGTTGATATCGGATCGTCATACCTCCAGAGTGAGCTTAATTGTGCATACCTTTATGCTCAGCTTAAAGACCCTTCAATAATTAACGAAAACAGATTGAAATCGTGGAATAAGTATTATGAATTGCTCTGTCCGTTGGCGGATAAGGGCTTAATTGTGCTTCCCTTTATTCCCGAAGGCTGCGTTCATAATGCACATATGTTTTATATAAAGGCAAAGGACATAAAAGAGCGCACCGAGCTGATTTCTTATTTAAAGGGACGTAATATAGGCGCTGTGTTCCACTATATCCCGCTTCACTCTTCGCCTGCCGGCAAGCAATTCGGTGTGTTTCACGGCGAGGATAAGTATACCGCCAAAGAAAGTGAACGGATTATGCGGCTGCCGATGTATTATGATTTAAAGCAAAGCGATTTGGAGAAGGTTGTAAATTGCATTTATGACTTTTATGAGGGGCGATAAAAATGACGTTTGACAAAAGGCAAACAAATATTGCTAAGGGCATTGCAATACTTTTGATGCTGTGGCACCATTTGTTCTATAACGATAGCGAGCGATGGCCATTATTTACTACGCTGTTCCCACTTGCGGGGGGGTACCGCTTGAAAGTTTTTTGGCAGATTTTTGCAAGGTGTGTGTAGCAATATTCCTTGTACTCAGCGGCTACGGACTTTATAAAAGCTGGTGTTCCTTTGAAAAAAAGAATATGAGGAACGGAAAGCTTCCGGCAAAAAAACAAATACTTTTTGTTAAGAATCATCTGCTGAAATTGATGTTCGGTTATTGGTTTATTTACATAATATTTGTTTTTATGGGTTTGTTTTTAGGCAGACCGTTTTATGCGTTTTACGGCTTGAATCCTTTGTATTTTTTGTCTGATTTTCTCGGATTAGCCAATCTCTTCGGTACTCCCACCGTAAATGCAACTTGGTGGTTTATGAGTATAATCATCGTGTATTATTTAATTTTTCCGTTGCTTGTAAAAATACAAAAATATTCCGGAGAGCTGTTGCTGCTTATTTCATTTTGTGCCGTAATTTTTGAGTTCCTTCCTTCGTTCAGACAGCTTAGATTGTGGATTTTTCCGTTTGTACTCGGGATGTATCTCGCACAGATAAGCGGATTTGAGCGGCTTGACAGCAAATTAAAATGTTTGCCCAACAAAATTATTTTCGGAGTATTGGCTATCCTTGTAACCGCTTATATAAGAATCGCATTGTTTAACAACAGCATAGAATCCGACGGCGTTTTTGCCTGTGCAATTATTATGTTCTCTTTCGGCGTTTTGTCGAGAATTTCGATACTCAACAGAATTTTGGAGGAGCTCGGAAAATACAGCGGTCAAATTTTTATGTTCCATACGTTTATTTATTCTTATTATTTTAAGAGTTTTATATACAGCTTTAAATATTCTGTTCTGATTTTTATTGTTTTGGCAATTGTGTGTTATGCTGTTGCAAGGCTTTTGGAGTGGCTGAAGCATTTGCTCAGATATGATAAACTGATGAATAAGCTTGTAGGTGTTTAGATTGGAAAAAAAGAAAATTTCATTTGTCATTCCTTGCTACGGTTCGGAAAAAACTATAGAATTTGTTATAGCCGAAATCGGGGATGTTATGGCTCAGAGAGCTGAGCATGATTATGAAATAATTGCGGTTAACGACGCTTCTCCGGATGACGTTTTCAGAGTGTTAAGAGAAATAAGCGCAAAGAATAAAAGAGTTAAAATTATTGATTTGGCAAGAAATTTCGGAAAGCATTCGGCTGTAATGGCAGGATTTTCAAGGGTTACCGGAGATTATGTGGTTTGCCTTGACGACGACGGACAATGCCCAACTGACAGGCTGTGGGATTTGTTACAGCCAATCTTTGACGGCAAAGCAGACTATACTATGGCAAAATACAGGGTAAAGAAGCAGTCAAAATTCAAAAACTTCGGCAGTCACATCAACGCCCTTATGTCTCGCTTCCTGATAAATAAACCCAAGGAATTAAAATTCACTAATTTTAAAGCGATGAAAAGATTTGTTGTTGATGAGATAATCAAATATGACAATCCGTATCCGTATTTAGAGGGGCTGGTATTGCGCACCACAAAAAATATAGTCACGGTGCCCATGGAAGAAAGAGAGCGTGTGGCAGGAGAAGGACATTTTTCCTTTAAAAAATCTCTTTCGCTGTGGATAAACGGCTTTATGGCTTTCTCCGTCAAGCCCTTGAGAGCGGCAACCCTGGCAGGCGTTTTATGTGCTTTAATCGGCTTTGTGTGGGGGGTTGTAATAATAATAAAAAGGATAGTTAATCCTGTGGTTGTGATGGGCTACAGCTCAACTATGGCTGTAATATTGTTCATCGGCGGAATGATAATGGTAATGCTCGGACTTATAGGCGAATACATAGGCAGAATTTATATAAGTCTGAATAATTCTCCTCAGTACGTTATACGAGAAGTGATTGATGTTGAAAACGAGGTGTAATTTATGAAAACTATTATGATTTTGGGCGCCGGAGTTTATCAGGTTCCTCTTATAAAAAAGGCAGAAGAAATGGGAATACGTACAATAGTTGTCAGCATTCCCGGCAATTATCCGGGCTTTAAATTTGCGGACAAAGTGTATTATGAAAATACTGTTGACTATGAAACTGTATTACAAATCGCTAAAAAAGAAAATGTAAACGGAATTGTTACAACGGGTACTGATGTGGCTATAATTACGGTCGGTTATGTTTGCGATAAACTCGGTCTGAGCGGAATATCAATGAAAGCGGCACAAATTGCGACGAATAAATATAAAATGAAGCTTGCGTATGAAAAATACGGAGTAACTACAGCTCGATTCCGCCAATCGGGTTTTGATACCCGGGAGGTAAAGAAGCTTGTAACAGAACTGAATTATCCTTTGATTTTTAAGGCGGTTGATACCTCGGGAAGCCGCGGCATTGTGAAGGTTCCTGATAAAAACAACATTGACGCTGCAGTAAAAATAGTTAAGCAAGCCACGAAATTAGATTACTTTATTATAGAAGAATTTATTGAAGGTGTTGAATTCGGAGCGCAATCCTTTATACAAAACGGGAAAATACAATTTATATTGCCGCACGGAGATTATGTTTATACAGAAAATACAGGTGTTCCGGTCGGTCATTTTGCACCGTATGATTTATCAGAGGAAGCGATAAAAGATACCGAAGTTCAACTTCAAAGAGCAGCAGAAGCTATGGAGCTTGATAATTGCGCCATAAATGCTGATTTTATTCTTTCAAACGGAAAGGTATATGTGTTGGAAGTCGGCGGACGCTGCGGAGCTACCTGCCTTGCAGAGCTTGTTTCAATATATTACGGCTATGATTATTATGAAAAAATAATTAATGTTGCGTTAGGTGCAAATGAGAATTTTGTTTCCGACCAAAAAAATCCAAATGCAAGCCATTTAATTATGAGCGAAAAGAGCGGTAAAATAATAAGTCAAAATTATACAGGTAATGACGTAAATGTTATAGATGTTCAATTTGATTATTGTGTCGGCGATGACATCAGAAGATTCAGCGTCGGTCCGGATAGAATAGGTCATATAATAACAAAAGGTAAAAATCTTGAAGAGGCAACACAGACATTAGATAATGCTATGAGCAATATAAAGATTGAAGTGGAGTAATATTCTGACTATGAAATATGCTATAGTAGAAGCTATAAGGAAATTAGCACAAATATTTGCAGGCAACGAAATTTGTGATTTTCCTGTTTTATATCAGCTGAGAGTATTAATTTACAGGTTGCTTTTTAGTATAGGAAAAAATCCAACTATAGGCAACGGTGTCAGGCTGACAAGATCACACAAAATGGCTGACGGAAAAGTTAAAATAGGAGAGAATGTACTTCTTGCAAAACATTTGATGATTGATTATAGTGGTGAAGTTATCATAGGCAGTAATGTTTGGTTATCAGAATATTCTCAAATACATACTCATAAACATTTACTTCTTAAAAACAGAGTTACTAACGGTAAAGAAACAATCGTTCCTACAAAATTGGAAATTCAAGACGGTGCTTGGATTGGAGCGAATGCGGTGATATTGCCATCCGTAAGTGTTATCGGAGAAGGCGCAATAATAGGAGCTGCGGCTGTAGTGACAAAAAATGTTGAGCCATATACTGTTGTTGCCGGCAATCCGGCTAAAGTTATAAAGGAGAAAATCAACGAAACATGGGAACAATAAGTTTTTTAGGCGATTTGCTGTTTTGCGATCAACCTGTTATTTTTGGTTGCGGTGTCGATTCAAAATGGAATAAGATTAGTTATAAAGGATTATTTGACAATGTCAAAAATGTATTAACAAACAGTGATTATGTTACGACGGAAGGTTTAAAGTATGATGAAAATAGCAATTCTCCCGAGCAATCAATATTTTTGAATAGTCTGATTAAGAGAGTTGAATATTTATTTAAAATTGTTATATAAAAGATAAAAATATGTTGCTAAAAACATTAAAGAAGAAAAAATCAATCCAAATATAATTTATGAAAAGTATGAGAACTGATAATTATGAAAGAACAAACATTTACTAAAATTCAAAAATATATTTTTTACACTTTTGCATTTTATTTTATACAGGTTCATCAATTCTGACAAAAGTCGCTTCACAGTTTGAATTTTTGTCGGTAAAATATCTTTTATGCTATGCTGTAATCATTATAATTTTAGGTATATATGCGATTTTATGGCAGCAGGCAATAAAAGGATTTAACCCGTCTGTTGCTTATTCAAATAAATCAGTGACTACAATATGGGTTTTACTGTTTTCTGAATTATTATTTAATGAAGGAATTACGGTAAACAATATAATCGGTGCCGTGCTGATTATGCTTGGTGTAGTGTTGGTGACGAAAAATGAGTAAATGGGCACTTTTGATACTTGTGACTGCTTTTTTCTCTTCTGTGTCACAAATATTACTTAACATTAGCAACAGAAAAAAATATTCTTCAAAAATAAGAGAATATCTCAATCCGTATGTTATTTCATCATATATAATATTGTTTTTAGTATTGATAGCAAATACTTATATTATGAAGTTTGTCGAGTTAAAAATAGCACATGCACTCGCGGCATCAACATATGTATTTACAATGATTTTAAGCAGTTTAATTATGCATGAAAAAATTAATTTCAAGAAAATTATCGGAAATGTAATAATTGTTTTCGGAATAATTGTTTTCATTATCTAAAAAGTGCATATGCTACCTGCCTATGTAGGTTGGCAACATCTTGAACTAAGTTTATGTGTTCACAGCATTTTTGTTGCAGTTTTAAGCCGTTTGTTTTAAAGGAAAAGTCACTAAGAAAAAAGCCGTAGGCTTGTCTGTGATTATTATAGGAATTATTATCTATGCGTTGTAGAGCGGCAATGCATATTATATTTTGAATGAAGAAAATTTTGAGATGACTGTCAAGTATTTTAATGACCATTATGCAGAAGACGATGAACAGATTGAATTTGAAATTGTAGAAAATATGTACGACATCGGCATCTATATATGCAGCTTAAAACCGTGTATCAATAAGATGAAGAAGTAAACGTTTTGCGGCGGTCATACTTTAGGGTATGGCCGCTTTTGTTGTTGTGTTAAATGTGAAGGAAAAAATTAAAAAAACGTGGAACACAGGATAAAAAATGAAAAAAGTGGTGATAAGTGATTTTTTAGCGTTGATTCTCTTGTAATTTTTACCGATATTATGTATAATAAAAACATATGTCCGCCGCAGGGGCGAACGCTCCTCAGGGTTTCGGCAGAGATTATTTACTCTGCCGAAATTATGAAAAGGACTCCGCCACCTTTATAGGCGAGGGATTTTTGCGGCTTAGGTATTATTAACCTGCAAAACAGGGCATCGGGGGATTAAAATAAATGATAATAAACGGGTTAAAAAAACTCTGCGCCGTGATGATGTGCGCAGTGATTGCAGCGGCAGGCACCTTGGTTTGCAGCGCAGCCACTAACAGATATCAAATTTCAGAGCTTGACGATATGATAATTACTTTGCCCGATGATATGACCGCCGTTACAAGGTCAAGCAAGGATACGGACAAATATTTTTCCGTTTTCGGGCTTAATTACGATACCACTATGGAAAACTTTAAAAGCAGTGATATTTATCTTCAGGGTATGGATAATTCATCTGCGCTGACCGTTACGGTCACTATGACCAAGACAACCGAGAGCAGCGGAATTAAGAACTATAATCTCCTTGAGGACGGAGAGCTGACAGAGGTTAAAAATAATTTTCTCAATCAAAACGAATATATTGCCTGCACCCCCGATGAAACGGGAAAGCTTGTATGGCTTTACTTTGACGTCAACGTAACCAACGACGGCAGGCTGATAGGCGCCTACCAATCCAACACCGTTTATGACGGTATGAGTGTAAACATTACGCTGCAGCGCAACGAGGGCGACGTCACCGCTGAAGACTACGAAACATTCAAGGAGATTGTTTCGTCCGTAAGCTTTCTGAAGGAAAGCGCAGTAAGTCCGCTCACGATATACATAATAATCTGCGCCTGCGCCGTTGCGTTGATTGTGCTTGTACTGATTATCATATTTGCCAAGCGCTCAAAAAAGCGCAGTAAGGTCAGCAAAAATAACGAGATTTTAAAGGAGCTTGCCGACAAATATAATCTGGATGACAACAGCTCCGATAAGCTCGACCTCGATATTTCGTATGAGGATACGGCGGCGGAGCCGGATGCTGACATTTCAACCCGCTTGCAGGGCTACGAGGATGAATCGGCATACTCCGATATTCCCGAAATACAGCCTTCAAAGCCAAAATACACCGAGGAAGAGGTAAACGCCGTTCTGGAGGATATAAGCGGAGCAAGCGAGGACGAGGGAATAAGCGTTAAAATCTATCAGCGTGAGAGCGGCAAGACCGAAGCTGAGGAACCAAGCCGGACGGAGGACACTCATAGAATCGAGAATCTGTCGGATATTGATTCGGACGACGAAAGCCTTGAAAGTCCCGAGGAAGAGGAAATTGAAGAAAAGAGCGATTATGCGGATAATATATTCGGAAAGGCTGTTAAGGAGGACTCCGATGAGTTCAACAATGACGAGGAGCTTGTAAGGCAGGAGGCCAAGAAAACTAAATTTAACGACAGCGACGATTTCTTTGAAGAGGCGCCTAAAAGAACGGTTGGAGTGATAAGCAACAAGGAAATTGAGGATGCCGAGGACTATGACGTTATAAACGAGGTTGAAAAGCGTGTTTCTCAGGTGGAGAGAGAGGATGTTGACGAGGGCGCCCCGATAGGCGAAACCTTAGGGAAAATAGGTAACGGAATAAAATCCTTTGCCGTTCATTTCGGATATTTCTGCCAAAATCTGCACAGAATGATGAAGCGCAGAAAAGCCGCAAAGAAGCGCAGAAAGCAGAAAGAGGAACGCCGTGAGCGTGAAAGACAGCGCAGAGAGCGTGCAAGACTGCGCGCCGAACGTGAAAGACAGCAAAGACGCGAGATGCAGGATGGCGGACTTGTAAAGGTCCACAGCAAAAACGAGCGCAGAACACCGCAGAATCGCAGACCGAACGGCACTGCTTCTCAGCGCAGACCTCAGCAAGGAAAAAGACCCGGCTCATCAC
>JAJQDK010000022.1:0-2037 GCA_021202245.1 Clostridiales bacterium
CCTCTTCCCCCCCCGCAAGCGCCGCCGTTGCGGCATCCTCGCTGAGCTGAGGAGCGCTGCCGAGGGGATAATCAATTCCCAGCCCTTCGTATTTTGCCTTGCCGAGAGTGTGATACGGCAGGGTTTCAATTTTTTCGATATTGCCGAACGGCTTTAAAAATTTGCCGAGCGCCAGCAGCTCGCTGCGCCTGTCGGTTATTCTGGGAACAATAACATGGCGGATTCTCATCCGGACGTTTTTTTCATTCAACCACTTTGCAAACTCCAAAATGTTTTTGTTTGAATGTGACGTCAGCTTTTTATGCTCTTCATCGTCAATATGCTTTATGTCAAGCATAACGAGGTCCGTCACCCGCATAAGCGAATCAATCCTTTCGGTGCGCTCGGCATTGTGCGGGTCAAACACAACTCCCGAGGTGTCAAGGCAGGTGTTAATGCCGCTGCGCTTTGCAAGCGTGAACAGCTCGATGAGAAAATCAAGCTGAAGCATAGGCTCTCCGCCCGTAGCCGTTATTCCGCCGGTGGTATAAAAGGGAGCGTTGCGTGTGATTTTTTCAATTATCTCCTGCGCCGAATATTGTCGTCTGCCTGCCTTTATGTCCCAAGTGTCGGGATTATGGCAATACAGGCACCGCATAGGGCATCCCTGAAAAAACACCACAAAGCGCACACCGGGCCCGTCAACCGTTCCGAACGACTCAAAAGAATGAATATTGCCGAGCATTTTTCCGCCCCCTTTGTTTGTGATGATACAGCTTCTGTTAAATTGCGGAATGGAAGGTTCTTGCTATTACCTCATCCTGCTGTTCCTTTGTAAGCTTGATAAAGTTTACGGCGTAGCCCGAAACTCTGATTGTGAGCTGAGGATAAAGCTCCGGGTGCTTTTGAGCGTCAAGCAAAAGCTCCTTGTCAAACACGTTGACGTTAAGGTGATAGCCGCCCTTGAGAATATAGCCGTCGAGCAAGGCGATAAGGTTATGGTTGCGCTGCTCATCGGTTTTGCCGAGAGCAGAGGGAACAATGGTAAATGTGTTTGAAATGCCGTCCTGTGAATCCATAAACGGAATTTTTGCCACCGACGCCAGGGAAGCGATTGCGCCGTTTTCATCTCTGCCGTGCATCGGATTTGCTCCGGGGGCAAAGGGCTCGCCGAATTTTCTTCCGTCGGGTGTTGAGCCTGTGTTTTTGCCGTAGCTTACGTTAGAGGTAATCGTAAGAATAGAGGTTGTGGGAATACCGCCCCTGTAGGTGTGGTTCTCACGAAGATAGCCGATAAACAGGTGCAAAACCTCCTTTGCAATGTCGTCAACTCTGTCGTCGTCATTGCCGTATTTCGGGAAATCACCCTCTGTGATATAATCGATAACTATACCCTTGTCGTTTCTTACAACCTTAACCTTTGCATATTTTATTGCGGAGAGCGAGTCCGCAACAACCGAAAATCCTGACATACCCGTAGCGAAACAACTAGTAACATTTTTGTCGTGCAGAGCCATCTGCAAGCGCTCATAGCAATATTTGTCGTGCATAAAATGAATGATGTTGAGCGCATTTACATAAACCTGCGCCAACCATTTCATCATAGCCTTGTACTTTTCCATAACATCGTCATAATCGAGGTAATCGCCCTCAACAGCACGGTATTTGGGTCCGACCTGAACTCCCGTAACCTCGTCAACTCCGCCGTTAATTGCATAAAGAAGGCATTTTGCAAGGTTTGCGCGAGCGCCGAAGAACTGCATCTCCTTGCCGATTTTCATTGAGGATACACAGCAGGCAATGCCGTAGTCATCTCCGTGGAGCGGGCGCATAAGGTCATCGTTTTCATACTGAACGGCGTGATATTTTATGGAAATATCCGCACAGAAGGACTTGAACTTTTCCGGAAGCTGAACAGACCATAGAACCGTAAGGTTCGGCTCGGGAGCCGCCCCGATGTTGTTAAGCGTGTTGAGATAGCGGAATGACATTTTGGTAACAAGCGGACGTACGTCCGTGACAATTCCGCCGATAGATACGTAGACCCAGATCGCAACT
>JAJQDK010000022.1:2047-8214 GCA_021202245.1 Clostridiales bacterium
GTTGAAACGTCCGCCTAACGCTTCGGTAACCCAGGTCGGATCGCCTGCAAAAATGCTGTTGTATTCGGGCGTGCGTGCAAAGCGCACCATTCTGAGTTTCATAATAAATTGGTCGACAATTTCCTGAACCTCTTTTTCCGTAATCGTTCCCTCCGCAAGGTCACGATAGGCGTAAATATCAAGAAATGTTGAAGTTCTGCCCAAGCTCATCGCTGCGCCGTTCTGCTCCTTTACAGCCGCAAGATAGGCAAAATACAGCGCCTGAACAGCCTCCCTGAAGCTTGATGCAGGCTTTGAAATATCGCAGCCGTAAATATTTGCAAGCTCCTTGAACATTTGCAGGGCACGAATCTGCTCCGAAAGCTCCTCACGCTCACGGATTACATCTGAATACATAATTACTCTTGTGGAATCCTTTTGGCGCTGCTTGTCCTCAATAAGGCGGTCAACGCCGTAAAGTGCGGCGCGGCGGTAGTCGCCGATAATTCTGCCTCTTCCGTAGGCATCGGGAAGTCCCGTAATAATATGGTTTGAGCGGCACCTTCTCATCTCGGGCGTATAAGCGTCAAATACGCCTGCATTGTGGGTTTTTCTGTGCGCGGTAAAGAACTCCTCAATCTCGGAGTCAACCTTATAGCCGTTATCTCTGCACGCTTTGGAAGCCATTCTTATGCCGCCGTAGGGCTGCAAAGCTCTTTTAAACGGCTTGTCCGTCTGCAAGCCCACGATTTTTTCCTTGTTTTTGTCAATATAAGCCGCGCCGTGAGAGGTGATTGTTGAAATCACCCTTGTATCCATATCCAGCACGCCGCCTGCCTCAAGCTCCTGCTTTGAAAGCTCGGACACCTCGTCCCACAAATCAAGCGTATCCTGTGTGGGTCCCTCAAGAAATTCTCCGCCGCCAAAATACGGTGTGTAGTTTTTCTGAATAAAATCTCTTACGTCAATTTCGTTTTCCCAACGTCCGTTTTTGAAGCTTCTCCATTCATCTCTCATAAAAATACCTCCGTATCGGAAAAATTTAGAAAATAAAAAAGCCGACATAGTCCGAGCTTTCGCCCAGACGGTCGGCACTGTATCGTTATACTTCACGTGGTTAATTCCACTCTTCCGTCAGTCATATAACATAATAAAAATATCATTTTTATTACCTCTTGTCAAGAGCTTTTTAACAGGAAAATTTAAGAAAAAATCAACTTTGTAATTCGATACAATTTTCAGATTTTGTATACATTATTTTCAGCAGTTTTTGACCTGCCGGGGTTTTTCACCGGTCAGAAATTCTATACTTCTTTCAACGGCATCCTTTGAGCTTCCCCATTCCTTTCCCTGACTGCGGTAGTCAAACATTGAGCAAAAATGCGTTATATCGCCCTTGAGCGACACAAGGTAATTTTTTGTCAGCGCCGCTGTTTCGGCGCAGAAATCGGAAAGATACTTTGACGGTACGCCGTCCTTGCGCATAGCCGCCTCAGTTACAAACAGATAGTGCTTGAGGCAGATAAAGGGCTGAGAGTTGTACATTTTGCGGAACTCTTCGTTCCTGTGCCACTCAACAAACACGGTTCTCATAAAATGGCGCATATCGCTTTCGATTCGGTCGCAGACATAACAGGAGTCAAGCTCCTCTCTTATTCCGGCAAGAGCCTTTTTGTCGGGCTTTCCGCCGAGCTTTTTCGGCATAAAATTGTCGATAATTTCCTGCAAATGGCTCTCCAAAATCAGCGCATTCGGGAGCTTTTGCCCGTTCTCGAACATCTTGAAAAAATGCCGGTGGCAAAATCCCTTTTTATTGGTTTCAATTCTGATATTCGGCTCCATCATAGCATCGCCCGTGATAAAGGCGACGTACTGCTCCTCAAGCATAGCCTCCATTCTGCAAATCGGACAGCCGTCCTTGGGAGAAAATATGTCGTTTACGGGAATTGTGCAGATAGTTTCTTTCATCTCATCACCGCCGTGCAGTAAATTTAACTCGGAATAAATTTATTGTATCACAAAATCGTATTGTGTGGTATAATATTTTTCATAAAAATCCTGAAAAGATGTGAAAACAGTGTCAGATATAATTTGCAGTGAAATCAAAGGCGGAATAAAGGCGCAGGGAGTAAAGGACCTCAACCTTTCTCAAACGCTCGACTGCGGTCAGAGCTTTCGCTGGACGGAGCTTGACGACGGCTCGTTTAAGGGCGTCGCCTTCGGCAGATGCGTTACCGTCAGGCTTGACGGCACAAATCTGTACATATACAACGCAACCCCCGCCGACTTTGAAAATATATGGTACGATTATTTTGACCTCGCCCTTAACTACGGCAAAATCCGAGAAGAAATCAGCAAAATTCACCCCGTTTTAAGCGAGGCGGCTCATTATGCCCCCGGAATAAGAATACTGCGCCAGGAGCCGTATGAAGCCCTGTGTACGTTTATAATTTCGCAGAACAACAACATCAAGCGAATTAAGGGAATAGTACAGCGGCTGTGCGAGAGCTTCGGTGAGCAAACAAGCGATGGAGAATTTGCCTTTCCCACCGCAGAAAAAATGGCGCAGCTGTCGCCTGACGACCTTGCGCCGCTGAGAGCTGGCTTTCGCAACCGCTATTTAATTGACGCCGCCCGAAAGGTTGCAAACGGAGAGGTAGAGCTTGAAAAGTGCAGAACCCTTGACTATGACGAGGCCCGCCGTGAGCTGATGAAAATCACGGGAGTAGGCACAAAGGTGGCTGACTGTACTCTGCTTTTCGGACTGCACCGAATTGAAGCGTTCCCGATGGACGTGTGGATGAAGCGGGCAACGGCAAAGCTTTTTCCCGGAATGACAGGCGAGGATTTCGGCAAATACGCCGGCATTGCACAGCAATATATTTTTCACTACAGCCGTATGCACCCGGAGCTGTTTGAATAACTGCTTCGGGTGCAAATTTTACATATTCATTATTTTTAAAGCTTGTTTTTAATACGGATTTATCCTTTTGATTACCGTATTACTAAAATTTAAAGGTATCCTTAAGTCCGAGCCATTTTTGATCCTTGTCGCTGAGGTTTAATGCCGTTCCGTCCGAAAGGCTGTAACCCTCTGCGCTTGCCGTGCCCTGATATTCACCTGCAAGCTGCGGCCACTCGATTCCGATTTCGGGGTCGTTCCACGCAAGACCGCCCTCATCGCCCGGATGATAGAAATCCGTTACCTTATAGCAAAACTCCGCCGTATCGGAAAGCACAAGAAAGCCGTGCGCAAAGCCCTCGGAAATATAAAACTGCTTTTTGTTTTCCTCACTGAGCTCAACACCGAACCACTTGCCGTAGGTTTTGCTGCCCGCACGCAGGTCAACGGCAACGTCAAATACCGAGCCCCTGATTGCTCTCACGAGCTTGCCCTGAGGATACTGCTTTTGAAAATGCAAGCCCCTCAGCACGCCCTTGGACGACATAGACTGATTATCCTGAACAAATACCATATTCAGTCCGTTTTCCTGCATATCGCGCTGATTATATGTTTCGGTAAAATAACCGCGCTTGTCGCCGTGAACGGCGGGTTCTATAATATAAAGCCCATCAATCGGGCATTTTGTAACCTTAATCTGTCCCATTTAATTTACCCTTCTTTATCAATCTCTTTTAAATATCTTTTCAGCGCATCCTGCCAAGAGGGCAGCGGCGCAAATCCGTTTTCGGAAAGCTTGCTTTTGTCGAGCCTGCTGTTAAACGGTCTTACAGCCTTTGCTCCGTATTCAGCCGTTGTGACGGGGGTAACCTTTGTATTATATCCTGCCTGTCTGAAAATTTCACACGCAAAGTCATACCAGGAAATATATCCGCCCTCATTGGTGGCGTGATAATATCCGTATTTATCGGATTCAATCATATCGACAAGAAGCCTTGCCAAGTCATATGTATATGTCGGCGTTCCTATTTGGTCATTTACAACCCTTATTGTGTCGTATTTTTTGCCGATATTCAGCATGGTTTTAATAAAATTCTTTCCGTTAGTGCCGAACACCCACGCAATGCGGACAATAAAATACCTGCTAAGCGCACCGGCAACCGCCAGCTCACCGTCAAGCTTTGACCTGCCGTACACATTAATCGGCTTATAATCTCTGCAATCGGGCTTCCAAGGCTCCTCTCCCTGACCATCAAACACGTAGTCCGTGCTGATATACATCATCTTGCAGTCAAGCTTTTTGCATATTTCCGCAATGTTTTTTGTGCCGTCCGCATTGATGCTGTGAACCTTTTGAATGTTTTCATCGTCCTCAGCCAAATCAACAGCCGTCCACGCCGCACAATGAATTACGGCGTCGGGATTTATTTCGGATATTGTTTTTTCAACGGCAGCTGCATCGGTGATGTCTAGCTGAACATAGGGCATAGTATTCACTGCCGAGCCGTCGGGGACTCCGCTGTATTCGGGGGCAATATCCGAGCCGACAGCCTCGAAGCCGCGCTTTGCCAGCTCGTTCATCACATCGTGGCCGAGCTGACCGGCAACGCCCGTTACAAAAGCTTTCATTTGAAATCCTCCTAACGGCTGCCGTACATTTTATCGTAGTAGTTCTGATATTCTCCCGAAATAATGGTTTCCCACCATTCCTTGTTATCGAGATACCACTGTATGGTCTTTTGGATTCCGTCCTCAAATTTTGTTTCGGGAAGCCAGCCCAATTCATTATGAATTTTTGTGGGATCTATAGCATAGCGCATATCGTGACCTTTTCGGTCGGTAACATAGGTAATAAGGCTTTCGGGCTTGCCCAGGGTCTTGCAAATAATCTTAACAATATCTATGTTTTTCATCTCGTTGTGTCCGCCGATGTTATAAACCTCGCCGACACGTCCGTTGTGTATAATCAAATCTATTGCCTTGCAGTGATCCTCAACATACAGCCAGTCACGCACGTTCTCTCCCTTTCCGTAAACAGGAAGCGGTTTGTCGTTCAAAGCGTTGGCTATCATAAGCGGTATGAGCTTTTCGGGAAAATGATAGGGACCGTAGTTGTTGGAGCAGCGGCTGATTGTCACAGGAAGCCCGTATGTGCGATAGTAGGCAAGCACAAGCAAATCTGCCGAGGCCTTTGAGCTGCTGTAGGGCGAGCTTGTGTGAATCGGCGTTTCCTCGGTGAAGAACAAATCGGGTCTGTCAAGGGGCAAATCGCCGTATACCTCATCCGTGCTGACCTGATGATAGCGGGTGATGCCGTACTCACGGCAGGCATCCATCAACACCTGAGTGCCGATAATGTTTGTCTGCAAAAAGATGCCCGGGTCCTCAATAGAACGGTCAACGTGACTCTCCACAGCAAAGTTGACAACTATGTCGGGATGCTCCTCCTCAAACAGCTGATATACAGCGTTCCTGTCGCATATATCCGCCTTAACAAACCTGAAATTCGGATTATCCATAACAGGCGCAAGCGTAGACAAATTGCCCGCATATGTAAGCTTGTCCAGACAGATGATACGATAATCGGGATATTTTTTCAGCATATGAAATACAAAATTGCTCCCGATAAATCCGGCGCCGCCGGTCACTATAATTGTCATAAATTTATACCTCTCTTGATTTATTTGATTTTGCGCAGCGCATATAAATCGGAGCTGAGCGGATTAATCCTGCTTAATTCCGCTCTGCGACGACTGCGGCTTAGGTAAAACGCATTACTCGGACAGCGTATCTATGTATTTTCCGTCGAGTATATCCTTTAAATACTGTCCATACTGATTTTTCTTAAGCTCTTCATAAACCGCCGTTATTTCTTCACGGCTTATCCAGCCGTTGAGATAGGCTATTTCCTCAAGGCAGGCTATCTTGCGGTGCTGATGAGTTTCAATGGTTTTAACAAAATTTGTAGCGTCAACAAGGCTCTCGTGCGTTCCCGTATCAAGTCACGTAAAGCCCTGACCGAGCAGCTCCACATTCAAGGCGCCGTTTTCCAAATAGATTCGGTTGAGGTCGGTAATCTCAAGCTCTCCTCTTTCTGACGGCTTTAGCTTTTCGGCATACTCCACAACACGGTTGTCATAAAAATACAAGCCCGTTACGCAGTAATTGCTCTTGGGTTTTTGCGGCTTTTCCTCTATGGAAACAGCCTTTCCCCTCTCGTTAAACTCTACTAGGGATGTTATCATATTTTCGAACGTCGAGAGAGGGGGAAATATGATAAAATAAA
>JAJQDK010000059.1 GCA_021202245.1 Clostridiales bacterium
ACCAGATCGTCGCCGCTTCCGGAGTCAACAGCTCCGGTTAGAATTTCACCGTAATTATAAAGTCCGTTTTCCGACATTATCGACCAAAAATCAGTACCCTCGCTCGGCAGACCTATATGCTTTGCGGCATCCCATCTGATGCCGTCAACGCCGACGCTTTTAAGCTCCTGCGTGTAATCGTAAATAATGCTTACAAGCTCCTCGTTTTCGGAATTTAAATCCGCCATACCGATGTCGTAATGAGTAATCTGCCAACGGTTGGAATAGTCGATTCCGGAATTGTCGTAGCCGTGGAAATAGTCGCTGTGATTATCTCTTGCGAGCGAGCTGTCCACACCGTTGCCTGAATAGCCGCTGCCCCTGAGGTGGTTGGCTGCTACGTCAACAATAACATTTATTCCGTATTCCTCGGCAGCCTCGCAAAGGCTTTGAAGCTCTTCCTTAGTGCCGAGAGAATTTGCGGTTATTGAAAAGTTGGTAGGCTGATAGAGCATATACCAAACCTGCGTGCTTGTAGTGCCGGCTCCCTGCGCCGGGGAAGTCTGAATTGAGGTAAAGCCCGCTTCGGCAATGTTTTCAAGCTCAGCCTCAATATCGCTGTACTTCCAGTCGAAGCAGTGCAAAATCACGCCGTCCTGAATGTTGTCTGCAAGGCCGTAATCGGAAGCGGACACCTCGTCGCTGCTTACCGAAGCCGAAACCTCGCCTGCATCGGTTGTAACTGCATTTGAAACAAATGTACCCATTGCAAAACAGGACATAAGCATACAGAAAACAAGCGCAATGCTTGTAATTCGTTTTTTCAAATTTCTCACTCCTAAAATTTTTTTGTATTGAAAATCTGCAAAGTATTGCAATTGCAAATATCAATTTAATTTTATCAAAATACCGCCGTTTGCGCAATCGGCTAATTGACAATAAAATATGCTTATTTTTATTTAATTTGGTTATTATGCAAAATGCCGCCTTTGCGAGCCGATGCCGTTTACCGAAACGCAAAGGGCAAAGAAAAAGGCAGGTATCAATGCGATACCTGCCATAGGTGTGGTCGGGATGACAAGACTTGAACTTGCGACTCCACGCCCCCCAGACGTGTGCGCTACCAAACTGCGCTACATCCCGATGCAACAATATGTATTGTATCAAAAAGAAACGGACTTGTCAAGTGGATAATAAGATATTTTTTTATTTTTCAAAAGCAAGGCTTTTGCGGCTCGGCGTAAGGATAAAGCTTTGCAAAAAGGCACTGCCGAAAAACGACAGTGCCCCGTTAGGATTTAATTAAGATAAATTCTGATATACTATGTCAGAAATCTAAAATCAATCGATTCTTCTCTTTCTTGCAAGGAACATTACGCCTGCAGCAGCAATCATAAGTGCTCCGAATACAAAGAAGATAGTTGTTTCCTGACCTGAGCTTACTGAGCTTGAGCCCGATGAGCTTGAACCGCTGCTTGAGCTTGAGCCCGATGAGCTTGAACCGCTGCTTGAGCTTGAACCCGATGAGCTTGAGCCGCTGCTTGAGCTTGAAGAGCTTGATCCGTCAGAGCTTGTGCTGCCTGAGGAAACCTTTGTGCCGCTTGAGCTTGCAGATTCGCCGGTTGAAACAGCTGCTTCAAGAGCAGATATGTCAGCCTCTTCGCCTGTTGTCGGGTCTGTACAGCCTGCAAGAACTTCCTGAATAGCGGAAAGCTTTGTGTTGTACTCATCCTCGGTAATTGAACCTGCCGATAATGAATCGCTGAGCTTCTGAGCAACGCTTGCCATTACGTCGGTAATGGAAACATTGAGCTGATCCAAAAGGCTCTGTGTTAACTCAAGCTTAGCTGTATCATTGTAGTAAGCTATGAGATAAGTAGCAAGAAGTGTAACATCATCTTCGCCGTCAGGATAAGCAGTACCTACGATGTTACCGGTAGAAGTAATTTTCTTCTCGGGACCGCAGTCTGTATTCGTCTTCCAAGCAGCTACGATAGCTGTCTTTTCGGAATCTTCGGGGTTCTCAATTTCTTCACCAGTGCAATAGAGTGTGTCGCCGATGCAGGAACCGTTCATAATAGCGTTGTATGTCTGCATACCTGTGTTTGCACTGAAGATAACGCAGTAAACCTTGCCGTCAGATGTGCTGATGTCATTGCCGGTGTTGGACAAATCATATGACCATGTGCCGTCGCCTTCATCTGCGCATCTCTCAGCCTTAGTCTGCCAAGCAGGCCAGTCGCCTGTGCCGTCTGCTCTCCAAATGTGGCAGTAAACTGTTTTTACATTATTCCAGCCTGAGCTGTCAAGATCAAAATAAATCTTGTTGCTTGCGCTTACTTCCGAAGAAGCGTCTGCACTTACATCTGATGAGCCTTCTGCGCCTACGTCGGATGAGCCTTCGGCTGCAACCTCTGAAGATACCTCAGCGCCGACTTCTGTTTCGTCTGTTTCTGCTGCGCTGACAGAGATAGCTGCTGCACTAATCATCAATGTAGCTGCAAGAAATAGACTTGCTATTTTCTTGAACATTTTAATCTCCTCCTAAATTGTTCATGTTCATCTAAGATATATGTACAATATCCCAGTGAGTTTATTATACAATAAAAAATATTAAACTTCAATACTTTTAAACGGATTTACCTAACTGCCATTTGCACAAGATTTTGCTTTAAACTTTGGTTAAAATACACAATAAACTCTGATTTTTTGTTTTCGGCAATTAAAATAAGTCATTTTTTATTTTAGCAAGCGGTGAGTAAACCGAATGGCTTACTTAAGCATTGCATAGACAGTGCTTTTTACCGTTTCAAGCGCAGAATCAATCAGCTCGGGGGACTTTGCGCCCGCCATAGCCATATCGGGCTTGCCGCCGCCGTTGCCTCCGGCAGCCTGAGCAACAGCCTTGACAATTTTGCCTGCATTTGCGCCGAGGTCACGTGCCTCGCTGCCGCAGGAAGCCGCAAAGGTAACCTTGCCGCCGCTTGAAGCCGCAAGCACCGTTACGCTCTTGGGAGCGTTATCACGTGCATGCTCGCACATTGTGCGCAGAACGTCGGCATTAGCATCCTTTACGTTGCCGGTAACAACCCTCACGCCGTTTTCAAGGTCGGATTTTTCAAACAGCTCCGCAAGATGCGCTATTGCAACCCTTGAATTCAGCTCGTCGATCTTTTTCTGCTGTGTGTGAATAAGCTCCTCTGCCCTCTTTGCGCCCTCTACTATTCCCCTTGGATTGGAAATTTTAAGAGCTTCACAAACTCCGATTATAGCTTCGTTGGCCTTGTTGATGTAATTAAGCACGCCGTAGCCCGTAAGCGCTTCAATTCGTCTTACGCCCGATGCGACCGAGCCCTCCTGACGAATTTTAAACAAGCCGAGGTTTGAGGTATTTTCGGCGTGAGTACCTCCGCAGAATTCCACGGAGAAGTCGCCTGCGCTGACTACCCTTACAACATCGCCGTATTTTTCGCCGAACAGCGCCGTTGCGCCGAGCTTTTTGGCTTCTTCAATCGGCATTTCCCTGGTTACCACGGGAATGGCGGCAAGTATCTTTTTATTTACAAGGTTTTCTACCTCTATCATTTCTTTTGCGGTCATTGCCTCAAAGTGGGTAAAGTCAAAGCGTAAATAGCTGTCGGTAACAAGCTGACCTGCCTGCTGCACGTGGTTGCCCAAAACCTCTCTGAGCGCAGCCTGCAGCAGATGAGCCGCAGTGTGGTTGCGCTTGATGTCCGCACGGCGTTCACCGTCAACGGCAGCCGTAACCTCATTTCCCACACACACCGAGCCGCTCTTGACTGTGCAGGCGTGGAGGTAAACTCCCGACGGGTCCTTTGTGGTGTCGTCAACATCAGCCGAAAAGCTTCCGCTGTCCAAAGAGCCGGTATCGCCCACCTGTCCGCCGCTCTCGGCATAGAAAGGCGTTTTGTCAAGCACGATAATCGCACTCTCGCCCTCGCTTATGCTTTCAATGCGTATTCCGTCCTTTACAACAGCAAGCACTCTTGCGCTGCATTTAAGCTCGCTGTAGCCGATAAATTCCGTTTTGCTTATATCCGAAAGGTCGGTTGCGTCCGAAATCCAAGCGTCTGCGCCGGCATTTTTGCGGGCATCTCTCGAACGCTTTTTCTGTTCCTTTAAAAGCTCGTGAAAACGGTCAACGTCAACCTTTATTCCGCGCTCGGCAAGAATTTCCCTTGTCAGGTCAATCGGGAAGCCGTAGGTGTCGTTGAGCTTGAATGCGTCCTCGCCGCTGAGCGTTGTTATCTTGTCGTTGTCCATAATTCCCTGAAGCATCTTAAAGCCCTGACCTATCGTCTTGTCAAAGCTTTCCTCTTCAACTCTGATAACCTTTGTTATAAACTCCTCTTTTTCCTTCAATTCGGGATAGGCGGCTTCGTTTTCCCTGATTACGGTGCTGCAAGCCTTATAGAGGAAGGGCTCGTTATGACCTAAAAGTCTGCCGTGACGCGCGGCGCGTCTGATAAGTCTGCGCAGCACATAGCCTCTGCCCTCGTTTGAGGGCATAACGCCGTCGCCTATCATAAACGTGGTGCTGCGGATATGGTCGGTGATTACACGCAGTGAAACGTCCCTTTTGTCGTCCTCTCCGTACTTAACGCCGGTAATGTCGGAAATATGCTTCATTATATTCTGAATTGAGTCAACCAAAAACAGGTTGTCAACTCCCTGCATTACGCACGCAAGGCGTTCAAGACCCATACCCGTGTCAATGTTAGGATGGTCAAGCGGAGTGTAGCTGCCGTTTCCGTCGCTCTCAAACTGAGTGAACACAAGGTTCCAGACCTCAACATAGCGGTCGCACTCACAGCCTACGTGACAGTCGGGCTTGCCGCAGCCCTTTTCGGGACCGCGGTCAAAATATATTTCGGAGCAGGGACCGCAGGGACCTGAGCCGTGCTCCCAGAAGTTGTCCTCCTTGCCGAGTCGCACCATATGCGACGGCTCAACTCCGACCTCCTCCGTCCAGATTTTATACGCCTCGTCGTCGTTCTCGTATATGGAAACATAGAGCTTGTCAACAGGCATTTCAAGAACTTCGGTAAAAAATTCCCACGCCCAGGCTGTTGCTTCGTGCTTGAAATAGTCGCCGAAGGAAAAGTTGCCGAGCATTTCAAAAAATGTGCCGTGGCGAGCCGTGATTCCCACACGCTCAATATCGGGTGTGCGGATACATTTTTGACAGGTGGTAACACGCTTGCGCGGAGGTGTGATTTCACCGGTAAAATATTTTTTCATAGGCGCCATACCGCTGTTGATGAGCAGCAGACTGTTGTCGTCCTTCGGAACAAGCGGAAAGCTCGGCAGTCTTAAACAGCCCTTGCTTTCAAAAAATTTCAGAAATTTCTCTCTTAACTCATTAAGTCCTGTCCACTCCATATTAAACTCTCCTTAAATGTAACTTTTTTATTGATATAGCATTGATATATTTTAGGGCAAGATGTCTCCCACCTCTGAAAGGTTTTGGGAGCTAATCACGTTTTTTGCGGATTACCGAGGCTGACGGTACGGGCAAATCCGACTTCATCGTGAGCCTTTGGGTTGGGTGCGGAGCGCTGTCAACATACTCTCCGTCCTCATTCATAAGCGAGATACATTTTATATTAAACGGTATTCCGCTCGGCGGAAGAACATCGAGGGTATCTCCTGCAAAGAATTTATTTCGCTGAGAAATCAGCGAGGTTGTATCGTCAATTTGGTTTTCACACACGGCAACCGCATCATAATGACGAATGTAACCGCCGTTGCCCGTGACCTGACCCGGCTCGTGATTAAAGTAAAAGCCGGTGTTGTACTCACGGTGGCTGATTTTTTCAAGCTCTTCCCTAATCCACGGCTTAAGCGCAAAGCTTTCGCCCTCTGCACAATAATCATCAAGCGCATGGCGGTAGGCGTTTGTCGTAACCGCCGTATAATAGGCGGATTTTGCCCTGCCCTCAATCTTAAAGCTTGAAATTCCGGCTTTTACAAGCTCGGGTATATGCTCAATCATACACAAATCCCGTGAATTGTAAAGATAAGTGCCGTCGGAATCCTCCTCAACCGGAAAATATTGTCCCTCACGGTTTTCTTCAAATAAATGATACTTCCATCTGCAGGGCTGCGCACAGTCGCCGTGATTGGCATCTCTGCCCGTCATATAGCTTGAAATAAGGCACCTGCCCGAAAACGACACGCACATTGCGCCGTGGACAAAGCATTCGATTTCAAGCTCCTTGGGAAGCCGGGCACGCATTTCGGCAATCTCACTAAGGGGAATTTCCCGTGCAAGCACAACCCTTGAAGCTCCCATATTATACAGAACATTTGCCGAAGCGTAGTTTGTTACCCCTGCCTGCGTGGAAACGTGACGGGCAACCCCGGGCGCATATTTTTTCGCCGCTTCAAACACGCCGAGGTCGGCAATGATAAAGGCATCAACCCCGCATTCCTGCGCATAGGTCAAGAAATCGGGCAAAAGAGCAAGCTCTCTGTTGCGGGGAAGAACATTGCAGGTCAGATGAACCCTTGCGCCCTTGCGGTGGGCAAGCTCACACGCCTGCTTTAGCTCGCTGTTGTCAAAATTCTTGGAGGCAGAGCGCATACCGAAGGCTTTGCCGGCAAGAAAAACTGCGTCCGCTCCGAAATTAAGCGCCGAGTTAAGGCACTCCGCATCGCCTGCGGGCGACAAAATTTCAGGTTTATTATTCATTGCTTTCAATGCTCTCCAGATTAGCGTTTTGTTCATAAATTGTTGAAGCGTAGTACGCCGTGCCGTTGCCGTCATGACAGAAGTAGTAATATCCCGTATCATAGGGATTTAACGCAGCCGTAATCGCTTCCATACCGGGGTTGCAGATAGCTCCTGCCGGCAGTCCGCTGCTTGAATATGTGTCATAATTGCTCGTGTAGTCCTTTGAAACTCCGTCGGGCAAATCATCTGCGCTTCTGTAGGGATAATATTTTGTTGAATCCAGGCTTAGGTTGGAAACGCCCATATCCTCGCTTGCATTCAGTCGGTTGTAAATTATCGAGGAAATATAATACATATCCTCCGTATCGGCTGCCTCTGCCTGAATTATCGAGGCAACGGTCATTATTTCGTCAAGAGAATAGCCGCTGTTCTCAACCATCTCGTCAATGGTTACCTCGTCGTCATATCCGCTTACCGTCTGATCCTCGTACAATTTGCTCTCGTAATTGTTGAGCATATGATAAACGGCGCTTTCCGCATCATCAAGGTAAAATTGATAGGTATCGGGATAGAGGTAGCCCTCCAGCTTATAGTAGCGCTCGTCGGCATTATCAATGGCGGCAAGAAAAGAGAAATCCTCGTCAAAATTATCAGAATCGCAAAGTCCGAGGAACTCGTCCGTATCGGAAATTACGCCGTTTTCTTCAAGGGTTGCGGCAATTTCAAGCACGTTTTGGCCCTCGGTAATAGTTACCGAAACGGTTTCTCTTCCGGCGCTGCTTGTAAGACTGCTGATAATAGCCTCGTAGTCCATATTTTTGCGAACGTCATATGTACCCTGAGAAAATTCGTCCGCCGCCTTTGTTATATTTGCAAACAGCTTAAAATACAGAGATTCGTCAATTACTCCGTAGGTCACCAGGGTATCGGCAATATCGTCAACGGTGTCGCCCTTTGAAATCTTGATTTGAATGGCAGAATCATCCGTTCTGTTGATTGCGAGCAAATCATTAAGTCCGGTTACGACGAAAGCGCCCAGCATTGCACCCACAATGACAACCGAAACAATCCAGATAACTCTGAAGGTTCGGCGATTGCGTTTGTTTTTATTCTTGCACTCCTTTTTTTCGGCACGCTTTTTCTTTTTTAACACCTGCTTTGAATTGCGCGCCATCTTCTCCTTGACGTCCTGTCCGCTGTATGAATTTATCTCGGACCTTTCGTCTGCGCTGTTGTCGTCAAAATTATCATTGACATCATCTTCGTTGATATTCAGCTTAAACTGCTCAACCCTACGGCGCCGCTGTTCGCTGAGATTCTGTTCCGATTCATTGTAATCGGTGCGGTTATCACTGCTCATAACATCATTCCTCGCCAAACATATATGTGTAGTTAGTATATCTTTCGGTCATCAAAATGTCAACCTACTAAACAAAAAATCCGCAGTGTATTTTCTTTTCTAAGCCGCGGTATGAGCAAATACCCACGGCGCTCCCTTTAAAGT
>JAJQDK010000135.1 GCA_021202245.1 Clostridiales bacterium
TTATTATTCCGCCGATTTAATAATTACGGAAGAGAGCGCCGGAAGTGTAATTTTGCCGTCAACCAGTTCAATATGAGTATCGCTGTCCGTGGTGATGAGGTCTGCGCGCACCTCTGCGTTTTCAATCATATTGTCGGTAATGGTAAGCTCCTTGCTCTCGGAATTGCTGAAGTTGTGAATTATTAAAAGCTTTGAGCCTTCATATTCGGTATAGAACGCACCGACCTGCTTATCGCCGAAATCCTCAACGCCCGTCATCGTGCCGCGGGCAATTTCAGGATTTTGGTTTTTAATTTTTATAATTCTGCGGTAGAAGTTCAGCAGAGAGTCCTCATCCTCAAGCTGCTGCTTAACTCCGCCGTAGGTGGTGTCCTCGGCTTCATCGCCCACGCCGTTTACCCAAATATCCGGCAAATTGTCGCTGTCAAATATCATCTGCGTTCGGTAAGAAGCATCGTTGGTCGTGTTGGGCGCCTTAATGCCTATCTCCTCACCGTAATAAATATACGGATTGCCCGGGAAAAGCATATAAACCGCAGCGGCAAATTTTTCGGTTTCCAAGCCCCTCGGTTCAAGTGTATTGGCAATCCTTACCTGGTCGTGGTTTGAAAGAAACATCGCATTGATTGCGTCGGGATTGCTCTCTTTCATCTTGTTGTCGTAGTTCATAACCTTGCTCACCGTTGCGGCGCCCATCTGAGTCATCAGATTGGTAACAAGCAGTCCCGATGAAGCGGAAAACTTGAACGCAAACTGACTGTCAATTCCCGATTCATAAAGGTCTTTAATGTCCGAGTCGTCCGTCCAGTTTTCGCCAACCATATAAACATCCGGGTTAATCTCCTGACAGGTGGTGTAGAACCATTCAAGAAATTCCTCGCCGTCCGTGCCCTTGTTGTCGTAATATTTGCAGGCGTCAAGGCGGAAGCCGTCCACGCCTCTGTCAAGCCAAAACTCGGCAATTTTGGTAAATTCCTCTCTTGTTTTCTCGGAGTTTAGATTCCATTCGGGCATTTCCGAAGAAAAGTTTGCTTCGCAGGCATAGCCGTTGGAAAGCAGATTAACCTGAGTATCATCGCTGAAATAAGAGGTTTCGTGAATTTCATAGTATTCGGCGTAGCCGTCCAGAATATTGTTCTCTACCTCCTCAACCGCCTTTTCGTAGTAGGGATGCTCCGACGAGCTGTGGTTGAGTACAAGGTCGATAATCAGCTTTATTCCGCGATTGTGACACTCCTCGACAAGCTCGTCAAAATCCTCAAGCGTGCCGAAATCGGGGTCGATGTCATAATAATCCTCAACGTCATACTTATGATATAACTTTGAGGGCATAATCGGTGTAAGCCAAATGCCGTCTATGCCGAGGTCGTCGCCGGAATTGGGATCGCCGTCGTTAAGATAGTCAAGCTGAGAAATAATGCCCTGCAAATCTCCCGTCTGATCTCCGTTTGAATCGCAGAAGGAATTTACAAATATCTCATAAAAGTTGCGGTATTTATCGTCAGATGCCGTTGCGACAATGTTTTCAATGGGATCGGCAACCGAGTCCGACGATTCGTCGGCGGACGCTCCTCCGCTGCCGCAGCCGGCAAGCACGCCGCAACCGATGACGGAAACAAGCAGAAGCAGTGAAATTATTTTTTTCATAGATTTTCCTCCGTTCAAATAAGGGGCTTCCCCTAAGTTAAAGCTCTTATTCAGCGTTGGTTTATGCCGCAGTAACAAATAGCAAAACAGGCGGCAGCCAAAGACTGCCGCCTGAGCGTGGTTGTATCAAATTAGCCCTTTACGCCGCCGGCTGTAACGCCCTCAACGTAATATCTTTGCATTGCCAGGAACAAAATCGTAATAGGAACCGCAACTACAACCGAACCTGCAAGGAACTGCTTGTAGTAGGTGTTCTTAAAGTCGTTGTCCAGCATAAGCTGCAAGCCTATGGCAACCGTGTAATTATCACGATTATCGCCCATAATAATCTTTGCAAGGATAAAGTCTGTCCACGGACCGATGAAAGAGGTCAGAACCGTGTAAACTATAATAGGCTTTGACATCGGAAGAATAATCTTCCAGAATATCTGATTTTTGGTAGCGCCGTCAATCGTGGCGGCTTCGTCAAGCGCCCTCGGTATGGTATCAAAGAAGCCCTTTGATATCTGGAAGCCGAGTCCTGCGCCCGCGCTGTAGCAAATTACGAGAGCAACCAATGTCTGAGTAAGACCCATAGCCTTTAAAAGATAGTAAATAGCTATCATTGTCATAAAGCCGGGGAACATACCCAAAATCATACCTATGTTCATAAACTTTTTACGGGATTTAAATCTGAGACGGCTGAACGCGTAGCTTACCATAAGAACCGAAATCGTTGAGATTACGCAGCTGAAGCAAGCAACGATGAATGTGTTCATAAACCATCTCGGGAAGTTCAGCGAAGCGCTACCGCCGCTGCCCGTAAACAAGTCAATGTAGTTTTGCAAAGTCCACTCATGAGGTACAAGATAGTCAACAGTAACCATACCCTCGCCTCTGAAGGAGTGCATAACAAGATATACGAAAGGCGAAATCCAGATAACTCCCATAACAATCAAAAACAAGTAGCAAAAGAAGTTTGCAATATGTCTTTTTAACTTATAGCTTTTTATCATGAGAACGCCTCCTCATCCTTCATAGACTTGGAATTGTTGTATACAATCAGCGAAATGGTTGCACAAACAATAAATACTAAAATACCTATGGCCGCCGCAAGACCGTAGTCCTGAGAATCCATCGTCAGACTGAACAGCCACGTAACAAGGATGTCGGTGTAGCCCGCCTGATAATAATTCTCTGTTGTAGGTCCGCCGTTTGTCAACAGATAGATTACGTTAAAGTTGTTGATATTGCCGACGAACTGAGTAATGAGCTGAGGTGTCGTTACAAATATCATATAGGGAAGCGTGATGCTCGTAAACGTCCTGACGGGTCCTGCGCCGTCGATACGGGCGGATTCATACAAATCCTCGGGGATATTCATAAGTATACCCGACATTGAAAGAATGGTATACGGAATACCTACCCACAGGTTGACGATGAGTACAACCGCTCGCGCCATCAGCGGCGTACTGTTAAGCCACTGTATTTGTATGTCTTGCCCCGTGATGTTAGAAAGCAAAACATTGAATGCGCCGTTTACCTGAAGCATCTGGTTGATAAGAAGAAGTGATACAAACTGGGGAACAGCTACCGAGATAACGAAAAGAGTTCTCCAGAAGGATTTAAACTTGATGCCCTTTTTGTTGATGATAAGGGCGAATACCATACCGAGAATGTAGTTCGAGAAGGTAGCAAGCACTGCCCAAACAAGCGTCCATTCGGTAAGCTTTATGAATGTCGTTGCACGCTTTGAGCTGTTTACAACGTCAAACAGTGAGGTAAAGTTGTCAAGTCCTATCCAAGTAAACAGAGTGCCCGGAGGCATATGCGTTTTATCATAGTTGGTAAACGCAATCAAAATCATAAAGATAAGGGGCAGAATGTTGAATATGCCTATCAAAAGAACCGGGAAGGAAAGCATAGTAATGTGATACTTGCCGTCCATAAATTCCTTGATGTCGGTCTTAAAGGAGGTGGGCGTTTTGCCCTCCGCCCTGAGCTGCTCCATTTTGTAAGCGTCTTTGGTATTTGAAATATACATTGCTAACATGGCAACGGTAATTACTATTGTAAGAACCGAATAAAGCAAAATCAGCATTGAGTTGTCGCCGTAAACCGTCTTAGGAATAATTCCGTCCATATAGGTATAGGTTTCCACCGTACCAAGTGTGGGGAATTTGCATAAATAGCCCCAGCCGAAGAAAATCATATAGAGTATATAAAGCACTTCGGTAAGGAAATATAAAATTCCTTTATAATATTTGCCCTTGTGAAAATCACCGAAGCCAAAGATTATGTAGGAAAGTTTTGTAGCCCAGTCGCCCTTTACAAAGTTTGTTCCATAGTTGCGGAAGCCCTTGCCGATGCCTACAAAGAATTTAACGAAGCCTCTTCCGAACGCCTTAAAAAATTTTGCTAAAGCGTGAGGAATATTGACAAAGAATTTTTTGAAATCGTGGGCAAATCTTTGAAAAGGATTGAGCTGTTTATATTCTACGTATGTCATATATGCTCTCCTTATTTGAAAATTTGCAAAATACGCCGTAACCGCAGCTTACAAACATTTTGCCGTTTTGTCAGGGGCACCTTGCAAAAGCGAAAGTGCCCCTGTAGTCGGTCGTTTGTAAATTCAGTTAAAACAAAGGTTTAAAATTAACCCTCGTCACGAACGTTTGCTATTGTGTCCTCAAGGAGCTTCTTCATTGTTTCTGTGTCTGTCGGGTCGCAGTCGTCAGCGATGAGCTTGTTGCCGAGGTTACCCATAGGATCCCAGAATGTTGAAGAAATGTTTACCTGTACGCAAGCATTAGCTGCCTGAGCATTAACTGCGGAAAGTACAACGCTGTCTGTTACAACGGATGATTCCTGAACAACCTTGTTTGAAGGACCCCAGCCGAGCTCTTCTGCTCTCTGCTGCTGGCACTCTTCACTTGTGAGGTAATAAGCAAGAATCTGAGAAGCTGCTGCAAAGTCTGTTGAACCGTTTACGCCAACATACTTATAACCGAACATTGAGATAAGCTGCTTGTCTTCGCCGTTTACATTGATTGTGGGAAGCTTGCTTGCGCCGAAGTTGTCGCCGAGAGCTTCCTGGTCTGTTGTTGCGTTCCAAGAGCCGTCAATACCTGCGCCGCAAGTACCGCTGTCAAATCCGGAAGCGATGTTTGAAATGTCGAGCGACTGGAATGTGCTCTTGTAATCCTGGAAGAGCTGAGCAAATGCCTGAAGTGTGGCAACTGCCTCATCCTCGTCATAATCTGCAAATTTCTGTGTAATGCCGTCATCCTCAAGGCCGTCAACCGTAACGCCGCCCGTGAATGCGAATGTGCAAGCATAATAGCCGTCGCCTGCGTTCATAATGAACTTCTTGCCTGCATCCTCACAAGCCTGAAGAACACCCTCAAGTGTTTCAGCCTGCTCGCCGGAAACTACACTTGTGTCATATACGAGATAATAGCCGTTGTCGTTTGTTTCGGGATAACCGTAAAGAGTATCGTTAAGAGTACCTGCAGAAACGGTTTCCTCCGAGTTGTTCTCGGTTACTGCGTCTGTGAATGCAACGGGAGAGATAACGCCTGCGTCAACAAGCTTGTTGAGCTGGTCGCTCGGGAAGCAGAATACATCTGCTGCTGCCTCTGCGTCGTTGAGCATCTGAGTAGCTGCCGTAGCCTCTGTCTGAGCTACTACTTCGATTGAAATTGTTTTCTCTGAATAATGGTCAATAAAGGTCTGGCACTGCTCCTTAAACAGCGATACTGCATCGTCGGGAGCCCATACCTTAAGTGTAATGTTGTCTTCGTCGCCGAAATAGCTTACATCGGGGAAGCTTCCGTCAACACTAACCTCGGTTGAGCTTCCTGAATCACCGCTTGTTTCGCCGGCTGCTTCAGATTCACTTGAACCGCTGCAGCCTGCAAATGCGGTTGCAGTCATCATGCCTGCCAAAAGAATGGCAATAATCTTTTTCATCGGAAAATCCTTCTTTCAAATAAAAATATTTTAATTCCATAACGGATTGGACGTGAAGCGGGATATTTCACCCTGTGTTCACTATATAAATAATATCAAATATCGCTTCAAATTTCAACTACCTTTGTACTTTTTGTACACAATGTTAAAATTCTAAAGAATTTTTGTGCAGTTTCACAATTCAAAATCCGTATTTCTATTATTTGCCCAAATTTGCAGTTTTATTTTTGTTAATTTTAACCAACAGAAATTTGTGCATTTTACCGACTCAAAATTAAAAGGCTTCTAAAATTTTACAAAAATCATCACGTTTTGCTGTTCAAAAACACCTCGCCGCACCGCTTTTCAAAAATTTTTCGTATAAATTTACCAATTCGTTTTTTTGTACATTTTTCGGCGGTTAGGTTGTAACCTCTCTTCAAAATTGGTATAATGTAAATAGTTTCTGTTTTTTACAAAAATTCGCAAACAGTAATGAAGATAGGAGCGTGCTTTATGAAGCTTAAGGATTTGCTTGTAAACGTAAAATACACCGAAATATCGGCAGTCAACCCCGAAATAAGCGACATTATTTATGATTCCCGAAAGGTTACCGAAAACACAGCCTTTGTCTGTCTGAAGGGCTACACCTCCGACGGACACAAATACGCAGAGTCCGCCGTCGAAAAGGGCGCTGCGGCGCTGATTATAAGCGACGAGCTTGATTTTGCCGTGCCCGAAGGCGTTGCAGTGATTAAAACCGACGACACACGCCTTGCGCTTGCGCTGATGAGCGCAGAGCTTTTCGGCAGACCCGCCGAGGAGCTTAAAACAATCGCAATAACCGGCACCAAGGGCAAAACCACCACCGCCGCAATGATTGCTTCAATTTTGGAGCAGGCGGGCATAAAGACGGGCATAATCGGCACAATCGGAATTGCTTATGACGGCAGGGTAATAAAGGCGGACAACACGACCCCGGAATCTTATATAATACAAAAATCCATGCGTGATATGGTTAATTCGGGCTGCAGGGCTATGGTAATTGAAGCCTCGTCAATCGGGCTCAAGCACAGCAGGCTTGCCGGAATAACCTTTGACACGGCGGTGTTTACCAACTTTTCCGACGACCACATAGGAGGAGTTGAGCATAAGGATATGGCTGAATATCTGTACTGCAAGAGCCTTTTGTTCCGTCAGTGCAGGCACGCAGCCGCAAATAAGGATGACGAAAATTATCGGGTAATCACCAAGGACGCAAAGGAAAAAGTGCTTACCTTCGGCTTTTCCGAAACAGCCGATTTGCGTGCCGAAAACGACCGTCTGCTCTCCGACAACGGCGTTATCGGCGTTCGGTTTGAAACTGAGGGAATCAAAAAGCTTTCGGTTGAAGTGGGAATACCCGGCAAATTCAATGTTTATAACGCGCTTTCCGCTATTGCCGCAGTTTCGTTTTTTGACGTTGACGACAAGGCTATAGTTGACGGTCTGAAGCTTGCAAGAGTAAAGGGCAGGGTGGAGCCTGTTCCCGTTCCCGGCAACTACACGCTGCTGATTGACTATGCGCACAATGCGCTTTCAATGGAAAATGTACTTTCCACGCTCCGACTTTACAAGCCCAACAGACTCGTCACGATGTTCGGCGCAGGAGGCAATCGCCCTAAGGTGCGCCGCTACGAAATGGGCGAGGTTTCGGGCAGACTGTCGGACCTTTCGGTTATCACTGAGGACAACTCACGCTTTGAGGATGTTATGGACATCATAGAGGACATCAAAACCGGCATAAACAAAACGGACGGAAAATACGTAGTTGTGCCCAACCGCAGAGATGCGATTAAGTACTGCATTGAAAATGCGCAGGACGGGGATATTATTGTACTTGCCGGCAAGGGTCACGAGGATTACCAGGAAATCAAGGGCGTTAAGCATCATATGGACGAACGAGAGCTTGTTGCCGATATTCTTGAAGAGCTTGGCTTGTAAAATATTGCCCTCGTTTGCAGCGGCGGATAGTGATGAGTGTTGAGTTTGGAGTGATTTCATAGCGGCGCACAGTGTTCGCCGCAAATGCAAACGGTATAATTATATCTTACGTATATCACTGTGTGTTTATTTATAATTTCGCTCAACCTCGTAGGGGCTGATATTATCTTTTCTGCGAAAACGGCAAACCCTTTGTCGCTATGCGACATTTCCCTTATCAAGCAATGTCGTCAACTTAAGGAAAATACGGAGTATAAATTTATTGCACGCAGCCCGTGGCTCCCTCTGACGAGGGAGCTGTCTGCGTATGCAGACTGAGGGAGAGAAGGCTTTTCCTGTAGATGTCGGCAAAAGCGAAGCATAGTAAGCGTTTCCTTTAATGAAAAAATAGCTGTTTTGTGATATACGACATCAGAATTTTACGTTTTCTCTCCCTCCGTCACCGTTCGGTGACACCTCCCTC
>JAJQDK010000087.1 GCA_021202245.1 Clostridiales bacterium
TCCATATGCTGAGTAGTCTTTTTTTCTGGTAGATGGGTATAACAGTGAGATGGTTTTCCCTGTAACCTTATTATAAAGTATATCTTATCCAAAGTCAATATAAAACCATAAAATTAAAGCGAAAAACATTAAAAACATTAAGAAATTTAGGAGGCTACGGCTATGAAAACAAACAAAACAAAATTTACGGCTGCTATATTAGCAGGACTTATGATATATTCTTCAATAACATTGTTCACGGGTTGTGAGGGTTCAACAGAGGACACTGCAACAACAACGACAATAGCATCAACGGCAGATGAAACTACAACAACAGAGGAAACAACATCATCAGTAGAAGAAACCTTGTCGGAGCAGGATCAGGCAATTATTGACGCCGGCTTGACAGTAGACGAGGACGGAAATATAACAGATAGCGAAGGCAACGAGGTTGAGCTTAACGAGGACGGCGAAGCCGAGATTACCACAGATGACGGTGAAACAGTCAAGGTAAGTGCTGACGATGTATCAACAGCGAATACAAACAACTCAAGCAAGAGCAATTCAAGCAATTCCGACAGTTCCTCAAAGAGCAGCGGTTCATCAAGCAAGGCAAGCTCAAGCAAAACAAATTCAGCTTCAAGTAATTCGTCGGGCAGCTCAAGTAAAACAAACGGCTCTTCAAGTAAAGCAAGTACAAACGGCAGCTCAAGTAAAACAAGTGGTTCTTCAAGCAAGGCAAGTACTTCAAGCAAGAGCAGCTCGGTTGCAGTAACAAGCGTATCGTTGAGCAAGACATCATTAAGCGTAACGGTAGGCAAGACGGCAACATTCAAGGTAACAATGAATCCGAGCAATGCAACCAATACAGCCTATACTGCAAGCACAAACAACGGCAACGCTACTGTTTCGTGTTCCGGCAGCACGGTAACTGTTAAGGGTGTGAGTGCTGGCAGTACGACTATTACGGTTAAGTCCAGCAACGGTAAAACAGCAACCTGCAAGGTAACAGTAAATAAGAAAAGTTCAAGTTCAAGCAGCAGCTCATCAAGCTCAAGCAAGACAAATTCTTCGAGTTCATTAAGCAATACAAACACAGCCGATTATTTTACAGAGTCTGACATTGCAACAATGTGCAATGCAGTAAATAAGTACTTTATCAACAAAGGCTGTACATATACACCGTCAATGACTATAGATGATAGCGGTTGGCTTCTGTGTACGCAAGAAATAAACACTTATGGAAAAAGTATAGATTACTATATTCAAGATATTATAAGCTTTTTTGACACACAAATGAAGGCAATATTTGAATTAAACGGAGATTATGCCGACCCGTATATTAGTACTCGTATCAACTGCTATTATGATATATATTCGAGCGATGAATATATAATTTACTTCGTATACGGCTAATACTTTGAAACAATAAAATATAAAAACACAAAAGGCAGAGCAATTTTAAAGCTCTGCCTTTTGTTATGAAAAGAGGTATTTATGAAAAGTTGGTTAGATTTGATATACCCGTTAATGTATCTTTTTGTCGGCGTAGTAGGCAATAAACTCCTTTTTAACGACGTCTTTTATCCGATGAAAAGAATTTTCAATTCAATCCAAAATGTATTTAGGTCTATTTTTAAATAGTATAGTAGGAAGTGTAACAAATTGAACATTCAAATATTTCATAATCTTCTAAGCCTTTCGCTTACAGATTTTTTTAACTATGCTCACGACGTAATATATGCATTGTTGTTAGTGCTAATTGTAATATATTTTGCGTTTATAATCAAACACATTATTAAATCACCGGATGATAAAAATGATGAAGAGTAAAAACAACTTATGCAAAGATGTCCCCTGCCTATAAGGCGGTAGGGGACATTCATCATTTCAATGGGAGTTGTAATCTCCCACTGAAACACTGAGGAGCTAACGCTCCCCTTTGCAAGCTGCAATCTATCGCAAAAATACGGAATATATCAATACTATGCTGAAGTCAATTTTGCTGTAATATCCATAAAATTCCTTTGGCTGTTCTTCCTGTGGAATTATTATAATGATTGCCTTGATTCAAGTAAAAAACAGTTTGAATTCCTTTTTCGGAATAATGCTTTTGTAAAATACGCATATTATCCTCAACCGGAGCAAGGTACTGATTTTTTGTGTGGCTTTCCTTATCTCCGAGAGAAAGATAAACAGCGTTCACATTTTTTGAAATATCATTTTGAGATACAAAGTTAATAAAATCCGGATACCAAACCGAACCGGATGCTGAAACAAGGCGAGAAAAGCAGTCGGTTTTATACGCTGCATAGAGGGTAAAAAGTCCTGCAAGCGAATATCCCGCCAAGGCGCAATATGTCGGCTTGCATCCAAGTGCATCAATAATACGAGGCAGAATTTCTTCTGTCAATTCCTCTAAATAAACATCCGCACCGCCTGTACACGGCGTATCATTTTTAGAAATAGGCGGAATAGGCCACGGCGCCATTTCATCGTTCCAGTCCACACCGCCGATAACCGCAAAGGAAAACTGCGGACAGTTGAGCCGACAGCATTCATTAAACAGCTTTTTGCCCTCTCCCATTACAGAATGATAAATTACAAGCGGAGCCGACTCTAAAGCGGGATATATTTGAACCGTTTTTGCACCGAAAGAGAGAGTAATCGTATTTTCTGTTGTCATTATTTCTACCTCCGTCCAATATACTTATTTATTATATTTCATATAGCCGTTCATATCCGAAAAGCCCGACTTTTTATATAGAGAATACGCTTCTTCAGATGCTTCAAGGTAAATTTTATGAGCTTTTCTGTCTTTCGCTTCCCGTATCAGCCATTCTACGACAGCCTTTGCGACACCCCTGCGGCGCATATTTGTAACTGTATAGATATTCATCAGATATCCGCATATACCGGTCGGATTATCCGGCGAGGGCATTTCATTATAAATGCAAAGGCCTCCGCAGCCGACGATTTGATTTTCACTATGGGCAAAGCAGGCAACATGTTCTCCTTTTTCCAATGCACTTTGATAATAATTTTTGTTTGCGGCGAGAAGTTCGTCAATGTTTTTCTCATACGGAATTGAAAATACTGCCCTTAAAACAATTTCCCGCCATTTCATAAGTTCATCTAAATCAGAAATATCTGCTTTTTTTATCATTATATCCATATCAGCAGCCTCCCTCTTTTAAAACTGTCGGAAGATTTTTTATATCCGGCTTTCCGTTGGGTGTCAGAGGTATATGATCCATAATTACAAAAAATTCCGGTATCATAAACGGAGTCAAATAGTGAGACAACTTTTTCTTAACCTCAGACAAAACAAAATCTGTTTTATTTGCAACAACATAGGCGGTTAAATAAGAAAGTCCGTGTTCGTCGGTGAACGGGCAAACCACAGCGGTCTGTACTTCATCACAGTCGCACAGGACATTTTCCACCTCTTTAGGCTCGACTCGTTTTCCCATAATCATAACCTGTGAGTCTTTTCTACGAAGAAATGCAAGGTTGCCGTTTGGAAGAAAGCAGCCCAAATCGCCGCTTCGATAAATTTTTTCACCGTCCTCACCGGTTACAAACATTTTATTCTCGCTTCGGTCAAGATACCCGTCGGAAACACCGCCGCCCAATATACATATTTCTCCGACTGTGCCGAGCGGAACAGGCTTGCCGTCATCATCAAGCAGTTCGATTTTGGTTTTGAGAACGGCCTTGCCTATCGGATATGTTCCGTCTTCAAGCGCTTGTTGATTGTTGCAGCAAAAATAAGTGCAGCACACGGTGGCTTCTGACGGTCCGTAGGTGTTGTATACTGTAACTTGATTAAGAAGATTATTTACATAGCTTTCCCTGAGAACATCACCGCCGCTAATAAGCAGTCGTAAGCACGAGGGAATATTTTCTAAATTGTTCATCTCCATAAGCAGATAAGGAAAACCGCTGATAATGGTAACATTATTTTCTGTCACGAATTCCATAAGGCAATCTATATTTTCCCGTGAACGAGCCTCCGGTATAGCTAATGTGGCACCTGAAAGCAGGGTTGTGAAAACCTCCTCTACAAAAATATCAAAGGAACAAACCGAGTATTGAAGCATGGTGTCTTTAGCAGTCGGGTTAAATTCATTGCAAAAGGCGAGAACATAATGGCAGATATTAGCATTTGTTACACAGACGCCCTTAGGCACTCCCGTTGAACCGGAGGTATACAGAATATATGCAGGCGACTTGGGAGTTAAAGAATAATGTTCGTGTTGTATTTGCGGTTTTTCGTTTATTTCCTCTAAAAAGAGTAACTGAAAGCCTTTTAGCTTTTCTCTGTACTTTTTTTGCGTAATGATAAATCCTGCATTGCTTTCTTTCATCATAAAGCGAATACGCTCTTCGGGAAAACCGGGCTCCGCAGGAACATAACAGGCTCCTGTTTTCAGTACGGCAAAAATAGAAGCGATGAAATCCGCTCCATGGTCTGCTACAATGCCGATACACTTCTCCTGCGACGGGAAATTACCAGCAATTATATCAATACGGCGGTCAAGCTGTGAATATGTTAGCGAGCAGTTCTGCTGAATAACAGCTGTTTGCCCGGGTGAATTTGTTACAATCTCTTCAAAACATTCATAAACTGTGGAATTTTTCATAGTGTTGCCTCATTCTCAATTGAAATTTATGTAAAACTTCTTATAGTTATAATCCTTGTTTGCACTGCAAAAACAGGAAAATCCCTTCTTGATTTTCTTTTTGCAATAGCTTCTAATGTTTGCATAAAAATATCTTTTTAATGTAATGTGAATGATTACATTATAGTCTGTTTAAAAAGTAATGTCAACAGTCACAATTGATTTTTAAAAAAATCTGATACAATCCATTTGTTGAGATTTATTTGAACATAGAGTATTCAATAATAATTGTATATAAATCATCAAACACACAACTTCAAATGTTTGAATTATATAACAAATCTTACATACAATATAATATATTGATATTTAAGGGTTAAAGTGTTATAATAAATAATCGAAAGCAAACATTGAATTTAGTAACGCATGGAAACGGTTAAAAGTATTTAGAATACGCCGTTACAGTGAGGAGGCAATTATGTATTTAAATAAAACTGTAAAAAATATAATAGAAAAATCATTAGGGAAAAGTATTTGTGATTTAATTCAAATGGATTATGATGATGAAATTAAATTTCTTGAAGAAAATAATGGAGAGAAACCATCATTTTCAAAAGAAGTTGATCATCGTATTTTTGCTAGAGGAAATCATCTTATTGCACAAAAACGTATTATGACAATGGAAGAAGTAGACGAGGAAATTACGAGGTGGAAGAAAGATGAACGGAAAAAAACAATTTGATAGTTCATTTTTGACTGAATATCAAGATGATTTGAATAATGTTTTTAAAATGTATATTGAGGATATAAATCCTTTGATTGTTGAGTTTGAATCATCAAAAAACATATTTCCCGCAGAAGTTTTAAATGAAATACGTGCTATGTATGGACATTTAGCACGTGCTTCAATGTCTAATAATGAGTCTGATGTTTCTAAAAATATTCAAAAATTAAAATCTCATTCTAAACGTGCTTTGCTTGATTGCTTAAAATACAAGGGTATTATTTACCACGATGAGTATACTGATTTTATGCATAGATACCGTGAGGTTGATTTAACATTAATCAGTAGGGGCGAGTTTCTTAAAAATGCTGTTTCTTTATATAATACTGCTGTTGATTTATGGCAGGAAGCAAAGATTGCAGAAACAAGTGATATTACAGAGGAGGAACTTTACGATAAATATCAGTTGGCATATAGTACATATAGTGAGTTGCATGATTTGCTTCAAGAGACAGAAAAGGAAGCAACATACTTTAAACATAAAGCTGTAAAAAAAGAGATTATTTCTAAATGGGGCTTCATTGTTGGAGTAGTGGGTCTTTTAGTGGGAATAGTAGGAATTATAGTAGGAATATTAGGTCCAATACAATGAATTTTTAGTGTAATTATATTAATCGAATAGTTGTGAAGTCTTGTGAGTTTAGAATTCACAAGGCTTTTTATTATTTTTTAATTATAGGTATAGGTGTTGTAAAAATGTTGGATAGAATTATCCGTGAAATGATGTGTTGATAGTTGAAACTTGGGTGAAAATACACCTAAATTTCAATTAATTGCTTGATATCCTGCAAAAGCAGTGGTATACTAAACTTAAAAGTTAGGGTAAAATACTCGTAAGTTTTAAGAGGTCGGAGGTTTGCAATGCAGAATATTATTAAGCGTGACGAATATATAAAAAGAATTATTGATAAAAAAGAAAACGGACTGATTAAAGTTATTACCGGCATCAGAAGATGTGGAAAGAGCTTTCTTCTGTTCAATCTGTTTTATGATTACTTGATTGAAAGCGGAGTAAAAGAAGAACAGATTATTACAATTGCCCTTGATGATGATACCTTTGTAAAGTATCGTGACCCTAATGAATTGTCAAAATATATTCGTGGGGAAATTGTTAACTCGGATATGTATTATATTTTCATTGACGAGGTGCAGTACGCAATCACAAAAGATGACTTTAAAAATCCAGAGAACACCAATCTTTACAATGTGCTAAACGGTCTTATGCGACTTCGCAATGTTGATATTTATGTAACCGGAAGTAACTCAAAAATGCTTACAAAAGATGTATTGACTGCCTTTCGCGGCAGAGGTGACGAGGTAAAGATTTATCCAATCTCATTCAAAGAGTATTATTCATTTGCGGGCGGAGATAAATCCGATGCCTATGAGGAATATGCTCTGTACGGCGGTATGCCGCTTGTTTTAACAAAAAAGAGCGACACAGAGAAGATGAATTATTTGCAAACTCTTTTCACTGAAGTGTATTTTAAAGACATTGCTGAGCGTTACGATATAGAATTGCCCGATGTACTCAGCGAATTAACAGACGACCTGTGTTCTTGCGTTGGTTCACTTACCAATGCAAGTAAAATTTCAAACACCTTGCAGACAGTAAAAAACATTAAGGTCTCAAGCACAACCGTTTCAAACTATTTGAATTATTTGACTGAATCGTTCCTGTTCAGCAATGCGAAACGATATGATGTAAAAGGAAAAAAGTATTTTGAGTATCCGTCAAAGTATTACTGTACCGACATCGGACTTCGCAACGCAAGACTTAATTTCAGACAACAGGAAGAGACTCACATAATGGAGAATATCATTTATAACGAACTTTTGTGCCGCGAGTATTCCGTTGATGTCGGCGTTGTGGAGATTGTTGAAGCCAACGCCGGAAAAAAATCAAAAAAGCAATGCGAGATAGATTTTGTAGTAAACAAGGGATCTAAAAAATATTATATTCAATCAGCTCTGAATGTTTCAGAACCATCAAAGCTTGCAACCGAAATCAGGCCCTTGAAGAATATTAAGGATTTCTTCAAGAAGATTATTATCAGTAAAACCTCAATGAAGTCTTGGACAGATGAGGACGGAATTCTTCATCTCGGGCTTTATGAGTTCTTGCTGAATGAAAATTCCCTTGAATTATAACCTATTAGCCAATTTTAAGCGAGCCTACATCGGGCTTTGCTGCGCAGCAACGGTATTGCCATTGAATATCAGCGCCCGCAGGGTAGGTATTCGTCTTTAAATCAAGACGGGTACCTACCCATTTTTTTGCAAAAACGGGTGTAGTCAAGTTGAAAATAATTTTCTATAATAATATTGTAATATTGGAATAAATTTACAAAGGAGGCACGCTATGAATAAAACCGTAACCTATGCTTTAGACGGAATTGAGCTTTGCATACCCTTGCGGCACGACGAACAATCCGGCAAAGCTATAGAGGATTTAAAGTCGGAGCAACGCTCTGTCAAGCTCGCTTGAAACAGAGCTTGCGATAGATTGCAGCTTGCAAAGGGGAGCGTTAGCTCCTCAGTGTTTCAGCGGGAGATTACAACTCCCTCTGAAATGATGAATGGCACCCGCCGCC
>JAJQDK010000012.1 GCA_021202245.1 Clostridiales bacterium
AAAGTGAAGCATAGTAAGCGTTTCCTTTATGGGATAAATGGCTGTTTTGTGATATACGACATCAGAACTTTACGTTTTCTCTCCCTCCGTCACGCTTTGCGTGACACCTCCCTCGTCAGAGGGAGGCACGGGCTGCGGTGGATAATTATATCTCAGTACACAGAGGTATACGTTGCGGCAATGGCGGTCAGTGACTTTTCTGCGGAAACGGCAAACACTTTTAGGCTAAAATCGACAGGCAAATTAACAGGCAAAGCATACCCGAAATTCTCGATTTAAATCGGAGCAACGCTCTGTCAAGCTCGCTTGAAACAGAGCTTGCGATAGATTGCAACTTGCAAAGGGGAGCGTTAGCTCCTCAGTGTTTCAGTGGGAGATTACAACTCCCACTGAAATGATGAATGGCACCCGCCGCCTTAGTGGTGGGGGGACATCTTTGCATAAGTTATTACTAAAATAATTGCGGTAAAATACCAAAGATTAACCGACATTTTAACAACCAATCAACCTGCAATTAACCTCCAATTAACCGACAACTAACCACAATTAAAGAAAGTAAAGAATATAAAGAATGGAAGAAAGAAAAGAATAATATATATACGTCAACTCCGGTTGACAGATGTGCGCCCTTTGGTAATCAATCTGTGATAAATTTTAATAATTATTTTAAATTTGAAAATTCAGCGGTGAAGTAAAATCGAAGCTAAACAACGGATTGCCTTGCTTAATTTACTCTGCGGCACCGGTTAAAAGGAAATTACGCCCAAATGCTCCAGCAGGATTTTTATTCCCATAAGAATAAGCGCTGCGCCGCCCACGAACTCAGCCTTTGACTTGAATTTAACCCCGAAAACATTTCCTATTTTAATTCCGATTGCAGAAAGTACGAAGGTCGTAATGCCTATAAGACTGACCGCAGGGGCAATCTCAATGCTCAGACAGGCAAAGGTAACGCCCACGGCGAGGGCGTCTATGCTTGTCGCAACCGCTAGGGGGAGCATGGTTTTAAAGGAAAACGAGTCGTTGAGCTCATCCGGCTTGCCGAAAGACTCTCTTATCATATTTGCGCCTATCAAAGCGAGAAGCACGAACGCAATCCAGTGGTCAACGCTTGTGATAAGCCACTCAAACTGTCTGCCCAAAAAATAGCCGAGGAGCGGCATCGCTGCCTGAAATCCGCCGAAGTACAGCCCCACAATCATTGCGTGCTTGAATTTCAGCTTGTTTACCGACAATCCTTTGCATATTGACACCGCAAAAGCGTCCATAGAAAGTCCGACCGCAATAATAAACAATTCCCAAAAGCTCATAATCAGTCCTCCGTTTGTTTTGTGTTTTAATTGATAGCTATGCCTGTATGCCGCTTAATGTTATCTGCCCCAAGCTAAAATGCAAATAAAAAAGACTTCTATTGCTGCTATGCAATAAAAGTCTTGTTCTTTAAGATACAACCGATACCTTAAACGGTATGATGTGTCGATTTGCATCACAGATTATCTGTGAACTACTCCCTTTTAGGTATATTTATTTTATCAAACGGCTTGCAAATTGTCAAGCAAATTTGCGTAAATTTTACGTGATTTTCTCAAAAATATCGGCACAGCCGATTTGCCGTCAGGCTGTGCCGATTGTCACTCAAAATTCAGCTTTAATCAAAGCTTTCGGCGTTGCTCTTAATATGTTGTGCCATTGATTGTAAGAGCTGTGCCGTCAGTCTGAGTTGTGATTGTGTAATCTGTGTCGGATGTAATTGTGGTTGTTGTTCCGTCGTTAGCAGCTGCGTAAATCTGAGGAATTGCGCTGTAGAGTGTTGATTCGGGAGCTGTAAGAGTTGTGTTGGAAATGTTTACTGTTACATCGTCTGTGTAGGCTGTAGCGTTGTCGCCTATAACAAGAGCAGCCATAGGAACCTCGTTGCCCGAGCCCCAACGACCCGTAAGATGCGTAGCTCCGCCGCAATACTCACTTGTGGTAGCGATTGTGCTGTCTGTGATGTTTGCAGAGCCGTCACGGATGATAGCGCCCTGACGTTCAGCTGTAAGGGTTGAATTTGTAATATTAACAGTACCTGCAATGTTAAAGAGAAGAGCTGTTGAGTCGTAATCGTCGTCAACCTTTTCTTCTACCGTAAGGGTTGAGTTTGTGATGTTAATAACAACATTTGCGCCGCTTCCTATTACAGATGCGTTTGTTGAAACTGCATAGTTGCCGATAGATGTGATTGTGGTATCAACAATATTGAGAGCGGCATCCTCTGTGCCCTGCTCAACATTGATGGGTACTGTTGTTGTCATATCAACATCGCTCAGTGTAACTGCGTCGCCCTCTTCAACTGCGATTGATACTGTGTTGGTGCCAACGTATATCAATTCGCCGTTTTCGATAGTAAGCTCATTGCCGTTAGTGGTGATGGATGAGCTGCCGGTAACTGTCAATGTGTTGTCGTCAAGGTCGATAGTGTTTTCAGCCTGCAAAGCTGCGTTAAGAGCGCTTGCTGATACCGATGAGTCGCCGCTGACTGTAACTGTTTCGCCCTCATTAGCTGCAATTGCTTCTGTAAGTGAGCTGTAGGCTGTGGTTGTGCCGCCTACCGTTACGGTAGCGCCTATGAATGCCTGCGCATATGCCTCTACTGCATCTGTAAACGAAGCCTGCTGAATTGCATAAGCTGTGAATGCAAGCGTTACGTCTGAAGCATTTGCCAAGTCTTCATTTGTAAGAGATGAGTCGTAGGAAACAGTGTTGCCTGCCAATACGTCAAATGTTTCGTTTGTGTCTGCATCAACTGCGCGATAATAAACATTATCATAGCCGTCAAGCTTTGTCCAACCGCTGTCGATTGAGTAGGTTACCAAGCCCTGAGTGTTGTCATCAACAACAACATAAACATATGCTGCAACTGTGGTATCAACAGTTACCTGAGGGTCTTTTGTTTCGGATGTGCCGGGGATAATCTCAAATTCTGTTTTGCTCTCGTCGATGTCTACGCTAACTTCATTTGAGTTATCAAAGGTGTTGGTTATGGTGTTTGTGTTGTCCTGCAAATAAGCGATTGAAGCGCCGCCTATCAAGAGGAGGGCTGCCAATGCCACTGCAAGCGCAGAGGTTAGGACTTTGCTTTTGGTTGTTTTGGTTTTCGAGTTTGTTTCTGACATTCTTTTCATCCTTTCAAGATTTTTTGGTTTGTTGTAATTCAGTACGGCAAGCGCTGCTCCATGACATGAGAAATATAAAAGTATTTTATTATATGTGTACGGTGTACGGAGCTAAAGCTCGCCGACTGAAAATTATTTGTTTAGTCTGTAAGGTTTACCTCTGTGTAGTCGGTTTCGCCCTGTACAATTTTGCCGAGGCTACAGGAGGAATCGTAATTGAGGATAGCCTTGTTGGGGTGGTATTGGTTGTCGGATAGGTTACTCCGCCGTAGAGATATACACCCCTTGAGTTTGTCAATGTTTCATCATATGTGCAGGTAACACCGCTGAGGGTTACTGTTGCATCGCCTGAATAGGAGCCGTTGCGGTTTCCTATTGTCAGGACTGCTGTTGCTACGGCATTGCCGCTGCCCCAATTTATATTATCATACGAAGTCCAAACATCCTCGTCTGTCTGGGTGTTGATAAGCTCAGTGTCGGAAATGTTTGCCGTGCCCGCACGAACTATTACAGTCTGGCGGTCGCCGGTAATTGTGGAATCCGAAACATTCATTGTGCAGGGAACATTGATTAAAATTCCGCAGGCTGCACCGTAAAGCGTGGAATTCTCAACATTTATCACGCAGTTGTAATTGTCTGCGCTTGCCGCATTGGTTGCGATTGCATAGCTGCCTGTAGCGGAAATGTCGGAGTTGATTACATTTACCTCGGTTGCGTCGCCTCTCGGATAGAGCAAAGCGCCTGTTGTGGTTGCCGTTACGTTTTCCAGGGTAAGTGTAGCGCCGCTTCTGACAGCAAAGGTCGCTGCTGCTGCACTGCTGCTGCCTGTAGCAGCTTCAATAGTACCGTTTTCAATAGTTAAGTCGGTTTTGCTGACGGTAGTTGAATAAGTTGACGTAAGCGACAAGGTATGGCTGTTAAGGTCAACGGTTATTTCTTTGTCCTTTGAAGAGGTAAAATAACTAACGGAGGTATCCTTGTTAAGCTCTATAGTTGATCCGTCCGCTGCATTGCTGATTGCGGATGAAAGGCTTGTGTAGGTTGTAACCGTGCCGTCAGCAGCTACTGTCATTGCTGTTGCGCTTGCTGCGGTGTAAGCGTTCTGAGCTTTTTCAGCCTCGTCTGCGCCGCTAAAAGGCTCTGCCTGAATAGCGTATGCCGTAAACGCAAGAGTTACCTTGCCCGATGCCGCTGCCAAATCCTCGTTTGTGAGTGAAGCATCGTAGGAAACATTATTATTGAGAAGAACCGAGTAGCTCTGCTCGTTGTCGCTGCCTGTTACCTTGCGGTAATAGATGTTTGTAGTGGCTACGCCGCTTGTTGTAGATTTCAGAAGCGTCCAGCCGTCGGCTATTTCATAGTCTACAAGACCCTGCGTTCTGTCGACTACCTTTACAAATACATACGAGTCAACAGTGGCTGTAACGGTTACTGTAGGATTCTTTTCCTCGCTTGTGCCGGGGATAATCTCAAATTCTGTTTCATCCTCGGTGAGGTCTACGTTAACACTGTTTGTTTCAAAGGTATTTGTTACGGTTGGTGTGCTGTCCTGCAAGTAAGCGATTGAAGCGCCGCCTATCAGCAGAACGGCTGCAAGCGCTACTGCAAGCGCAGAGGTTAAAACTTTTTTCTTGGTTGTTTTTGAGCTTGAATTCATAATTTTACTCCCTCCGTATTGATTTAGGTTTTATGCTCCGTAGGCTACGTCTGCTCCGCTCACGGTGAAGTAGGAAGCGTAGGCTGCGGGAAGATAAATATCGGCTGTCAAGCTGTCCAAGCTGCTGAATGTGCCGCCCGTAACGGTAACGGCAGCGGTCTGCGTGTAATTTGCCCGCTTATATCCGCTCACCGCATAGCTGTAGGTGCTTGAGATTGTACCGCCCGAAATATTTACGTTTGAATCTCCGTAGCCGTTGGCAAGAATAATTGCCGAACCGTCATAATATATTCCGTCCGATACGCCGTAGCTGCTCGGGTCAAATTCATCGGGAACTCCGATTTCATTGCCTGTGCCCAAAACCGTTCCGCCCGTAATATTGAGCGTACCGTTGCTTATGCCTATTCCGGCATAGCCCGTGATTGTTCCTCCGTAAACATTCATCACGCCGTTTTTGGGATGATAAACGGCAATTTCATTTTCCGCCGATACTTCGGCGCCGTCATAGATATTTATCTCAGTTGTTCCGGCATAGCTTGTGCTTCCGGTGCCCGATATTGCCTGACCGCCCGAAGCGGACGAGGTAACCGTACCGTAAACATTCAGCGTAGTTTTGTCGGCTGCATCGGTTGCCCACAGTGTGATTGCGGTTTCCGCAGTCGAGGGCGCCGTTACGGTGGAATCGGCATCAATCGTCAGCGTGCTGTTGTCGGAAATTTGAATAGGTGTATTTTTTGTACTTGTTACTTCGACATCCTCAAGGGTAACCGTGCCGTCCGTCACCGTAAGCGCAATGTTGCTTCCGCTTTTCAGCGTGCCGTTGGTAATGGTAACAACTGCGTCGCCCGATACCGCAATGGTATTTTTGGTGGCGCTGTTCAGTATATTGCCGCCCAAGTCAATGGTTATGTCGCTTGTCACGCTTAATGACGAGGTCGTAGTTTGTGTGCTGCCGGATGTGTTTGTTACTGTTTCGCCGTCAGTTGCCTTTTTTATGGCAGTGCTGAAGCTTGTGTATGTGGTAGCGGTTCCGTTAGTGTGTTCAACAACGGCTTTTGCGCCGGTATCGGTTGCATAAGCTGTTGCTGCCGAGCTAAAGGAGTCTTTCTGAATAGCACGAGCCGTAAATGCAAGCGTTACATCGCTCGCAGCTGCCAAATCCTCATTTGTGAGGCTTGCGTCATAGGAAACGGTATCTCCCTTGAGTATCTGCAGCTCCTGCTCATTGTCGCTGCCCGTTACCTCTCGGTAATAAACATAGGTTGTAACGCCCTTTGAGGTGGTTTCGGAAAGCAAAATCCATCCGTCGGCTATTTCATAGTTTACAAGACCCTGAGTGTTGTCTGTTACCTCAACATATACATATGCGTCAACTGTAGCCGTAACCGTTGCGGTCGGGTTCTTGGTTTCACTTGTGCCGGGGATAATTTCAAATTCCGTTTTGTCCTCGGAAAGGTCTATTTCTACCTTTGCCGAGTTGCTGAAGGTGTTGGTTAATTGGGGGGTTTCGTCCTGAAGATATGCAAGCGTTGTGCCGACGATTACCAACATAACCTCCAAAGCTATTGCAATAGCAGCGGTTAAAACCCTGAGCGTGGGTGGTTTAGATTTTGAGTCTGTTTCAGCCAAAAAAGCCCCTCCCTTCATTTTGTTTTAGTTTTTCGGTTGATTGTTATCGTATCTTTTGTTGTAGTATGTCACAAATACAGCTGCCGCTATCATAGCCAAAGCCAGTGCCAAAGCCGCAATTAAGCTTGACTGACCTGTCTTAGCCGAATCGGCTGCCGTTCCTGAGCCGGAGCCCGACGTTGCCGTGACTGCCGACGCTTCGTCTGACGTAGAGGATTTTGCATCATCTGCCGCCGTGCCGGACGCTGCCTGAGTGGTTTCGGCTGCTTCGGTAGTTGCTGCGGCAGTGGATTCCGTTGCTTCTGCCGTGGTTTCCGCCGCAGCAGCTTCAGTTGACTCTGCAGCCGTGGTTTCGGTTGCCTCGGTTGTTGCCGTTGTTTCGGTATCAGCGCTTGAGGCTTCGGTTGCTTCCGTGCTTTCACCGGTCATTGAAGCTTCGGTTGATTCAGTCGGTTCGCTTGTTTCGGCTGTTGTCGGAGTTGTTGTAGCTTCACTTGAGGCCTGCGACGGTACTTCGCCCTTAAAGGTGTTTACCGCCGTATTTGACTTAATGAACAACGTCGCCTGCGTCGAGCTTATGGTATTGCCTGCCGACAGGGTGACAATAAGAACCGTACAGCAAAGCAGTAGGATCTTGGTTATACGCTTTCTCTTTTTGTTCACTTAAACACCTCCGTTTCTGCAAGTTTGCCTCAGCCGATTAAATCACGGTGTTGCCGTAAAGGCTTCAACTGCAAGTTTGTCGGCTTCTGCGATTGTAATGTTTTCGGATTGAACTGCAAATGCAGTAACCTCGATTGTGTTGTCGGGCATTGCATTGATTATCGCAATATCGTCCGCTTCGATGTCTGTATTAAAGGTTACCGTTGTAAAGATAGCGGGAAGCTCAACGTCAGCGTCCTTTGCGTCAACTACGCCGCCGTCCGATCCTCCGATATAACGGTATACGCCCGACTCAACAAGCGCCCAGTTGGTTTCATCTATGTTGAGTGTGGTGTAGCTTGCAAGATTGTTATCTATATAAAGATAAACATAGCTCTTTGCACTGCCCTTTTTAACCGTAGCCGTCGGATCCTTATCCAGTACCGAGCCTGCTACAAAGGTATAGTCGTTGCCTGTAGTCTTGCTTCCGGTTGTAATCTTACCCGAATCATCAACGGGCGACTCCTCAACGATTACCGTGATTGACTGTCCGTTAAAGGTGTTGACTATTGTATCACTCTTGTCGGATAGCCAAGCTATGGTGGAGCCTACGGTAAGAGCAGCGATAATCACCAACGAAGCAGCGATTGTGATAATCCTTTTTTTGTATTTCATTAACTTATTTTCCTCCTTTCAACAATCAGTTAATGAGTGGGATGTTATCATATTTTCGAACGTCGAGAGAGGGGAAATATGATAAAATAAAAA
>JAJQDK010000115.1 GCA_021202245.1 Clostridiales bacterium
TTCTCCGAATTTTCAAATTTACCGAAAAATTTTGTAGGTACAATGGGGAATTTTGGCAATTTGGACGGGTGATTTCCATAAAATCTTTGCCTGAAATTTACGAGATTGTAATATTTTTGTTTGCTTATACTATTGAAAACAAGTATTGTATTGTGTTAAAATAACCTAAAAATAATTATTAAGAAGGTTACTATGGATAAAATTAAACAATCATCATTTGTTCGCTTTTTTACTAAACTCCCTCAGCTACTTTTGGGCGGAATATTGTTCTCGGTGCCGCTGGCGGTATTTTTGGGTATATTTGTTCTGATAGGCAGGCTCACAGGGCTTAATAACATTTTTTTGCTGGCAATCTGGTCGCTGGCAATAATTTCCGCAATGCCCTTTTATGCCGGGCTGGTAATGGTAGTCAGAAAGTATTCTGTTGAAAAGGAAGACGCAAATGTTTTTCACGTTTTTTTTGAGAGCGTAAAGGAAAATTTCAAGGCATTTCTTTTTCACGGATTTATACTTTACCTGATAACGGTGTGCGCTTTTTTTGCCGTGATTTACTATTATTCACTCGCCCAAACGGACATAGTGTTCGGTTCTGTGCTGACGCTTTACCTTATATTTATTATTCTGCTCATAGCCACGATGTGTTATGTACCTCTTATTTCAGTTACATACGAGCTGAGATACAGGGATGTTTACAAAAACTCTTTTTTGCTTGTTTTCGGCAAAATTCTCAGGAGCCTTGCCGCAATGGTGCTGTTAGCCGTCGTATCTTTTGCGGCATTTTTGGCGTTGCTGTTTACATTTGACAAGGGTGTTTGGTTTGCAGTTGTCATTGTGCTTGTATTGCTTTTGTACCCGCTTTTGTCCTGCTATATTGTCAATTCCGTGCTTGCCAAGGGCGTGCAGGAAACCGTCGGTTATTTTACGGGCAAAAATGCTCAGCCGTTGGCTGTCGCTCCCGGTTCCGGTGCCGACAGCGCCGCGCAGGAGGTCAAGGCTCTAGAAAACGCCGACTCATCAAGCGATTACGTTTTTGTAAACGGCAAAATGATTAAAAATCCCGACAAAAAGCCGACTGACTCGGACCGTGGTTCAAGTATATAACCTATTTGCCAATCTTAAGCGAGCCTACAAATAAAAACAGTGCGGCTCTTGTCAACAGTTAGGGAAAAGGGCAAAAAAATAAACCCTTAAAAACGGCTTGATTAAGCAATCCTTAAGAGTTTATTGGAGCTGATAGCCGGACTTGAACCGGCGACCTACTGATTACGAATCAGTTGCGCTACCAACTGCGCCATATCAGCATACAGCAAGATGAATTATACAATATTTTTTTTAGATTTTCAATAGTCAAGCTCAAAAAGACAAATTATGCATATAATTATTGCAATCATTTGTGGACTTTCAAAAAACACAGTGAATGTTACGAACAAATTAGAAAAAATCTCGAAACTTGTTGTATAATAGGAGCATTAAAGGAATAGACTTTTTAGCCTGTTCCGAAAAATTTCTAAAGAAAAGGATGTGCCGATATGCCAAAAAGAAAATGTGCAGAGGTTAACTTCACAATAGGTCAGCGTTTAAAAAAATATCGTAATGCGTGTGATCTAACACAACAGCAGGTAGCTGATTTGCTTAACATCAACAGAACTACCTACACCAAGTACGAAACAGGCGTTTCAGAACCCAGTCAGGATTTGCTCAGAAAAATCGTTGCTCTTTTCGGAACGGATTTCAATGCAATCTTAGGTGATGAGGATACGTTTGAAGAGGATGTTTACGATTCAAGACTTCCTATGTATGCTCTTACCAACAAGGAAAAAGAGCTTGTAGCAAGCTATCGTTTGCTCCCCGCAGACCAGAAAAAGTCTCTGTATGACACAACAAAGCAAATGCTTGCAGAAAGAACAAAAAAGAACTGAGCAGCAGCTCATTAAACACAAATTAAGCTGAATGACCTAAGGCTTGTTATTCTTAATTTTTTAAGATTTAAGCTTTACAAATTCAGCTTTTTGTGTTATACTAAAGCAGTTGACCCGTGCCTCGGAACAGGGATTAAGCCGTTATACGGAATTTCACAGCCCTATTCTGTGACAGGCTGCGCAAAGTCAGCCGTTTGGGTTTGCAAAAATATTTTAAAGGTGGAATAAAAATGTTAAAAGAAGAAAAGCAGGCTATCATTGCCGAGTATGCTACTCACGAAGGCGACACAGGCTCACCCGAGGTTCAGATTGCACTTCTCACAAAGAGAATCAACGACCTTACAGAGCATTTAAAGATTCACAAGAAGGATCATCACAGCAGAAGAGGCCTTCTTAAGATGGTAGGTCAGAGAAGAAGCCTTCTCGGCTACCTTAAAAAGGTTGACATTGAAAGATATCGTTCTATCATTGCAAGACTCGGTATCCGTAAGTAATCAAACGTCAGGGGCAAGCGAAAGCTTGCCCTAAATTCAGTTTACACGGTTTTCGGCGGGATTTAAATATGCTGTTTTTTAGCGGTAAAACGGTTAAATAAAATTTTTTAATTTTATACGGTTGCAGTGCTGCGTTTTCAAGGGTTATTTAACGGTTTTATTGCTAAATCGGCGTAAACTCCCGCTTAAAATACATTACACATCTATTTTAATACAGTTGAAGCAGTGCTTCGGAAAGGATTTTACTATGAACAAAATGATGAGTTTTGACAAGTACAGAGTTTTTGAAACCGAGCTTGCCGGCAGAACCCTCAGGGTTGAAACAGGCAAAATGACTCAGCTTGCTAACGGTGCTTGTCTTGTACGCTACGGAGATACAACCGTCCACGTAGCGGTAACGGCTTCTCCTAAGCCCAGAGAGGGCGTGGATTTCTTCCCGCTTTCGGTTGATTATGAAGAAAAAATGTATTCTGTCGGCAAAATTCCCGGCTCATATCTCAAAAGAGAAGGCAGACCCTCGGAAAAGGCTATACTCACAAGCCGTGTAATCGACCGTCCGATTCGTCCGCTTTTTGACAAAAGTATGCGCAACGACGTTTCAATCGTCTGCACGGTAATGAGCGTTGACCCCGATTGTCAGCCTGAAATTGTTGCAATGATCGGCGCTTCAATCGCTATCTCTATTTCGGACGTGCCGTGGAACGGACCTATTTCGGGCTGTTCAGTAGGCTTAATTGACGGAGAATATGTCATCAACCCCACAGAGGAGCAAAGAAAGATTTCAAGAATGTCAACAACCGTTGCTTCCACAAGCTCCAGAATTGCTATGATTGAAGCGGGAGCCGACCGTGTCAGCGACGAGGAAATGTACGACGCAATTATGGCGGGCCACAAGGCTAATCAGCCTATCATTGAGTTTATTGAAAATATTAAAGCTGAAATCGGCAAGCCCAAGTTTGAGTTTGCAAGCCTTGAGCCGGACGCTGAAATGTTTGAAGCAATCAAGGCTTTTGCTGAGGAGGACGTAAAGGCGGCTCTTGACACAGACGACAAAACTGTTCGTGACGAGCGTTTAAAGCCTATCTATGAGGCTGTTCACGAAAAATTTGATGAGATTTATCCCGAAAGCGAAGCTCTCATTGACGAGTGCCTGTACAAAACGCAGAAATTTATCGTGCGCCGTTGGCTGCTTGATGAGCAAAAGCGTGTGGACGGCAGAGGTATGGACGACATTCGTCCCCTTGCTTCCGAGGTAGGAGTTATTCCCAGAGTTCACGGTTCGGGTATGTTCACCAGAGGTCAGACCCAGGTGCTGACTGTCGCCACACTCGGTCCCGTTTCTGACAAGCAGCTGCTTGACGGAATTGACGGCGAAACTGAAAAAAGATATATTCATCACTATAACTTCCCCAGCTATTCGGTAGGCGAAACCAAGCCGAGCCGCGGTCCAGGCAGACGTGAAATAGGTCACGGCGCACTTGCAGAGCGTGCCCTTGTGCCGGTTATTCCGTCGGTAGACGAGTTTCCCTATGCGCTGAGATTGGTATCCGAGGTGCTTTCCTCCAACGGTTCAACCTCTCAGGGTTCAATCTGCGGCTCCACACTTGCACTTATGGATGCAGGCGTGCCTATCAAGGAGCCTGTAGCAGGTATATCCTGCGGACTTATCACCGAGGGCGAGCGTTGGATGACAATGGTAGACATTCAGGGACTTGAGGACTTCTTCGGCGATATGGACTTTAAGGTTGCAGGCACTCACACAGGCATCACGGCAATCCAGATGGACCTCAAAATAAGCGGACTTACTCCCGAAATGGTTAAGGAAGCGCTTGAAAAAACTCACAAGGCACGCAACTACATTCTTGATGAGGTTATGCTCAAGGCTATTGCAGAACCCAGACCCGAGCTTTCAAAATACGCTCCCAAGATGTTCACAACAACTATCCCCGTTGACAAAATCAGTGAGGTTATCGGCAAGAGCGGCAAGGTTATCAAGGAAATCCAGGCGGAATGCGATGTTAAGGTTGACATTGAAGAGGACGGCGAAATCGGACAGGTATTTGTATCGGGTGTTGATACGGATAAATGTAAGCGTGCCGTTGAGATTATCAATACAATCGCTGTTGACCCCGAGCCGGGCGCAATCTTCCTCGGCAAGGTAACACGCATTATGGATTTCGGCGCATTTGTTGAGATTGCCCCCGGCAAAGAGGGACTTGTTCACGTTTCACAGCTTGATGTCAAGCGCACCGAACGTGTGACCGACGTAGTAAATGTGGGAGATATCATTCGTGTTAAGGTAATGGAAATTGACGACAAGGGCAGACTTAATCTTTCCCGCCGTCAGGTTCTTATTGATGTTGACGGACTCACTCCCGAAAATGACGTTGACTCCGAGAGATCATCAAGACCCCGCAGACCGCACGGCAACGACCGCAGAGGCGGATATAACAGAAACAACAGAAAGTAATTTACTTGGTTTCATAAAAAACTTTATAGCCTATTTGCCGGTGCTAAGCGAGCTTGCATCGGGCTTACCCCGACTATTGGATAAACAGTCGGAATAAAAAAGCAAATTAACAAAAGTCCTTATGACGGTATATCAGCCGTTCATAAGGACTTTTTCAGCGTAATTCCAATTGTGATTTAAACAATCATATAACAACAATATACTCGTAATACAGCCTTTTTAACAGAGCCGAGCAAGTTAGGATTTCGTCTTTTATACTGTTTGCAAAGCTCAGAAGTGCGTTTATTTCATCGTGTGTGACGGTGTGACTGCTGTATCTCGCTTTCAGCGCAGAGCTTTCAAGCTCCTTGGGTATCGGCGTGTGTGAGTATTTTTTTAGGTGCAAAATATATCTGTAAATATATACGGCTCTTTTGTTGTTCAGCCCCGTGCCAAAGTGCCTTTTTCTGCGGTATAAAATCACTTTGCGCCTTAAAGCAGCCGCAAAAATTATCAGCGCAATAATTCCCGCAACAGTAAGAATTACACTTAAAGCCGTGTTGCTTTTTTGACGGATGAGCCGTTAGCACCCGAAGCTGTATTTGAGCCTGCGGCTGTTTCTTCGGATGAGTCCGCAGAATTTTCCTCTGCGAGCTCTGTATCGGCGGCAGCTGTGCTGTCCTGAACCGTAACGCTTTCCTCCTGATCATATTCGGGCTGTGTACTGTCGGTGGCAGGGGAAACTGTTTCCGTTTCTGCGCCTCCCGAAGAAGAAGCCAAGGCCGGTGTGGCGTCAAGCGGCACCCAACCCAGATTTTCGTCAAAATATTCAGCCCAGGCGTGAGCGTCATCGGATGTTACCAATGCCCATTCTTCCGATGTCGGACTGCAAAGGTAACCTGTTACGTACCTTGACGGTATACCCAATGCTCTCAGCATAAGCGCCGTTGCCGTAGCGTAATGCACGCAGTAGCCCGTGTCGCTTTCGGTTAAAAACCAAACGGCAAAGTCCTCACCGTCGGGCATTTTCTGTGCGTTAAGGCTGTAGCTTCCCACACTCGAAACATATTCCTTTACCGCGCTCGGAATTTCCTCGTCATTCAGTCCCGCAAGCCCGTTTTCCTCCACAATTTTAAGCAGGCTTTCCCTTGTGCTTTCGGGCAGCTGAAGATAATTGTCATAAACATATTCTCTGTATTTTTCACTAATCTGACTGCCGTCCGATTGGCTTTTGTAACGCTCCGTTCTGCTTTCCGAATACGGATTGTATTTCCACACAAAGGATGTTTCGGACATATCGTTTTTTATACATATGTCGCCGCAAATTGTAGAGTCATAAAGTGTGTCGGAAAGAAAATACGGTGTGTAAAGAATGGCTTCCTGATTTTTTGTTGCAATTTCTATCTCGTAGATTCCCTCGGAAAGACCTGAGTCAAACGGCTTTGCCGCAGACGGAAAGCTGTTAATTTGTTCTTTGTCCGATATAGACCATTCGTTGTCATTGTAGTTTGCGTATGCGGTGCCTTTGAGCAGCACACTGCCGCTGTAGTCTGTCCTGACGCTCATAACCTGCTCATGAGTTTGCGTGAGCGGACCGACATTCTCTAAGTCCTCAGTTTTGGAAAATGAACTGCCAAGCGATTTTATATAGCTCAGAATATTGTTTTGACTGCCGTTTACCATGCCTGTCAGATTTTCCGCCTGCTCAAGCAGCCTGTCCTGCCATTCTGCACGCTCGTAGCTCTGAGGCGGATTAAGCGCATATATTCCCAAAACAAGGGAGAGCATTAAAACGCCGGCAAAAGCGCTGATTATTCCACCGTGCGGTATATTGCGTCTTTGAAAAAACGATGTGATATACAGCGTAAAGCTCACGACAACTACGGTAATCAGAGGAAAAATATCGGGAAGGGTGTTTACCAGCACGAAGCAGGGGATGAGAGTCAGTATTGTGATTATCGACACAGGCCAGATAGCTTTAACCTTGCACAAAAACAGAGTGAAAAGCAATATAAGCAAAAAGGACAGCGCAACAAAGAGAGCGCTTGCATTATAGGCGGAGGTAAGACTGCCGAAGCTTACGCTTGACTGAACGGAAAGATATTTTGAATACAGATACAGCACCTGATTTAACGAGTACGTAAGCTCGCCGAGAAGCGTGTCATATGAAGCAATAACCACCACTAAAAATACTGCCGATATGACCGCAATGCTGATTAAAAATTTTTTGGCGTTTTTTATAAAGCTGCATACGAGTGTGAGCAATACCGAAAAAATTACCGATGAAATCACCAACGCCCCGGTGTTCACGGTAATGTCAAACGCAGATGAATAACAGCTCAAAATACCGAGCGAGAGCAGAAGTGAAAAAATGCAGCTTGTAACGACTGCGGATTTGTTTTTCATCCGGTCACCACCTCCTCTTTATCGCCGTATATTGCGTAAATTACAGAGGATTCACGCTCGCTCGGCGCTTGGATTAAGTCGGCGCCCCGGTAAATCATTCGCAGAAAATCAAGTGCGTCTTCAAAGACTTTAATCTTGTATAAGCCGTTTGAAATGCTTGCGCAGGCGTAAAATTCCGTGTTGCTTTTACAGAGAAAATTGCTTGCATAAATAAAACGCGCGAGTATATCGTCGTTTATGTCCGCATTATCGGAAAGAACAACCTGCACCACAAGGCTTTTGTAAATAGGAATACTCGGCGAACGAACAATGATGTTGTCATATTTACCCGAAAGCTTCCAGTGAATTTGCTTAAGACTGTCGCCGTTTCGGTAGCTTCTCAGCTCATAGTAATCGGAGTAACCGCCGCCGGGCTTTGCCTTGTAGCCTGTCACGGTCAAAAGTTCGCTGTCGGGCAGAACCGAGGGCTTTGTTGGCTTGGGATTGGCCGTAGCTTCTGTAGCGGCGTTAATTTTTACAGGTATGAAAAAATTACCGGTAAAGTGAATGCTTAAGCAGTATTCGGAG
>JAJQDK010000084.1 GCA_021202245.1 Clostridiales bacterium
CTGCCCCTCCCTACCGTCTTTTTCTAACATTCTGACCACGGCGTTTTCGCCGTCGCCCTCAATAACTATACGTTTGCCCTTGATAAGCTCAAGCGTGGCAAGGAACGTGGCAACAAGGTCGCTCTTGCCCTCGCAAACCTCAAAAATCTCGTGGTACGCAAGCCGCTTTCCGTGCCATAATCTCCGCATTAAATGAATAATTTTGCTGTTTACGGATACTATCTTTTTTGAAACAATTCCCGAAAAGGCGGATTGGGGTGGAGGAAGCTTGCTTTTTCCCCGTCCTGCCGCACTGACATAAGCCTTTGCGATGTCGCTGCTCGGATGAATTCGGTTATATGTAAGGTCAAATTCAATCGGTGACGCTTCCCTGTAAAAGAAGTCGAAATCGTAAATTTTGCCGAGCTTTGCGGCAATCTCACGACACACGGCATATTCAAGCAGCTGCCCGGTAAGCTCTTTTTTCAGCTCCTCGGCTTCCTCCTCATATTTGGGAAGCAGCATAACTGATTTAATATACACGAGCCTTGACGCCATAGTGAGGAATTCAGATTCAATATCCATCTGATTTTCCTGCATTTTGTTAATCTGCTCCATATATTGGTCAAGCAAATCGGAAATTTGAATATCGTAAATATCTATTTTATTTTTTGAAATTAAGGTCAGCAACAAATCAAGCGGTCCCTCAAAAACAGGCAGCTTATATTGCAGTTGAGTTTCCAAAACACATTACTCCCGTCTAACTTACAAAAGGCATAAACGGCAATGAGGCTATAAAATTAATACCGCTGTAAAGTCCCTGTACGGCCCAGCCGAGCAGTCCGTCAAATACTCCGATATAAAGCAATACAAACAGCGCAATGAAGAAAATTTGCTGATATCTGTAGCAAAATTCAACAGCGCGGTCGGGCAGAAATACAAAAAGAATTTTAGAGCCGTCAAGCGGCGGAATCGGAATAAGATTGAACACAGCAAGGCTGATATTGCAGGAGATGTAGAACGACAGAAAGGTATATACATAGCCGCCTACCGTAGTTAAAAAGAAGGATATGGCAAAATAGTAAATAGCCTTAAAAATGAGCAATCCGACAAGAGCGGCAACAAGATTGGCAACAGGACCCATAAGAGCAGTTATCGCCATTCCGAGCTTGGGGTGTTTAAAATTGCGGGAATCTATCGGAACCGGCTTTGCCCAGCCGAAGCCGAACAAAAGCATACACAATGTGCCAACGGGGTCAATGTGATTGATAGGATTAAAGGTGAGCCTGTTACGATATTTTATCTGCTTATCACCCAGCAATGACGCAGTGAAAGCATGCGCCCATTCGTGGAACGGCAAAATAAGAAAAATAATCAACAAAACTGTGAGCAGCTCCGACACCACGGTGGCAAAATCAAAGTTTCCGCTTAAAAGCAAAGAGAGCATAATATCCTCCGTAATTTTAGTAATTGTTGCAAAAGATGAAACAATATTTTCAGTGACTGCGAAGCAGAACCCCGGTAATCACAGCGTATAAATTTTTATCAAATCTATTATAACGACCAATGCAGTCGGTTTAAAAATTAGGAACACAGCTTTTGCTGTGATGAATCAACATATTTATTAGTCGTCCATAGCAGTACTCCCTTGAAAAGGCAATGTCGTCAACTTAATGAAAAATAAATATGTAATTTATCCCGATGCGTACCAACGTATTATTTTCCACCCGTTCGTAGCGGCGCACAGTGTGCGCCACATTTGCTCCGTTTACCACTGTGTACAAAGGTTCGGTTTATAGCATTTTCGTAGAGGCGGATAGTATCCGCCCGAGGTAAAGGCAGAATGTTTTAACCCAAATTATACATTTGATAAAGCTATATACGTAAAAATATAAATTCAAAAATTTATGAAATTAAATTATAGTTTTTATAAGGACGGCTACGCCGTGCGGGCAGATAATATCAGCCCCTACGAGATAAAGCGAAATTATAGGTAGGCACACAGTGTATACGTAAGATATAATTATACCGTTTGTATCTGTGGCGGTCACTGACCGCTGCTACGAATATGCAGTAACAAAAGCTTATCATTTAAAATCTTAAGCTAATGGGATAAGATGTATTACAGATACATCTTATCTTGCTCTCTATTATATAATAAACCACATAAAAAAACAAGCAGATAAATTCTAAAATTTTTCAAAAAAGACTTGCATTTTTTCTGAATATCTGTTATTATAACTAAGTTAGATATATTTTCTTTTTTAAGGAGGTGCAGACGCATGGCAAAATGTGATTTCTGCGGTAAGGATGTAAAATTCGGTATCAAAGTTTCCCATTCACACAGACGTTCCAACAGAGCATGGAAGCCCAATGTACAGCGTGTAAAGGCTATCGTTAACGGCTCACCCAAGCGTGTATATGCTTGCACCCGTTGTTTACGTTCAGGTAAGGTTACCCGTGCTAACTAATCAGTCAGCCGGTTTATTGATTTTACAATTTTACTTTGACTAAATTCCGCTTCGTAAGAGGCGGTATTTTTTTACCCTTTTGCTTCAAATTCAAGTCTGTGCTAAAAGAAACGGGCTGACCGTCACAGGTCAGCCCGAATTTTATTTAAAATATCAATACATTTCTCTCTTGCGGATTACAAACATAACGGATGTTGCAACAACAAGAAGAGCAAGTATTACAGCTGCAAGCGGAGTGTCGCCGGTCTGAACAGCAGCCGTGCTGTCAGTGGATGAAGCGGCATCTGAAGCTGTATCTGCTGTGGAAGAAGCGGAGTCTGAGGTTGAGCTGTCCGAAACAACCGTATCACTGTCGGTTGATGAAACAGCATCCTCTGACTGAGTTGCTTCATCGGCAGCTGTAGTAGCTTCTTCAGCAGCGGTGGTTACCTCATCGGCAGCTGTGGCTTCCTCATCGGCAACTGTGGTAGCTTCTTCAGCTTCAGTGGTTTCCTCAACGGCAGCCGTGGTTTCCTCGGCAGGCTCAGTTGTAGTTTCCTCCTGAGCTTCGGTTGTTACCTGTGCCGTGGTTGCCTCCTCTGTGGGCTCTGCCGTGGTTTTCTCAGTGGCAACGGTGGCCTCGGTGGTAGCTTCGGTTACTTCCGTAGTTGCAACTGCTTCGGTAACTATTGTAGACTCTTCCGTTGCTTCCGTGGCAGGCTCCTCGGTTGTGAGCGCTTCGGTAGTGGGTTCCTCGGTTGTAGGCTCCTCGGTTGTGGTAGGCTCTTCCGTAGTAGTAACAGGAACATATGTAGAGGTTGTCAGATACGGTTTCAGGAAAATAGAAGTATCTGTAGCCTGGCTGTTTGATACAATAATTTCTTCCTTAGACGGGTCAGTCATTTCATCGCTGCCCACCTCGGAGAGTGTGAGTACTTCAATGTTAAGGTCAATCGTCGTGTTCACCGGAGCGGAATCGCCCGAGTCAACCACGTCAAATACAACCTCAACAAATTTTGTGGAAGAAATATCATAAAGGTTAAGGTTGGAAGCAATGCCTCTGATAATGCCGTCAACGCCGTAGTTTACAATCTGTCCGCCGTCGGCAAAGGGCATAATTGACTCTGTAGTATTTTTATCGGAAAGCTTTAAAACATCCGAATCATATGTAAGGTACCACTGGCAATTCAGCAAGTCCTTATCGGGTGACTGAATCGGGAACACAACAGTGATTTCGTCAGTGTCCTCGGTGTAATAAGCCGTGTCTGCAATCGGGAAGCAGTTTGAGGTTGTATTAACTGTCAAGCTGAGAACAGACTCGGTAGGAGCTGTCGCAGTGTCCTCGGTAGCGCCGGATGCAGCAGTTGCTGTTTCCTCGGTTACATCGGTTGAATCAACGGTTTCTGCGGTGCTTTCCTCTGCTTCAGCCAAGGGTGAGCAGTAATCGGAATTATAAAGCGTTCCGGCAGCTTCAGCCTCAGCCCTTGTGGGGAGAGTGCCGTATTCGCCGTTGCCGTAGTAATAATACCACTCGCCGCCTGTCTTTTTGTCGGAAACAAGCGTGCTGTCGCAAACATAAATCATTCCGTCATAGCTGTCTATTTCAAGACCGTCGGGATAAAGGTCGCTTTCATCAGCCTCATAGGGCACGGTGCTTACATCAACCGTCTGGAAAGCCTTTGAATAAATCAAAGCCGTCTTATCCTCGCCGCCGTCAACGGTATTATTCCAAATAATTGTGGAAACACTTGTGGGAACGTCATAGTAGTAAACATTTTCAACCTCGGTTTCCACCGCGGTGTATCCGGGCCAGGAGGGATTTACGCTTGTGCTGCCCCACCAATAAATTCCGGCATCGGCAGCAAATTCATTTTCCCAATCGGACGGCAGATAAAAATAATATCTATATGTATCTTCAGTAAATTCTTCGTCATCCTCGACAATGGAACCGTCAGTTTTAACTTCGTCCTCCGTTTCAGCCGAAACGCTTACCGCTGCAACCGCAATTATAGACGTTGTAAGCATTGCTGCCAAAAGAAGGCTAATCAATTTCTTTGACATTGTATTATCCTCCCAATACAATTTTCCTATTTTTACATTCCTATTATAATATAAGAGAATTAAAAAATCAAGTATATTTTAAAAAAATATTTAAATTGCACCCAGTAATTTTTTACACATAGCAAAACCGCCCTCCGAAAACAGAGGGCGGAAATTCAGTTAATTGAGATTTTGCTTAGGCTCAGTCAGCTTTTCTCTTTGTGTAATAGAGAGCGCCGCAGGCAGCCAGGAGAAGTACAAGGAATACTACAGCATAGGGTGCTGCGCCTGTCTGAACAGCTGAATTGTCAGTTGTTGTGGTTGTGGTAGAAGCTGTGTCTGATGTTGAGGATGAAGCGTCGGCAGCTGTTGTTGCAGATGTTGCATCTGTGGAAGTAGTAGCTGCTGTTGAATCGTCATCGTCGTCAGTATCAGCTGTTGTAGCTTCTGTAGCTGTTGTGCTGTCATCACCGTCAGAACCGGAAGTTTCAGGAACAGTTACCTCAACTGCTTCATCAGCGGATGCAGCCTCAGCAATTGTCATATAATATGTTCTTGTGTCGTCCTCAGCTTTGTTCTCTTCAGCTTCCATAGCCTCTTCCTTGGTAAGCTTCAAGCCATAAGAGCCGTCGCCATAGTAGAAGTACCAGTCGCCGCCGTAGGTGTACTTGCCTTCTGTAACAGCACTTTCAACCGTAACATTCTGGTCAACAATATAAATCATATTGTCAAATGTAAAGCAAAGGCCTTCATCCCATTCAGAATCGTCAACATAGAAGTTGCTGTAATAAGGGCTGATTTCTGCTAATTCATCAGCTGAATATGTGTCAAGCATAGCCTGAACTTCGTCAAAGAAATCCTGATCATAATTCTCAGAATAATCTGCTGCATAATAAGTTGAGAAAATATTTATAGTCTGCATAGCTTCCCAGAAAATAGCAGCAGTGCTGTCAGTTTCACCGTTAATGAGGTTATCCCAAATAATAGTTTCAACATCTGTGGGAACATCGCAGTAGAAAAGCTGATCATATGTTTCATCTGCATATGCTGTGTAACCGGGCCAAGATACTGAGTTGCCTGAGCCGTCAAGAGCGCCGCACGCATCGGTACCTGCATACCAATAGATACCGGCAGTTGTTACATCATCATTAGTATACCACCATGTTGGCATATAGAAATAATATCTGTATGTTTCTGTGTCGGGGTCTGTAGGTGTGTATGTACCATCCTCATTAACCGTAGCAGAAACGCTTACGCAAGCAATAGTTGTCATTGAAAACATAAGAACTAAAGCAAGAATAAGACTTGTAATTTTTTTGGACATTTAAGTTTCCTCCCAATTAAATTATTGTATCCGAAATATCGGTAACTTTATTATAGTATAAAATTATGCAAAAATCAAGCGGAAATTTAAAAATCCGCTCGAGAAATGCTTGAAAATTTGCACAAATTTTACTTGAAATTTTTAGTAAAAATACAGACAAAGAATCGGCGCTGAAATTTCAACGCCGAATTCATTATTCAGTCAATACTTCCGTGTCACCGTCCGCAGCGTTTTCCTGCTCAGGCTCGGCTTCAATCTCGTTATCATTCTGAGGAACATCCTCAACGTCGGGAGCGCTCTCCTGAACAGGCTCGGCTTCAATCTCATTTTCAAGCTGAGGAACATCCTCACCGCCGAACGAGTTATCGGCAGGCTGATTATTCTTAGACTTATTCATCAGAATCAACACAACCACTATAGCGGCAATGATAATAACAACAGCCGCAATGATAATGTATTTTGAAACAGACGAATCGGATTCAACGTCAATAACCTCGTTTGCATTGACAACCTCGGTAACATACATTGTGCCCAGCTCTTTATCGCCGATTACGGCGTCGTGGTCGTCGCCTGCGTTGGGGGAATTTTCCTCTCCCATACCGTCAAGATAATTTATGAAGCCGCCCTGACGGTTGTTGATGATGTCATCATCGGTGGCAATAACCGGAGTGTTGTCCGAGGAAACAACCTCGCCGTTTACCGAAATGTCATAGGTGAGCGTGTACGCCTTGAGATAGGTCATATCGTCGCCGTAAAGCTCCTGAATAAATTCGGCAATTTCTGCGCTGCCTGCCTGAGTAACGGTAAAATCAACCGATACCAACAGAGCCTTGCTTGAAAAATCAGCCAAATTGGTAATATCAGTCCAGTTGAAGGTTACAAAGTTCTCATTATCGGCGTTCTGAACAACACCGTCAAATTTTTCGTAGGTCAGGGATTCAGGGTCAACCGTCAAATAATCCGGGTCGTAATAAATATACATTTGAATACCCTCGACAGGGTCGTCTGCATCGCTCAAATAGAGAGAATAGGTAACTGTATCGCCGACAGCAGCCGAAGCTACGGAGTTGATTTCAAGCTCATCGTCAGTGGCAAATGCCGTTACCGTGCAGCCGAGCAAAAGCGCCGCCGCACACAAAATTACAAGAAAGGGTTTAGTCTTTTTTAACATCGGTATCAATCCTTTAAACTTAATACAATATATACATTATGATAATTATACAATAGACGACAAATTTTTTCAACATAAATCAGCTGCATTTTTAATGAAATTTATGTGAATATTTTTAGTTTAACCGATTTGCTGCGCAGTAAATTAGGTCAGATATTTTATGCAAGAAATACCGTTACGTAGGGACGTATAATTTCAGCGTGTTTACAGCGGCGGTCAGTGGTTAGTGTGGAGTTTGGAGTTTGGAGTGTGTTCGTAGCGTATACAACTGTGTACATACGTATAATTTAATACACGTCCGTAACGGAGGTCAGTGACCGCCATATTTTTTTAAATTTATTTTTATAATGTTCACGGAGCTAAAGCTCCTACACCTCATCCGTCACCATACGGTGACACCTTCCCCTCGGAGGGGAAGGCTTCAATAAGCAGGAAAACGTCATCTCTCAGCAAGGCTTCCCCTTGAGGTATTCCCTTGATAAGGTAATGTCGTCAACTTAAGAAAAAATAAATATGTAATGTGCACCACTGTGTACTGAGGTATAATTTCCCCACCCGTTCGTAGGGGCGGATAGTATCCGCCCGCACGGCGTAGCCGTCCTTATAA
>JAJQDK010000046.1:0-6594 GCA_021202245.1 Clostridiales bacterium
TTCATTAAAGGAAACGCTTACTATGCTTCGCTTTTGCCGACATCTACAGGAAAAGTCTTCTCTCCCTCAGTCTGCATACGCAGACAGCTCCCTCGTCAAAGGGAGCCACAAGTTACGGCAATAAATTTACACTCCGTATTTTCCTTAAGTTGACGACATCGCCCTTTGAGGTGAAGGTTTTTGTCATTTTAAATGCAAAATGTGGCAAAACTGACACCTACGCCGCATATTAAACTGGCATCTCCAAAGTCGGCTGTTATCAGGAAGAAAGCTCGGATGTCTTGTTTTTTATCTAAAAAAGAAAAATAATTTTGATTACAGCGTACTTTTTGTCAATAAAATTTCGGAATAAGCATTAGCCGACTGTGTGAATTATCACATATTGTGAATAAAAAATAATAAAACAACTGTAGCAATTAACCAAACTTTGGAGTTTAAAAATAAATTTTGAAAAATTGTGTTGACTAACCTTATTATAAGTGATATTATAAAACAAGTTTTTGATTACCAAGCGTATTTTTTATAAAATTAGCTTGATGTGATGATTTTAAGGAGGAATTGCCTGTGCACAACAATGTACATATCAAAAAAATTTCAAATCGAAAAATACTATCATTATTGTTAGCTCTGTTAACTGCTTCTGCATTTTTGATGACCACTTGCGATAACAGCACCGATACAAACGGCTCCTCCTCTGACAGCGCGGAATATGACCTCAGCTTTGAAGCTGGCTATGATGACCAGCCATTTTATCTTTCACGTTCCGATATGCTTGTAACCGACGGCAGCGGATATTATCAATTTTATGGTGATACCCTTTATTATTACGATAGCGCCAGCGGTCAATATGTCGTTGTTTGCAGCAAGCCGGATTGCAAACATATCACAAATGTTGATGAGGGTGAAAGTGATTGTAACGCCTTTTTCCCAAACACAACATTCTACAATGATAAGGGCTACGCCTATTACGACGAATCAATCTACCTTCTCGGCAAGAGCAGCGGCGACGATGCAAAATCGGTATCACTGTACAAAATCAGCAAGGACGGCTCAGAGCGTGAGGAAGTATGTAAGCTGTTCTCAACCTCTGACATCAACACGGTAGGTTGTTTTACCGTTCACAGGGGATATGCGTTTTGGACATTGTTCCCGGAAGGCAGCACTCAGATTTATTCTATGAAGCTTGACGATACGGACAGCATAACCACTGTTTATGAGAATGAAGGCTATGCGCCGTACGTTCTCGGCTTGACCGGCTCCGGAGATTATATGTATTTTGAATATGAGGATTCAACCGATGAAACCTATGAAGAGTTTACATCGACCATGTACAGAGTAAAGCTTGGCACGGGTGAGGTTGAAGAGCTTCTTGAGATAGATAACGGAGATGTTGTTGTAGGAAGCAAAATATATTACTTATCAGGCGGACAGTATCTGTATTCTTATGATATGGAAGATAAAACAACAACCGAACTGTATGAGTTAACAAACAGCGAGGCGCTCTTATTGAGTGATAATGAATATCTCTATCTTTCAAATTGGGATAATGTTGCTGACAGCGATGAATATGTAGTAAATGTTCTGACATTTGACGGCGAGCTTGTTGACTCTCTGGAAATTTCGGATTGTGATTTTTTGATTGGCGGCGACAGCAATAATTTGTTTATAGATACCACCTCAAGACAGCTTAGTGTCTTTGACAAATCGCAAATAGGCACAGGCGAGCATCAATGGTCTGCGGTACATACCTTTTCTTGATTGATGAAAAATCCGGAAAATCCAAAGTCACCCGTTAAATAAAAGGGCACAAATTTAATGATGCAAATAAAGTAATTTTACATTATTCAAAATAACTGAAGGCTTCCTGCACGGGAGCCTTTTCCTCAAAATAACGAACTTTTTACCTTCACCTTCCACTCAAGGTGAAAGCTTGGATAATCGCCAAACGTTTGATTGAGCGAAAGCCTTTCCCTTCGAGGGGAAGGCTTCAATAAGCAGGAAAACGTCATCTCTCAGCAAGGCTTCCCCTTGAGGGGAAGCTGTCACGAGCGTAGCCGTGACTGATGAGGTGTAGGCGTGAAACGCCGTGTAACCTAATAAAAACTATAATTTCGGCGGATATCATCCGCAATTACGGCTCTGCCGTTTTCGTAGCTGAGGTATAATTCCTCACACGTCCGTAGCGGCGGTCAGTGACCGCCACTGCCGCAACGCACATCACTGTGTACAAGCGTATAATTTCCCACACGTCCGTAGGGGCTGATATTATCTGCCCGCACGGCGCAGCCGTCCTTATAAAAACTATAATTTATTTTTTATCAATTTTTGATTTAACGGTAAACGAATATAGCTTTATCAAGTTTTTATTTTTAATTAAAACATCCTGCCTTTACCACGGGCGGATACTATCCGCCCCTACGAATATGCTATAAATCAAACCTTTGCACACAGTGGTATATGTTGCATATAACTATAGCGTTTGTGAATGTAGTGGTCACTGACTTTTCTGTGAAAGCGGCAAACTCTTATCAAGAGAATACCTCAAGGGGAAGGCTTCAATAAGCAGGAAAACGTCATCTCTCAGAAAGCCTTCCCCCTCGAGGGGAAGGTGTCACCGAACGGTGACGGATGAGGTGTAGGCGTGAAACGCCGTGTAACCTAATAAAAACTATAATTTCGGCGGATATCATCCGCAATTACGGCTCTGCCGTTTTCGTAGCTGAGGTATAATTCCTCACACGTCCGTAGCGGCGGTCAGTGACCGCCACTGCCGCAACGCACATCACTGTGTACAAGCGTATAATTTCCCACACGTCCGTAGGGGCTGATATTATCTGCCCGCACGGCGCAGCCGTCCTTATAAAAATATATTTTTAATATGTTCACGAAAATGTCTTATGGTGGGTTTTGTGAACACCTTTACAATCAATAATGAATTTACCACGTCACATATTGTGATTGACATAAGCAAGATTATTGTAACAATTGTACAAACATTCACACAAAAGATTAAAAATTACAAATCTGTGTTGACTAATCTCATTTTGTATGATAATATTGAGTAGCGTTAATGTTATTCGATAATTTTCAATAGTTAATTATTGTAATAGCTTTAGTATTGTTAAAACCTTTTATTTTAGGAGCTATGATGAAAAAATTTATTTGTATTTGTTTTGTTCTTCTTCTTTTTTTGCTAAGTTTCACCTCTTGTTCGGAAAATGATAATCAAGCTACTTCCGATACAGCTTTAAGCAATACCGGATTTTCATTAGGAAATGATGACCAACCGTTTTACCCTACACGTTATGATATGACTGTGTCAAACGGCGCCGGTAATTACTTTTTTAGTGATAATAAGTTGATTTATTATGATAATGAAACTCAGCAATGTGTATTTGTGTGCAGCGATCCCGATTGTGAGCATACTACAAATCTTGCCGATGAAAGTAAAATTACCTGTGATGCTTACTTTTCCGAGGAAACCTATTATTACACTAAAGGTTTTTCTTATTATGACGAATGTATCTATATGTTAGGAAAGGGAAGCGACAGCAGTACCTCTGTTTCTCTTTATAAAATAAGCTCAGACGGCATTGTAAGAGATGAAGTATGCGAGCTTTTTAATATAAGTGATTGGAACAATATCGGTGTATTTACGGTACACAGAGGCTATGCCTTTTGGTCTTTTCAAACCTCCGATACTCAAGCAAGCTTTTTTTGTATGGATTTAAATAATCCGGGTGATATTGAAACCGTTGATGAGGTCGAAGGATTCGGCGCAGATTATTTTTGGCTTGACGGCAGTGACGGCTATATGTATTTTGAAAAAACTTATGCTGTAGATGAAAGCTATGAAGAATACAAAAATACTGTGTGCAGATATAGTTTGTCTGCAAAGGAAACGGAAGAATTGTGTGATGTCAATGATTCTTTTACGGTGTTAAATGATATAGTTTATTACACTAAGTCTGATAACTTGCTTTACGCACATAACGCCGAGAGTGAATCTGACGACACCATTGCTGAACTACCGTATGATTCAATGCTTTTGATAAATGACGGAAGCAATTTGTATCTTTCAAATTATTTGAATGACAGCATTGATTCTTCTGAATACAAAGTATATGTTCTTAATACAGACGGTGAAATAATATACACCGTTGACCTTTCGGAATTTGAAAGCTTTGTGGGTTGTGACGGTACCAATTTCTTTGCAAGAAAAGACGGCTACTTTTTAGTTGCTGATTGTTCGCAGATTGAAACGGACGAGTATGAATGGAATAAACTGTATTATTTTGATGAAGATGCACAAATCTGCGTTTTGAATCCTGAAGATTAGTTTACATGCGCTTCTGTACGAACAATATATTTCATATACTGATATGCTGATAAATTAAAAACCGTTACCGGCGAATTGAAACAGAAAAACTTATATATGATTGCAAACGGAAAATTAAGAGAAGATGGAACTTAAACGTGTATTATTAAACAAAAAAATATTTTTATCCTTTATACTTATCATTGCCGTGAGCGTTGGTTTTTATATCAACGCTCAGTTTAACGGTGTTGAGTATGAGGGAGTAAGCCTTACTCAAATGAACGCCGACAGAAATGAAATTCTGAATGATTTAAACGGCAAGTCAATTTCTGAAATGCAGGAGGAGGTTGACTCTCGCCTTGAATATGCTTCTGTAATCAGCAGTCTGCTGGCGTTTGATACAAGCAAGGCTGATAACTACGAAGAATATCAGGAATATTGGCTTGATCAAGAGCAGGAGCTGAGAAGCAGCTATCCTGATATCGCCGAGGAGTTTGACGAAAACAAGGCTTCCTATGATGCAGCCGAAATCGAAGCGAGCTGTCTGGTGCTGAGTGAAATATCCGAGCAGCTTGAATACATAGCTTCTTATCCCGATTATCTTGACAGCATTGACGCTCAGGCTCAGCAGATGAATTCAATCAGCATTTTTTCCGAGAGCAACTCGCTCTCAAGCCTTAACATCTCAAAGACTGTTGAAGATTACTCGGAGCTTAAAGGAATTTCTCTTGAACTCGGCAGCGATGAACCGCTGATCTCTGTCCTTGATTTTGAACTTATCCATTATCTTGCGTTCTTTTTTTCAGTGATATTGGTGTTCGCCTTTGTTGAGGAACGCAAAAGAGGACTGTGGAATTTGGTTTATTCCGCTCCCAAGGGCAGATTCAGCCTTGCTTTGAAGCGTGCCGGAATTTTATCGCTCAGCGTTGCTCTTGTCAATATTGTAATGTACGCCGTAATGTTCTCAGTGTCCTTTTCGTTTTACGGCGGAGCTGACGACCTGTTCAGAAACGTGCAGTCAATACAGCTGTTTCAAAATTTTATTTATCCGATGAATGAGCTTGAGTTTATAGCCTTCTATATTCTCATAAACATACTTACTCAGCTTGTGCTTGCCTTTTTGATATGGTTCGTTGTGGCTTTTATCCAGAACACAAGCATTGCAATCGGCGCAGCAGGCGTGATTTTTGCAGGAGAATTTCTGCTGTACAGCTTGCTTCCCGCTCAGAGCAATTTTGCGCTCTTTAAGTGTATGAACGTCTTTTATTTTGTCAATCCCACCGAGGCGATTATAAAATACAGCAACATAAATGCGTTCGTCACCGTGATAAATCTGTTTTGGCTTGTGATAATTTCAGCAATTATTTTTACATTGATTTTTGCCTCTCTTTCTGTGGCTGTATCCTCGCTGAAGCACCCCGGAAAAACTCCCGGCAAGCTTGAAATTGCGCTTGTTAAGCTTTTCGGCAGGGTCACGGCAGTGTATTGGAAGCTTGTTGAAAAATTAAACGTCATAGGCATTGAGCTTTACAAGGTGCTGATTGTGCAAAAGGGAATAGTGGTTCTCGCCGCATTTGTGTTTGTGATATTTTCATCCGCAAGTACGGACTACATCTACTACAGCGGTGCCGACAGCATTGTAAAAAGCTTTTATGAGGAATACAGCGCCCCCGTAACCGACAATACGCTTAAATATGTTGAGGACCTCGAGAACGAAATAGCCGAGGTTGACGAAGAGTTTCTGCAAAGGCAGGAAGCGTATTACAACAATGAAATTTCCGCAGACGAATATACCGATGCACAGCTTAAACTTGACGCCTACGACAACAAACGCGAGGCGCTTGAAAAAATCAAAGAGCGCATTGAATTTGCTCAGACAAACTCAGAGCAGGGCACAGAGTCATGGCTCGTGGAGCCGGACGGCTATGAAAACCTCTTGGGCGAGAGCGGATTTTCAAGACAGCAAAATTTTGCCCTGATTTCGATTTTTTGCCTTATAATTATGCTCTCCGGAGTGTTTGCCTTTGAAAAATGCTCGGCAATGTACCCCTCTCTTATGGCAACGTGCAGGGGCAGAGGCTGCCTTTTCCGTCAAAAGATAATCTGCGCCGGCGCATTAACGGCAGTTGTGTGGCTGTGTTCAACGGCTGCTGAGCTTTACGACGTGTGCAGTCAATATACTCTCTCATCCTTCGGCGCACCGGTTAAGAACCTTGAATTTCTGAATTCTCTGCCATTTAACATAAGCATAGCGGCATTTCTTGTTATCCTCTATC
>JAJQDK010000046.1:6604-7448 GCA_021202245.1 Clostridiales bacterium
TTATTTCAGATAGCAGCTCAGAGTTCAGAAATTGCTTGCGGTAACATACGTTGTCTGCCTTGTTTCAACCTATGCCAAGTATGAGATTTGTATAGTAATTTCATCGGTGATTTTAATAGTGCCGTCTTTGCTTTATGCGGTTGGATTGGAATTTTTATCCTATATCTCGGTTTCCATTCCGCTGGCAATGATGAATTTGATTTTATCTTCGGACGGATTCACCTTCCTAATCCCCGTATTCATAATAATTGCAGCAGGAGCAATAAGCTTGGCTGCGGCAAAACGCAGTTGGTGTAACGAAAGTAGGCTGAATAATGCAAATTGAAATAAAAAATCTAACTAAAAATTACGGCAATCACACTGCCCTGAATGACGTTAATATTACTCTTACCAACGGTATATACGGTTTGCTCGGCGCTAACGGTGCCGGCAAAAGCACGCTTATGAATTTAATTACCGACAACGTCAGCCGAACCTCCGGTGAAATTCTTTGCGACGGAACCGATATTCTTTCACTCGGCAAAAAATTCAGAGAGCGCCTCGGCTATATGCCTCAGCAGCAGGGCTTTTATGAACAGCTTTCCACCCGCTCGTTTGTGCTGTATATGGCTTCTCTCAAGGGCATACCGCGCCGGGAGGCAAAAAACAGACCGATGAGCTTTTGAAGATTGTAAATCTTGACAGCGTGGCGCACAAAAAAATAGGGGAGTTCTCCGGCGGAATGAAGCAGAGGGTGCTGCTTGCGCAGGCCATGCTCGGCAACCCCGACATACTTTTGCTTGACGAGCCCACTGCAGGTCTTGACCCCAAGGAGCGCATACGACTGCGCACTATAATCAGGGAG
>JAJQDK010000020.1 GCA_021202245.1 Clostridiales bacterium
TAGGTTACACGGCGTTGCACGCCTACACCTCATCAGTCTGCTCCGCAGCCAGCTTCCCCTCAAGGGGAAGCTGGCTGCGGAGATGACGTTTTCCTGCTTATTGAAGCCTTCCCCTCCGAGGGGAAGGTGTCACCGTATGGTGACGGATGAGGTGTAGGAGCTTTAGCTCCGTGAACATATTAAAAATATATTTTTATAAGGACGGCTGCGCCGTGCGGGTATTCCCTTGATAAGGGAAATGTCACGGAGTGACAAAGGGTTTGCCGTTTTCGCAGAAAAGATGATATCAGCCCCTACAAAGTCGATAGTTAATAAATGCTTGTACACAGTGGTAGGCTTTTTTCATAACTATAGCGTTTGTGAATGTGGCGGTCACTGACCGCCGCTACGGACGGGTGGGAAATTATACGTCGGCACAAGCGATGTGCGGAGCGACCGTGGCGAACACTGTTCGCCGCTACGAACATGTTATAATTTTGCTTATCAATGCAGCAAAAAACACCGTTTAAATTCTTAAGCTGACGACAACGGAATAAGGGACATTCGGTCGGGAAAGAATAAAATTCAGTCGGGATTTAAATCGGAGCAACGCTCTGTCAAGCTCGCTTGAAACAGAGCTTGCGATAGATTGCAGCTTGCAAGTGGGAGCGTTAGCTCCTCCGTGTTTCAGCGAGAGATTACAACTCCCGCTGAAATGATAAATGGCACCCGCCGCCTTAGAGGCGGGGGTCATCTTTGCATAAGTTATATGCGTTACATTACTTAATTATTAAGCAAAAATTCAAAATAACCGGAGGAGCAAAATGGAAATTTTTATATCTGTAATTTCGCAGATCGGCGTTCTGTTCTCCTTTATTATGATAGGCTTCATACTTTGCAGAACAAATTTAATCTCGGAGGAAAGCTCAAAGATATTCTCAAAGCTTGAAAATATGATATTTATGCCTGCCGTTGTCATAAATACATTTTGGTCAAACTGCACCGTAAAAAACATTAGTGAAAAATGGATATTCATAATCTACAGCAGCGCTCTTCTGGCGTTTTGCATAGCGGTAGGCTTTATTGTTTCAAAATTTCTCGGAAAAACTCCGTACCTTAAAAAGATATACCGCTACTCCGTTTCCGTTTCAAATTTCGGATTTGTGGGAACGGCTATGGTTTCGGGAATCTACGGCGGCGACAGCATTGAGCTGTTCGACTATCTTGTGTTCACTCTGCCCTTGAATATGTTTACCTATTCTGTGGGAATTGCGTGGCTGATACCGAACAACGAAAGAGGATTATCTCTTAAATCTTTTGTAAACCCGATTTTCATCTCTCTTTTCATCGGAGGAATACTCGGTCTGCTGTCGGTTCCGCAAATTCCCATTGTGTCAGACGTAATAAAAAACGCCGCAAGCTGTATGTCGCCCATAGCAATGATACTCACGGGATTTGTAATCGGCGGATATAACCTGAGGTCGCTTTTCAGGCAATGGCAAACCTATGCGGTGGCGGCAATAAGGCTGATAGCTCTGCCCTCGCTTTTTGCCGTTGTGCTCAGGATGATGAACACTCCGCAGGAAATAGTCATTGCCGCACTCTGCGCCCACGCAATGCCGCTGGGGCTTAACACCGTTATCATTCCCTCCGCATACGGAGAAAATCCCGAGGCCGGAGCAAGTATGGCTTTGGTTTCTCAGCTCACGGCGATATTTACAATTCCCGTTTTGTTTTTGATTTTTGCAAATGTGTGACTGCATCCTTCGGCGTTTATAAATTTTCATTGATAGATTGACAGTATAAAAATTATGATAATCTAATTCATATAAAACATATATGAATACAAAGCGAAGCAACCGCTGCGCTAAAGGATTGATGAAAATGAAAATATCAACAAAGGGCAGATACGCACTGCGCCTGATGGTAGATTTGGCTCAGAATAATAACGGAGAAAACATTGCGCTGAAGGAAATTGCCCAAAGGCAGGACATTTCGCTGAAATATCTCGAACAGATAATTACCGTTCTTACCAAAGTCGGATATGTAATCAGCACAAGAGGCTCCAACGGCGGATATCGCCTTGCCCTTCCGCCTGAAAATTATACGGTGGTATGATTTTGCGGCTGACAGAGGGCGACCTTGCGCCCGTGGCGTGTCTTGACGGCGGAATAAACACCTGCAGCCGCCGTGATGAGTGCAGTACGCTTTTTGTCTGGGAAAAAATTTACAAGGCCGTTAATGAAGTAGTAGACAACATCACACTGCTTGACATTGTGAGAAACGCCTCGGATAATTATGTAATTTGATATTCCCTGCCGAAAGCATAGTATTTTGATAGGATAAATAAAAATATTTTTAAAAAGCTATTGACATTTGAAATTTATGTGGTAATATAGAGATACAAGGAAATTCCCACTAACATTATAGGAATTATAGGATATGGTGATTTTATGAATTTGTATTTCAAGCGATGTTGCTGCAGCGCACGAATGTGACGGCTCGAATTTATCCGCACAAACAACAAAATACTATGAATTTGAAAAGAGGAATTTATATGAGCAACTTAAACGAAAGAAATTTACATTTTGAAACACTTCAGCTTCACGTCGGACAGGAAAACGCAGATCCCGTAACCGACGCAAGAGCAGTGCCTATTTACGCAACAACCTCATATGTGTTTCACAACAGCCAACACGCAGCGGACCGATTTGCGCTCAAAGACGCCGGCAATATCTACGGCAGACTCACAAATCCCACCGAAGCTGTATTTGAAGAGAGAATAGCAGCGCTTGAGGGCGGCTCGGCGGCGCTTGCGGTTTCAAGCGGAGCGGCTGCCGTTACATATACAATTCAGGCGCTTGCGCACTGCGGCGACCATATTGTTTCCGCCAAAACCATCTACGGTGGTTCATACAACCTGCTTGAGCATACTCTTCCCGCCTTCGGAATCACAACAACCTTTGTTGACCCCGATGACGTTCAAAACTTTGCCGATGCAATTAAGCCGAACACCAAGGCTATTTACATTGAATCCCTCGGCAATCCCAATTCAAACATCATTGACTTTGAAGCGGTCGCAAAAATCGCGCACGACAACAGCATTCCTCTTGTTGTAGACAGCACCTTTGCCACTCCGTATCTTTTCAGACCGTTTGAACACGGCGCCGACATCGTGATTCATTCGGCAACAAAATTCATCGGCGGTCACGGTACGGCAATCGGCGGCGTGATTGTTGAAAGCGGCAGGTTTGACTGGAAAGCATCGGGCAAATTTCCGCAGTTCTCCGAACCGAACGAATCCTATCACGGCGCAGTATTCACCGATGCCGCTCCGGGCGCAGCCTTTGTGACATACATAAGGGCAATTTTGCTCAGAGATACGGGCTCAACCGTTTCGCCGTTCCACGCATTTATCTTTTTGCAGGGACTTGAAACACTCTCGCTCCGGGTTGAGCGCCACGTTGAAAACGCGCTGAAGGTTGTCGATTTCTTAAAATCGCATCCGCAGGTTGAAAGCGTAAACCACCCATCGCTCCCCGACAGCAAATACTACGCACTTTACAAAAAGTATTTTCCCAAGGGCGCCGGCTCAATCTTCACCTTTGAAATAAAGGGCGGAGCGGAGGACGCAAAAAAATTCATTGATAACCTAAAGGTATTCTCACTGCTCGCAAATGTTGCGGACGTAAAATCGCTTGCAATTCATCCGGCATCCACAACTCACTCTCAGCTTAACGGCGAGGAGCTTATTGACCAGGGCATTAAAGAGAACACAATCAGACTTTCTGTCGGCACGGAGCATATTGACGATATCATCTACGATTTACAGGAAGCATTTAACGCAATAAAATAATATAAATATTCAGTGAAAGGACTTGATTTGATTGGCTGAAATTTTTCAGAGCGTTACGGAATTGATTGGAAAGACGCCTATTGTTGAACTCAGAAACATTGAAAAGAAACACGAGCTTACCTCAAGGCTCCTTGCAAAGATTGAATTTTTCAACCCGGCAGGCAGTGTAAAGGACAGAATTGCAAAGGCAATGATTGAGGATGCAGAGGAAAAGGGCTTGCTGAAGGCGGGCTCAACGATTATTGAACCCACCTCGGGCAACACGGGCATAGGTCTTGCCTCGGTTGCAACCGTCAAAGGCTACAAAACAATTCTTACAATGCCGGAAACCATGAGCATTGAAAGAAGAAATCTGCTTAAAGCGTACGGAGCCGAAATTGTCCTCACCGACGGAAGCAAGGGTATGAGCGGCGCCATCGCCAAAGCCGACGAGCTTGCAAAGGAAATTGACGGCGGTATTATTCTCGGTCAGTTTGTAAATCCGGCTAATCCGGCAACGCACTTTGCAACCACCGGCCACGAAATCTGGGAGGACACCGACGGCGAGGTTGACATTTTTGTGGCAGGCGTCGGCACGGGCGGAACGCTCAGCGGCGCAGGCAAATATCTGAAATCGCAGAACCCGAACGTAAAGGCGGTGGCAGTTGAGCCCGAATCCTCCCCCGTTCTCTCTCAAGGACACGGCGGACCGCATAAAATACAAGGAATAGGCGCAGGCTTTGTTCCCGATACGCTTGACACCGAAATATATGACGAGATAATTCCCGTTGCAAACGAGGCTGCTTTTGAAACCGCAAATTTGATTGCAAAAACCGAGGGCTTGCTTGTCGGAATTTCATCGGGCGCAGCTCTTTGGGCAGCGCTGGAGCTTGCTAAACGTCCCGAAAACGCAGACAAAACTATAGTAGCTCTGCTCCCCGACACAGGCGAGCGCTACCTCTCCACGGGAATTTACAACGACTGAAATATTTCCGATTAAACAGAGCAAGCTGCTCAGCTCAAATTAAATGCGCCCGACAGGAAATTTTTCTTTCCTGTCGGGCGTTGTAATTCAAAAATTATCTCGTGCCGAAATCTGTTTTTTTCTCAAGCAAGAGCCTCGGCTGCTTCGTTAATCATCAGTCTGTACTGCCGCTTAACGCTTTCGGGAGCAAGTATCTGAACCTTGCCGTTAAAGCCGAACACCCAGCCGAAAAAGGTCGGACTTGCCGACACCTCGGCTACCAGGCGAAAAGAGGACATATCGCAGGCAAGGGTGGTTACATCCTCGCCGAAGCGGTCAATCATAGTTTTCATCAGGCTGTTGTCGCAGCGCAGCTCAACCTTCACGGCTTCGCCGTCATACATAAAGAATACCTCTTTTAAAAACTCCGTAAAATCAAAATCCGCAGGCTTTTCCGCAGCGTCCGCATCGAGAATTTTCGGAATTGCCGCAATGCGTTCAACTCTGAAGGTTACGATTTTTTCCTTCTTTTCGGAATAGCCTATTACGTAATAATAATCCCCGTTCCAAAGAAGCTTGTACGGGCTGAGCCTGTACACCTCTCCCTTGTTCTTCAGAACCTTTTTCTTCAAGCCGGTGTACTCGTAATACTGAAATGAAATCTGCTTGCCCATATTGATTGCATCGTTGACAGTGTCCACAATATAATAAATTTGCTCGTTATTCGGCTTAACTCTGTCAACGATATAGTTGTTGCGTTTCAGCTTGGATACCTGACCCTGACTTGCAAGCGTATGTATCTTTTCAATCAGTGCATCGCTTTTTTTGTTTGTTATAAATTTTGAGGACTCCACTGCATCAATAAGAAGCTTAAGCTCCGGCAGCTCAAACCTGCGGTTTGCTACAAAATACCGGCACTGCGTGGAACGGACGGTCACAATATCAAGTCCGAACTCTCTGAGTGCGTCAATATCGCTTGCAATCGTCGTCCTGTAAGCGGAAATTCCGTATTCGTTTTTCAATATTTCTATGAGCTGATTGGTGCTGAGCGTATGATCCTCATCGGTGCGCTCAAGCAATATTTTTTGCAGATATAAAATTCTTGATTTTGTTTCGTTTGCTTTCATTGATGTACCTTCCGATCATTCGTGCAAATAAACCTTAATATCAATTTTTATCCAGGACTGCACCTTTTCTTTTGCGGTAATTTTTCCGAAAAGCAGCTTTCCGGCATCCATCAGCCGGGCAAAAATCAGATTGTCAACCTGCGGAACATATCCGATTTTTACTCCGTCGGTTGTTTTAATCATAATTGCCTGTTTATCGTAGCTGTTATCGGGCTCACGAAAGAAATCAAGCTTGTCGCCGATATGAAGATGCGGCTCCAGCTCTTCAATTCCCTCTATATGCGATGTCCCCGCAATATAAGTGTCAAACAGAAAAATATCCTTTTCAAACGGCTTAGGCATAACCAATTCGCCGTTTTTGCCGTGAAGCAGGTTTATCAGGCCGCTGCCGCCTGTATTCATCAATTCACTCATCAAATCACCCCAACATTTCGTCAATCTTTGCTTTATACACGGAAATCATATCGTTATATTGAGAGATAATATTTTCCGTTTCAGCTTTTCGTTTCTCCAGCTTTTCGGGATCCTCCAAAATACTTTTCACAGTATAAGGGAACTCGGATTTTATTTTTTCCATATCCTCCCGAATATTTTTTGCCGATTCAATAAGCCTTTTCTTTTGCTGCGCAAGGTCAGACATTACATCCTGATGATTTTCGTCAGGCAAATGATTAACCGCAATCTGACTTATGAGCTTTATTAACGCTAAATCTCCGTTTTTATACGCTTTAACCGCATTGTCCAAGAACTTGATTCCTTCCTCGGTTACATTTGGATTTATATCCGGATGCAGAGATTTAACTATCGCTCTGTATGATTTTTCAGCTCCCGGGCCTCTTCTTCGGACAGCTTTTTTGCGTTTTTTCGTTCGATAGCCTTGTTTATTTGATTAACCTGCTCGTCCAATTTATGTTGGTACTCGGAAAATTCCGTATCAAGAACCTGCTCAATCACTGAAATATTTATCATTTCCTGACGATTTTTCTTGGATTGTATCATTTCAATTTTTCTCTTCAAACGCAGCGCTGCGCATTGGGCCTTATACGCCTTATATTCCAGGCCTCCCATTTCAAGCATATATTGTGTTTGAATGTTTTTGCACACCGTAAACACCAGCTCGTCACGCTCCAGCATAAGCATTGACAGCTCGGTTTTCAGTTTTTCTACTTCTTCCTTTAATTTTTGAAAATCCGGAAACAGAATTACGGTTGACTCGCTCTCGCCGTTCATTTTAAGCTTTCCTTTCGGTAAATTGCCTGCATTAAATGAAGCTTCACTTTATTTGTAGGGCTGCTTATTGACAATAATCACAAATATTTATTTTATTATACACCGTTATTGTTGTTTTTTCAACATATATAATTAAAACAAACCGACAAAAAGGCGAGATGTCGAAAATTTCCGACACCTCGCCGCTTGTCACGCTTGTCATAAAATTTTTACTGCACATAAACACTAATGTAAATTTCTAAAGCAAATTTAATATTGTTATAATAT
>JAJQDK010000017.1 GCA_021202245.1 Clostridiales bacterium
AATGATAATATATATACGTCAGCTTCCGCTGACAGGCGGAGAATATATTTTTTGCGGAAACGGCAAACACTTTTAGGTTAAAATCAACAGGCAAATTAACTTGCAAATTGACAGGCAAAGCATACCCGAAATTCTCGATTATTACTGTAAATAATTATGATAAATACCAAAGCTTAACCGACATTTTAACAACCAATTAACCTGCAATTAACCTACAATTAACCGACAACTAACCACAATTAAAGAAAGTAAAGAATATAAAGAATTAAAGAATGAAAAGAATAATATATATGTCAGCTTCCGCTGACAGGCAGGCGGATACTATACGTCCCTACAAAATGGCTGATGATTAAAAGCTTATACACAACGGTATGCGTTGCGAGTGTCAGGAAAAGAATAAAATTATTAAAAAACGTGAAGAACGCCCCGCAAAAGCAGAGCGTTCTTCAGATAAGAAAAGAAAAAATATGAAAACCAAAATCAGTAGTTATTTAGGTTAGTGATAAGCGGTCGGTAATATTGCGAGCGCTTATCGAGGAATAATCAAAAAGTAATTATTTATTAAAAATTGACATAATATCATAGAAGGTGTCATCCTCGTCGTCATCGGTTTTATCCTTTGTCGACTTAGAGGCAGCCTTTTCGGACTTGTCGTCCTCAAATATTACGGGCTCTTTCTGTTCACTGCTTTTTACAGCCTGTCCGTCAGCATTAAAGCCTGTTGCAATAACGGTAACGCTGATGGCGTCCTCCATTTTATCATCAATAACAGCGCCCCAAATGATGTTGGCATCCTCAGACACTCTGTCCTTAATCATTGTTGAAGCGGCGTCGATGTCGTCAAGACTTACATCTGCGGAAGCGGTAATGTTGATGATAAGACCCTTGGCGCCGTCGATAGAGGTTTCAAGAAGCGGACTTGAAACAGCGGCTTCTGCGGCAACAGTAGCCTTGTCCTTGCCTGTTGCGCTGCCCATACCCATATGAGCGTAGCCGGCGTCCTTCATAACGGAGGTAACGTCTGCAAAGTCAAGATTAACAAGACCCGGCAGCAGGATGAGGTCGGAAATACTCTGAACACCCTGCCTTAAAACATCGTCTGCAATCGCAAACGCATTCTGAAGAGTAATGCTCTGGTCGGAAACATACTTAAGTCTTTCGTTGGGAACGATAATAAGCGAATCTACGCAGGCGGAAAGCTCTGCAATACCCTGCTCGGCCTGAGTCATTCTTCTCTTGCCCTCAAAAGCAAACGGCTTTGTAACAACACCGACTGTAAGAATACCCATATCCTTCGCTATTTTTGCAACAACGGGAGCTGCGCCCGTTCCTGTTCCGCCGCCCATACCGGCAGTTACAAACACCATATCGGTGTCCTTGAGAAGTCCTGCAATTTCATCCTTGCTCTCCTCGGCAGCGTTTTGTCCGATTTCGGGCATTGAGCCTGCGCCCTTGCCCCTTGTGAGCTTTTCGCCGATCTGAATTTTCTGAGAAGCCTTTGAAAGTCTTAAAACGTGTTCATCGGTGTTAATGGCAATGAATTCAACATTTTTGACCTCCATAGCTACCATTCGATTTACGGCGTTGCCGCCGCCTCCGCCGACACCTATTACTTTAATTTTAGGCATATACTCATTTTCCAATTCCAGTTCAAAAGCCATTTTTGAAGTCCTCCTTGTGTATCTTATCAATTTCAGTCCGAAAAAGCATATTATCTTAGAGTACACTAATATAGTTTATATGTTATCATACTTTTGTAAAAATTTCAATGCTTTTCTGATATTTTTCAATTATTATCTTTAAATTTTTATTTTTTAAACATTTTGCAGGCTTATTCCGATGAAGAAGACGCTTCTGCATCGGATTCCGTTGCGGTCGGATCGGTTGCAGATGTTGCCGTTTCCGAGGTTTCGGCAGGCTTATAATGCGACATCTTGTTAGTATTGCAGGTTGACACATCAAGCGTGCCGGTAATTGTTCCGGTGCCGTTTGGGTCAAGCTTTTCGTCGATAATCGTAATCGCCGTTCTGATTTTATAATCAATATCCTCAGGCAAGCCGAGATTTATATCAATTCTGCCGTCGTAAACTATTCCGATATTCGCCGTATCGGTAACATCAATCTCCGTTATTTCCGAAAGCTCCACCTCGTTGCTTTCAAGCGATTCGGAAATTTGCTGCAAAATATCGGGGACATTGTCATCGCTGAACGAAACATATCCGCCCGGCTCGGTGCTTTCAAGCTCCTCACATACAAGCTGCGGCAAATTATTCTCATTTTCCGCCACGCTTTCAAGTATTCTTCCCTTGGAGCTGATGAGCAGATAACCGCTGCCGTTTTTTATTACATAGGCGGGAACCGCATCGGTTATTTTTATAGTAATCGTATCGGGAACCGTAAAGCTTATGCTTGCGCTTTCCACATACGGAAGATTGCTCTGAATATCCTCGGGAGTGCCTAATAAAGCGGCAATAAAAATATTTTGCTGATACTCAACTCCGCTGTACTCCGTAATTTGTTCGTCGGAATAGTAATCGCCGCCGTCAACAATGATATTTTCGGTTTTAAACAGCACGGTCAGGCACAAAACTGCGCCGATTATCAGCACAACGGCAAAAATTCCGCTGTATATAAAAAATCTTCTTCGCTTGATTTGCTTAGGCGTAAGCGGTTTTTTTCGGCGGTGAATTACCTCCGCCTCCTGCTTATGAATTTCCTGCGCACGCCTTTGCTGTCTTTTGCGTTCGCCGTATTCGTCAACATAGTATCCGTCGTCAAAATCCTTGGGCTCAAGGTTACGAATTTTTTGTTCGCTGCTTCTCAAATACCTTTCTTCTCTGGAAAGCTCATAAATATTATCCTTGGGTCTGGAATTGACCGCTCTCTCGATTTTGCTTGACGAAACGTCGCGAAGATTTTCGGAGGATCTGCCGTTTGCCTGCGGGCGAGTATCTCTTTGGCTTCTTCTCTGTTCCTGCCTGCTTTGAGGCTTTTTGCTTTGAGCCTGATTGCTTCGTGCTTTGTCGCCCTGCGCCGGTCTGCTTTGAACGGATTTTCGGTTTTGAGCCGTTCTGCTCTGCGCGCTTCGGGCTTTGTCAGCCTGCACGGCGGATTTTCGGGCTTGCGCCTTATGATACTTTTTAGCCTGCTCAGCTGCTTGCTTTCTTTTCTTTTCAAGCTGTTTTTTCTCTTTTTTTGTAAGCGGTCTTCTTCTGCTTTCCATCGGCAATTCCCCCCTTTCTTAACTTCCTTTGCTTTGCAATTCGTATATCGTATACAAAAACGTAAATTAAATCTTCTTTATATCTGCGCCGAGCGAGCTGAGCACCACTTCAAAGTCCTCGTAACCCCTCTCAAGGAACTGCACTCCTCCTATGCTGGTGGTACCCTCTGCGCAAAGTCCGGCAACGGCGAGCGCCGCAGCACCGCGCAAATCGGTTGCTTCTACAGCTGCGCCGTACAGCGCATCCGCTCCCTCAACAACGGCAACCTTGCCCTCCGTTTTAATATTTGCTCCCATTCTGACAAGCTCGCCTATATGTCTGTATCTGTTTTCAAATATATTTTCAACAAAAATTGATGTACCCTGAGCCGTGCAAGCTGCGGCAAGCAGCGGAGCCTGAGCGTCTGTAGGGAAGCCGGGATAAGGCATTGTGCGCACAATACGCATCGACTTCAGTCGTTTGGGCGCAAATATATCAAGTCTGCCGCCGCCCGACTTTATTTTGCAGCCGCTTTCCTCAAATATCGGAATAATTGAAGCGAGATGACTGCTGACAATTCCGTCAAGCGTTACATGCGAGCCCGTTACCGCCGCGCAAGCCATAAACGTTGCGGCAGCAATTCTGTCGGGGATTATCGTGTGCTGAGTCCCTTCAAGAGCGGTTACGCCGTCAATCACGACAACGCCCTCTCCTGCGCCGTAAATCTTGGCGCCGCACTTGTTGAGATATTCCGCAAGGTCGCAGATTTCCGGCTCACGGGCTGCATTTGTAATTGTAGTTGTGCCGTTTGCAAGGCAAGCGGCTATAATAATGTCCTCTGTTGCGCCCACGCTCGGAAAGGACAAGACAATTTTTGCGCCGTTTAACCCTTTGGGAGCAAAGCACTCCAGATAACCGTGTTTTTCTTCAATAATCGCACCCATCTCTCTGAGTGCTTTAAGGTGCAAATCAATCGGACGGGGACCTATTTCGCATCCTCCCGGAAAAGAAAGCTTTGCTTTGCCGGTTCTTGCAATTATTGCGCCGAGAAATACAATAGAGCTTCGTGTTTTTCTCATAAGGTCGTCGGGAATGTCAAATCGGCTTACGTTATCGGATTTGACGATTATCGTTTTCCCGCTGCGCTTCACCCCGCAGCCCAGATAGCGCAATATCAGCAGTGAGGCTTCAACATCCGACAGCTCAGGGCAATTAAATATAATATTTTCACCCTTAGTCAGTATTGTTGCGGCAAGCAGAGGCAGCGCACTGTTCTTGGCGCCCTGCACATATACCTCGCCGTCCAGCTTTTCCCGTCCCGTAACAAGCAATCTTGACACAGTAACACCCTCTCAAAAAGAATACCTATACATTCTATGAGGAAGGGCGGTATGTGTTACAGATTACACACGTCCCAACACACTCTTTACAACCGAGTAAATTCTCTCGTTTGCGTTGGTAATTGCCATTTTGCGTGAATTGCGGCTGATTTCTTCGAGCTTATTCAAATCAAGAAGCATTTTATCCGCTTTCTTCATCAACAGCTCACCCGTCAGGTCTTTTTCCTCGATAATTTCCGCAGCGCCGGCATTTACAAGCGCCATAGCGTTGTGGTACTGGTGATTTTCGGCAACATTAGGCGACGGAATAAGTATTGCCGGCTTGCCCATCGCCTGAATTTCACTCAGAGTGATTGCGCCCGCACGACAGATAACAAGGTCGGCAGCCGCCATACAGGTGGGCATATTATCAATATACGGGCGCACATCGAGGTTGGAGCATTTTGCAATCTCCGCGCCCTTTTCTTCAACAAGCTCAGGAAACCATCCGCCGTAGCTTCCGTAAGCGTGGATATGCTGATATCTTCCGTCTATACCGCTTCTGGCAACAAGCTCGGCAACAGCCTCGTTGACCTTCCTTGCGCCGAGACTTCCCCCGAACGAAAGAACAACCGGTCTTGCGTCCAATCCGAGAGCCTTTCTCGACTGTTCCTTATCGGCAGTGAGAATTTCACCTCTTACGGGGTTGCCCGTGATTGCGAAATCAGCATTTTTATCAAAATATTTTTTGGCGTCGGGTACTGCAAGCATTACCTTTTTGACGCTCTTTGCAAGCATTTTATTTGTCACGCCGGGGAATGCGTTTTGTTCGTGAATAATGCAGGGGAATCCCATTTTTGCCGCCGTTCTAACGACAGTACCCAAAACATAACCGCCCGTGCCGATACATATGGCGCGCTTAAAGCCGGCAATAATTTTTTTTGCCTCGTGCGATGAGGTAAAGGTTCTTGTAACGGTTTTTACATTTTCAACCATATTTTTAGGTGAAAAGCTGCGTTTAAATCCGCTGATTGTAATCGACTTTATATCATATCCCGCCTGTGCAACAAGCCGCTGCTCCATTCCGCCGCGGTTTCCGATAAACAGAAATTCGGACTGCGGCAGCTTTTCCTTAATATATTCGGCAATGGCAAGCGCCGGGTTTATGTGTCCCGCCGTGCCGCCGCCTGCAAGCAAAACTTTCATTAAAACGCCTCCGTTGTACTTCTATTGTCTTTCAATATTTGCCGTTCTCGAAACAGACAGAACAATTCCCATTTGAGCAAGCAGCATAATCAGGGAGCTGCCTCCGTAGCTGAAAAACGGCAGGCTGATACCCGTGTTGGGCAACCAGTCGGTTATAACCAGAATATTGAGTATAACCTGAACGCCTATCTGCGACGTCAATCCAATTCCGAGGAGCTTTCCGAACTTATCCTTTGCACGCAGCGAAAGCGTGATTCCGCGCCAGATAAGGAGCGCAAATATAAGCAGTATCATTAACGCCCCTACAAGTCCAAGCTCTTCTACAACTATCGCAAAGATAAAATCGTTCTGAGGTTCGGGGAGCCAAAGATATTTTTGCCTTGACTGTCCGAGTCCGAGTCCCCACAGGCCGCCCGAACCGATAGCGTAGAGCGAGTTACGGGTCTGCCACGTTGTCTGCCACATATCCTCGGTTGTATAGACAAGCGCCTGTCCCCAGCCCTCCATTCGACTCATAGCGTAGCTCAGTCCGCCGGACATAGCGAGCATAACAATAACCGCCGTAAAAATAAGTCCGCCGATTACGAGGTATCTTATCCTCATGCCGCCGATAAAAAGCATAAGAACGGTAAGTATGGCAATGATTATAATGGCGGAATAATGCGGCTCCAAAAACAAAAGCAGAGCCGTTGAGCCGAAAATCAGAACACCGGGAAGAACGCTGTAGCGTGCAAACTGCATTTTATCATAGTATTTACTGCACCAATGCGCAAAGAACAAAATTATAGAAAATTTTGCGATTTCCGATGGCTGTACGTTAAACAGCCCCAGCGGAATCCAACGCTTTACTTCGCTTTCACTCGGCAAAAACAGCACCACTATCAGCGAAATATACGATATTCCCAAAATTATCGGGGCTACCTTATGCAGCTTGTTATAATTAAAGAAGGACATAAATATCATAGTGCCTATGCCGATAATTATAAAGATAATCTGTCTTTTAAGATAATAATAGCTGTCGCCCTCGGTATAATAAGCCGTTGCATAGCTTGCCGAAAACATCATAATTGTTCCGATTGCAAGCAAAACAAGAATTATCACGCAAAACGGCAAATCTATACCCATTCCTACGGAAAACCATTTTGTTTTCTTCATTTTACGCTTGTGGGAGGGACGTATAAAGAATTTTTCTTCCCTAATTTTCTGCTCCGAGTAATATTCGTCGTCATATATTCTGTTGATGTCTGCTTTAAGCATCATTCTTTGCTGCGGCGCCATACAAGCTCCCTCCTATCCGTAAGATTTGAGATTTTTGCGCCTCGGTCAAACACCGAAATAAACAAGGGCAAAAGCAATCGCTCCGAATACCGCCGTTACGGCGCTGAACACGGCTACAATTTTCACTTCGCTCCATCCGCTCATTTCAAAATGGTGGTGGATGGGGCTCATTTTGAACAAACGCTTGCCGTGAGTAATTTTAAAATATCCGACCTGCAGTATAACCGAAAACATCTCAACAAGATACATAATTCCAATCGGCAAAAGCAGGATC
>JAJQDK010000002.1 GCA_021202245.1 Clostridiales bacterium
CATCGCCGTAGAGCGCTTCGTTATAATTTTTTTCAAAAATATCGGCACTTCTGTTGAATTTTTCATCGTCCTCAATCTCGCAAAGCTCTTCTTCTCCGTTGGATTCATTGACTTCAAAAACGAAATACTCGCCGGTGTCTTTTATATAATCGGCAGGATTTTCATAATAATGCTGAAGAATAAAAAATCTGCCCTCATCGTTTTCTATTATATCCAGAATTTCAAATTCAATTTCTTCACCTTCGTCGCTTATCAGGGTTATCAGGTCAGGTGAATATTCGTTATTCATATAACTGCCTCCGTTTGCTAATTATATTTTACATTTTTTTATCCTGTTAGTCAAGAGATTTTGCAATTTAAGAGCAATAATCAAGTTATCTCTCGGTAAACAGTGCATAAACCGAAGCGAAAGCTCCGTCTTTTATTGAATATAACCTATTCGCAGATCTTAAGTGAGCTTACATCGGGTGATGCTGTAAGTTAAACGCACTGCAATGCTTAAATTTCATTCTTTTTTAAACAAGGAACTTGCTCTAAGTTATGCTCAGCTGCTTAAAAGATATATAATATATAAATTTATAAAAAAATTAAAAAAAGTGTTGACAATAGACAATATGTGTGTTATAGTTAAATCAAGATAAAAAATTCCTTTTTAATTTTTCAAATTTGTTTATTCCTTTCAATGTGCTTGATTACTCCATAAAATTACCTAAAAACCGACGGCAATGAACCGTAGGTTTTTACGTTATGCCGTAAATCTGCGAAACATAAAATAAAAACTTGAAAATCGGCTTAAAAAGTTATATAATTTCTTAGTTAAGTATGCTTTCTGCTTACGGCAGCGCTAGCGTATTTTCTGTGCGGCTGTTCAATGAGCCGCCCTAATTTAAAGAATGTGAGGAGCTGTGGTATGAAATCCTTCAACAAGCTTCCGCCGCAGTTTCAATGTGACAAGGTTAAAGCTTATTATGATATTTTATGCGGCAAGCGTTTCAGTCTTGCAATCAAACGGGCAACCGATATTTTTGTATCGCTTATTCTGCTTATTATCTTGATTATTCCTATTATTATAGTTTCCCTGATTGTCAAGCTTACGTCAAAAGGACCTGTGTTTTATAAGCAGGAAAGAGTTACTAAATACGGAAAAACCTTCAAAATTCTAAAGTTTCGCACAATGGTTGAAAATGCCGACCGTCTCGGCACTTTGGTTACAACGAACAGCGACAGCCGCATTACTGACGTCGGCAGAGTTTTAAGAAAGTACCGTATTGACGAGCTTCCCCAGATTTTCAATGTGCTTTCCGGCAATATGTCAATCGTCGGCACCCGACCTGAGGTACCTAAATACGTAAATATGTACTCTCCCGAATATTATGCAACGCTTTTGATGCCTGCCGGCATTACCTCGCTCGCTTCCATAATGTATAAGGATGAGGAAAAGTTTTTGAGCAATAAGGATAATGCCGACGAGGTTTACATAACACAGATTTTGCCGGAAAAAATGAAATACAATCTTATATATACCAAAAATTTCGGCTTCAGATATGATATAAAGCTTATGCTTAAAACCGTAAAAGAGGTTTTTGCCTGATTCCGGGCTTTAATTCAGACAAGGGGTTTGGATAAAGCTTTAAGTTTTAAATCGGAGCGTTAGCTCCTCAGTGTTTCAGCGGGAGATTACAATTCCCACTGAAATGATGAATGTCACCCGCCGCCTTAGAGGCGGGGGACATCTTTGCATAAGTTAAACTTAATTGATTATTGAGGTAATGTGATGACTGCTTTAAAAGTAAATTTGAAGGATTCTTCTCTTTTCAGAAAAATCTATATAATTGACTTGTTTTTCTGCAATATTGCATTTTTACAGATACCCGCATACGCATTGCTTGTATTTCTGTTTATTTGGGGAGTAGGACTTGTTATATACAATCAGCGCAAAAACAATACCTTTTTCAAGCTTAGATTCGGTTTGTGGATAGGCGCATTTTTAGCCTGCTCGTTTATTTCTATTTTAATAAACTTTTCCGTAACCATACTTTACAGTCTACTGATGTTTATGCATGTGCTTATTTGCTTTTTCATCTTTTACGGTATGCACACTGAGCCCGATTTTGATTTTAAAAACGAGCTTTACTTTATGTGCCGTTTTATTGTTTATGTAACAACGGTTGCAAATATCATAGGCATTGTCTGCCTTATGTCCGGCATAAGCTTTGAGTGGTATTGGATTAAATTTACAATTTATGAAAATCGTTTTACGGGAGTTTATACAAATCCTAATCTTCTCGGATTTGTATCCGTAGTTGCTGTTGTTTGCTGCCATATGCTCTATAAGCAGGATTTTATGTCATCGGTTAAACAGCCCAGAGTCAGCAAAATTTGGGTTGTCACCTGTGTTGCCACAAGCATATTTTCTCTTATGCTGTGCGACTCAAATGCTTCAATGGTGCTTGCAATCGGATATATGATTGCTTACGTTGCTTACATATTCTTTGCGGATAAAACAGAGCTTTCTAAATCAAAAATTGTCATTAAAATTGTTTCAATCGTGCTTGTGGGCACCTTCTTAATTGCTTCCGTACTTATGTTCAGAAATATATGTCAGGAGGGCTTTTCCGTTGTTGTTTCCGAAACAACCTCTCTTGTCGATATTATTACCGGCGAGGACAGCGAGCTTTCGGATTCAGAGGACCTTGAAGATGAGGAGGAAACGATTACCTTCAATCACGAAAACAAAAATATAGACAGCGGACGCTTCAAGCTTTGGGAAGAATCTCTTGATTTGTTTAAAATTTCTCCGATTATCGGAATTTCAAACGGCAACATTGTTTTCTACAGTGAGGAATATGCAAGCGGAGCTTTGAGCTATTCATATCATTCCAATGATTTGCACAACGGCTTTCTTACCATTCTTGTTTCAACCGGCGTAATCGGGTTTTTGCTCTTCTGCATTTTCGGTTTCCGCTTTGCCAAGCATACTGCGCAGCATCTGTTTTTGCAGAAAAAAACCTTCCGAAACGACATATATCCTTGTCTGTTTTCATTTTTATTCGCATATTTGCTTTACGCTCTTTTTGAAAAGGCGCTTTTGTACGATATATCATTTATGGTTATGTGGTTCTGGCTTATGATGGGATACACAAGCTGCTATATTGCAAAATTTGAACCGCTGCTTGAAACACAGTATCTTTTCCACAGAAAACGTATTACCTGAACAATGCTCTGACGCTTGTATATCAAAATATTTTGGTGTATAATATACCGTAGATAAATAAGTATCCGCTTATTCGCCTATTGAATCGGCGTATACTTGTTTGTATCTGCGGTATTTTTCTTTAAAGGAATGATAACAATGAATTACGGCTTTATAAAGGTTGCTGCCGCCACGCCGAAAATCAGAGTGGCTGACTGCGCCTGTAATGCTCGGCAAATAATTACTCAAATTGAAGATGCTGCTTCAAACGGTGCTGCTCTTGTCACCTTTCCGGAGCTTTGTGTTACGGGCTTTACGTGTTCCGATTTGTTTTTACAGCGCGCCTTGCTAAAATCGGCTGAGGATGCTTTGTCTGAAATCATAAAGGCTACCGAAAATCTCAATATAATTTCTCTGATAGGCGTGCCCGTTGCCGTAAAGCAATCTCTTTATAACTGCGCTGCCATAGTTTATAAGGGCGGCATCCTCGGAATAGTACCCAAGATAAACATACCCAATTACAGTGAATTTTACGAATGTCGTCATTTTACAAGCGGAAAATCCGTTAGCGAATATATAAATTATGCAGGCTGCAGGGATGTTTTCCTTTCTCAAAATCAGATATTTCGGTGCAGAGATATAAGCGATTTTTCTTTTGCGATAGAAATTTGCGAGGATTTGTGGGTAGCCGACTCTCCGTCGGTTAATCTTGCTCTTAACGGAGCTGCTGTTATCTGCAACCTTTCAGCCTCGGATGATGTTATAGGCAAAGCCGATTACCGCAGGAACCTTGTGAAAATGCAGAGCGGAAAATTGTGCTGTGGTTATGTTTACTGTGATTCCGGCTTCGGCGAAAGCACTACGGATATGGTTTTTTCCGGGCAAAATATTATAGCCGAAAACGCAGCTCTTCTTTCCGAGAGCAAGCGTTTCACTCAGGGAATAACCTATGCTGATATCGACGTTCAAAAAATTATGGGAGAGCGCCGCAGAACAAACACATATAATTCTAATAAAGAAATTAACAATATCAAAACCGTTTGGTTTGATATGCAGCCGAGGCAAACAAAGCTTAGCCGAAAATTTTCTCAGACGCCGTTTGTTCCGTCCGACAAAGATGATCTTTCAAAACGCTGTGAGGAGATTATTCAAATTCAGGCAACCGGACTTGCTTCCAGATTGGAGCATACAGGAATAAAAAATGTTGTTCTCGGACTTTCGGGAGGACTTGACAGCACCCTTGCGCTCATAGTATCTGTCTATGCCTTTGATATGTTCAAGATTGACAGAAGGAATATTCATACCGTCACCATGCCTTGCTTCGGTACTACAAAGCGCACAAAATCCAACGCCGAAAAACTTGCCCAGGCATACGGCGTTTCCTTTGAAGATATAAATATAACCAAAGCTGTTCGTCAGCATTTTTCCGACATTCGTCACAATGAAAATATAACCGATGTCACCTACGAAAACTCGCAGGCCCGTGAAAGAACACAGATTTTAATGGATTTATCCAACAAATACAACGGACTTGTAATCGGCACCGGAGATTTGTCCGAGCTTGCTCTCGGATGGGCGACATATAACGGCGATCATATGAGTATGTACGCCGTAAATGTTTCAATTCCAAAAACGCTTGTCAGATATTTAACCGCATATGAAGCTCAGAAATCAGACGGCGTTCTTAAAGCTGTATTACTTGATATTCTTGACACGCCCGTCAGCCCCGAGCTGCTTCCGCCCGATAAGGACGGCAAAATTGCTCAAAAGACAGAGGATACCGTCGGCCCTTATGAGCTGCACGATTTTTTCCTTTACTATTTTGTCCGCTTCGGCTTTACACCGGATAAAATTTTCTATCTTGCTAAAATTTCTTTTAAAGAAAAATATGACGAGCAAACCATCCAAAAATGGCTCACCGTATTTGTCAAAAGATTTTTTGCGCAGCAATTCAAGCGTTCCTGCCTGCCCGATGGTCCCAAGGTCGGTTCCGTAACGCTGTCGCCCCGCTCCGATTGGAGAATGCCCAGCGATGCCTCGGTCAAAATGTGGCTTAAGGACCTTGAAAATGCAAATTGACAATTTCACGTCACGATAAAGATAATAAGATTCTCGGTGATATTTATGAAACTTTTTGTAAAAAGAGATACTTCCGACGAGGATTCGGGCTTTACTGTCTTTGATGAAAGCGGCTATGAAAAATATTATGTGATTTTCAAAAATTCCCGTACCTTCATAAAATTGAATATTACTGATACTCAGAAAAATATAACAGCAAAAATTCGTCAAATTCTAACTCCGCCTGTTTTGGCGTTTTCAATTAACGCAAACGGCAAAAACCTTCTGCTGATTATCAGCAAATCAAAAAACGGCGTTAATTGCTTGTTTTACGGAGTAAATTGGCACATTTGTGGAGATGCCGCAACCAAAAATTTCAGTATTCTTGATGTTGATAACACCGTGCTTGCCTCTCATAAGAAGCTTTTCGAGTGCGGCAAAGAGAGCTACGAGCTTGAAATTTTTGACTCCTCAAACGAGCTGTTTTGCATAGGCGCCTGCGTGTGCATAGATTTGATGAATTCTGTTGACAACTTAGCCGTGCAAACGGTATAATATACTAAATTCTTTATTTGGAGGTCGACTTTATGGAGGAAAAATTATTACAGCTTTTAAGCTCAAATTCCGGCTTTACTACTGCTGAAATTGCGACAATGCTCGGTGAGCCCGAGGATTATATAAAAGCGCAAATCAAAGAATATGAAAACAGAGGCATTATCAAAGGCTACCAGGCGGTAATAAATTGGGAAAAGGTTGAGGGCACATATGTTGAAGCGTTAATTGAACTCAAGGTTACTCCGAAAATGGAAACGGGCTTTGATGAAATGGCAGAGCTTTGTATGGCTTTTGATGAGGTGGAATCCGTTTATCTTATGGCAGGAGCTTATGACTTTGCTTTAATTGTTAAGGGCGAAACAATGCAGGATATAGCAATGTTTGTCGCTAAAAAGCTTTCAACGGTTGACGGCGTTCTTTCCACGGCAACGCATTTTATTATGCGCCGCTACAAGGACAGAGGAATGAATCTCACCGCTTCCGAGGAGTGTGAAGACGGGAGGAATTTAATCCTGTGATAGATTATGAGAAATATTTCAATAACAGCATAACTTCAATAAAACCGTCCGGAATACGAAAATTTTTCGACATTGCCAATGAAATGGACGACGTTATTTCTCTGAGCATAGGGGAGCCCGATTTTCAAACCCCGTGGCATATCAGGGATGAGGGCATCAACAGCCTTGAAAAGGGCAAAACCTGGTACTCTCCCAACCGCGGTTTTTCCGAGCTGTGCGATGAAATCTGCATTTATTACAATCGCCGCTTCGGCATTTCATACGACTCAAAATCTCAGGTGCTTGTCACCGTCTGCGGAAGCGAATCGATTGATATCGCTTTTCACACGCTTGTGGAAAAGGGCGATGAGGTTATTATCCCCGAACCCTCGTTTGTTTGTTACGAGCCGCTTACGGTTATGGCGGGCGGAACTCCGGTAATTATAAAAACCAAAAATGCGGAGAATTTCATGCTGAAGGCCCGGGATTTGGAACATGCTCTTACCGCCAAAACCAAATAGCATGAACTGCCTTCTCCCACCAATCCTACCATAGCATATATGGA
>JAJQDK010000035.1 GCA_021202245.1 Clostridiales bacterium
TGACCAGACAGATAAATCAGATATCCCAAACCCACGGAATCGCAGGTGGAATCAATAGAGATTATCTTTCTTTCTGGATATTTTTCCTGCAAATCCTTTACAGCCATAAGGGAGGTGTTGAAGGTTCCGCTTATGCCGCTTGCAATACCTGTGTAAAGCACATCCTTGCCTGCCTTGAGATATTGCTCAAAGCAGCTGATAAAGCTGTTGTAATTGATTTGTGTAGTTTTGGCAAAAATACCGCTTTTCTGTTTTGAATAAAATTCCTCAAAGCTCATCATTCTGCCGTCAAGGTAATGAAGATAGCTCTTTGAGTCCATACGAAATTCCATCGGCATAACATCTACGTGAGCCTCGCTTGCAAGCTCCGGTGTTAAATCGCTTGAAACATCGGTGATAAATGCGTAGTCCATTAAAACATCTCCTGTTATGATTTTTACAAAAAGCCCTGCGGACTCTCCTATGAAAGCTTGTATTTTGATAACCTGTTCTCCGATGCTGAGCGAGCTTACATCGGGCTTTGCTACGGGTTAAATATTACAGTGAATATTTTAACAAATAACCGAAAAAAGTCAACGAATAAAACACAGCAGGTGAAATATATGTTTAAATATTTTTAAATATACAAATATTCAAAGGCTTCGGCATATATGTATACAAGAGGTGAGCATATGAATTATCGTTTTACCGATTTAAGACACAAGGAAGTAATAAGCACCTGCGACGGTTCAAGAATAGGCTTTGTTGACGATGTCATAATAGATTCCGCAAACGCCGAGGTTGTCGCCGTTGTAATATTCGGCAGAACAGGCTTCTTGGGACTGTTCGTAAAATGCGAGGATTATATTATTCCGTGGGAGAAAATAGAGCTGATAGGGGAGGATACAATAATCATTTCGTGCAGCACGCCTAATCCCACGAAAAGACCCAAAAAACGCCGTTTTAACGGGAAAAACTGAAAAAATCTTACTTTCTCCCTATATGGCAGAATAAACTAATCATGACCGAATAATTTGGCAAATTTGCACAATCAATCTTGCTTTAACGAAAAATAAAATCAGTTTGTAACAAAAAAGTAACAAATATTACAAAAGGGCACAGGCATCGGGACTTGCAATTTGAAAAAATTTGTGTTTTAATACAGTTACAATTGTGTGTTTGATAAAATTTTAACAACTAAAGGACGTTGTACATTTTGCAATTTCCTAAGAAGAACAGCTTAGAACAGTTTTTTATTCAATTAAAGATTCATTCAAAGCTTTGCTCAGGATTTAAATGTACGGAAATCACAGGGAGGATAAATTTTTGAGAGCTACAAAGTATAAACATTACAGCAGCGGCGCTACGACTAAAGCGACCTCTGAACACAAGACGCATAAGGCGGCAAAAAAGGTAAAGATATTATCATATGTATGTGTAATTACCTTTGTTGCAGTTGCGCTTATTATTCCGACCACAACTCTTGCGCCTGACGTTGACGCTTTTGAGGACAGCAAAGCAGCCTCCTATTCAATTGGCGACATTGATGCTTTTTCATCGGTTATAACAGAAAATTGCGTACCCGAAACCTCAATAGCAACAATTCAGACTACTGTTGCCACAGAAGAAACTACAAAAGCAACAGAAGCAGAAACAACAGAGGCTGCTGCAGAAACACAGCCTGCCGTTGAAGAAACTACCGTAAGCGTAGCTGCCACGCAAGCCACCGAGCCTGCTGAGAGCAGCAAAGTTGTGGAAGCTGCAACTTCGGAAACCAATGTCAGCACCGATTCATCCGCAAGCGCTTCAGACTCTTCCGGCAGCTATCTTGTTGACATCAGCAATCCCGACTCTTCTTACAGTCCGAGTGCCGTAACACTCTCAGACTATGACAGAGATAAGCTTGAACGCCTTGTAATGGGAGAAGCCGGTTCATTGGGCTACACAGGCTGCGCGCTTGTTGCTCAGGCTATCCGTGATGCTATGAATCGCTCAAACACAACCTCGATAGACAAAATCATTTCTGACTATCAATATTACGGCAGCACATCGGTTGAACCCACTCAAACCGTTAAGAACGCTGTATCGTACATATTTGACGAGAACGGTTCTGCCGTTCAGCACAGAATTTTATGCTTCTATACAGGCACAAGCGAATGGCACGAAACTCAGACATTTATTGTCGGCTGCGGCAGTGTAAGATTTTTTGACTACAGCTGATTCAGGTCTTAATCCACGTGAACAAAAACAAATCATCTGAAAATCAAGTGTTTTTTCAAAAAAGCACTTGATTTTTTTCGTTATTATGGTATAATATATAAGCATTTCGCACGCTGATGTCTGTCGGCAGGGTGGCAATAGCTTATGTAGCCGATAAATTCAAGGATACAGCGGAGGTTTTAACCTAAGGAGGAAATTTTATTATGGCAGTAGTTTCAATGAAACAACTCTTGGAGGCCGGCGTACATTTCGGTCACCAGACAAGAAGATGGAACCCCAAAATGGCTCAGTACATCTTCACGGAACGCAACGGTATTTACATCATTGACCTTCAGAAGAGCGTTAAAAAGCTTGAAGAGGCTTACAACTTTGTTCGTGAGCTTTCTATGGAAGGCAAAAACGTACTTTTTGTAGGTACCAAAAAGCAGGCTCAGGAATCAATCAAGGAAGAGGCTGAACGTGCAGGCGCTTACTATGTAAACGCAAGATGGCTTGGCGGTATGCTGACCAACTTCACTACAATCCGTAAAAGAATCGCTCGTTTAAAGCAGCTCCGCACAATGCAGGAGGACGGCACATTTGACCTTCTCCCCAAGAAAGAAGTAATCAAGCTCAACCTTGAGATTGAAAAGCTTGAAAAATTTATGGGCGGCATCAAGGATATGCAGGAGATGCCAGGCGCGCTCTTCATCGTTGACCCCAGAAAAGAGAGAATTGCCGTTTCCGAGGCTAAGAAGCTCAACATTCCGATTGTAGCTATTGTAGATACAAACTGCGACCCCGATGAAATCGACTATGTTATTCCGGGCAACGACGACGCTATTCGTGCCGTAAAGCTTATTGTAGGCGCTATGGCTGACGCTGTTATCGAAGGCAGAGAGGGCCGTATGGGCGCAGCTGCCGTTGAAGAGGAAGAAGAAGCCGAGGAAGCAGCTGAATAATTTTTTACTACAGATAATAACTATTGAAAGGATGTATTTAATATGGCAGCATTTACAGCTCAGGATGTAAAAGCACTCAGAGAAAAAACCGGCTGCGGTATGATGGATTGCAAAAAAGCTCTCACAAATGCCGACGGCGATATGGATAAAGCTATTGACTTTTTAAGAGAACAGGGCCTTGCCAAGCAGGCTAAAAAGGCAGACAGAATTGCAGCGGAGGGTATTGCTTACGCTTGCACAAGCGACGATCTTTCCGTCGGCGTTGTTATCGAGGTCAATGCGGAAACAGACTTTGTTGCAAAGAACGATTCATTTGTAGATTTTGTTAAAACCTGCGCCGAAACGGTTATGCAGAACAATCCGGCTGACGTTGAAGCTCTTCTTGCTATGCAGGCTGTCGGTTCAGACCAGACTGTTGCTGAGCTTTTGCAGGAAAAGGTTCTCACAATAGGTGAGAACATTCAAATCAGACGTTTTGAGCGTTTAGAGGGCGCTTGTGTTGCTTATGTACACGCAGGCGGAAAAATCGGCGTTCTTGTTAACTTTGACACCGACCTCGCTTCAAAGCCCGAATTTACTGCTTACGGCAAGGATATTGCCATGCAGATTGCAGCGCTCAACACTCCCTATCTCACCGAGAGCGATGTTCCGGCTGAGATTATCGAATACGAAAAAGAGGTTATGCGCCAGCAGGTAATCAACGAGGGCAAGCCCGAAGCCATTGCTGACAAGATTGTAATGGGCAAAATCGGCAAGTTCTATAAGGAAAACTGTCTCCTCGACCAGGAGTTTGTTAAGGACAACAAGCAGTCTATCAAGCAGTACACTCAAGCAACTGCAAAACAGCTCGGCGGTTCAATCGAAATCAAAAAATTCGTTCGTTTTGAAAAGGGCGAGGGCATTGAAAAGCGTCAGGATGACTTCACAGCTGAAGTTGCTTCAATGGTAAAATAATCCCGACTAACCGAATCTTACAAAGCACCTACAGAAATGCAGGTGCTTTTTTATGCAAAAAAATCACCGTTCAAAAGCAAATTTCACGAATGGTATGATATATTTCACGAATGGTAATGACAAAAAGGGGAAAAATATGATATAATTTATGTATAAAATATAAAAATAAAAATTTACAAATCTTGAAAATGTTCCTCTTAAATTCTAAGTAGTTTAATAATAATTCACAAAATAACAAGCAAATTTCACGAAAAAATTTACAGGAAAGGACTTGACGCCTATGCTGAGCCGGACTACACTCTTGACAGACAGACAGACAGACAGACAGACAGACAGACAGACAGACGGCTAAAGCTGCGCTGTTCTTTTCTCATGTGATTTTTACGACAGCATATCCTGCCTTCGTTTGAAGGGGGATTAGTCTGCCGTATTTTTGTTTTAAAAGGGGGAGGAATTATTTTGAGAATTGCAATTTGAGATGACAGCATCAACGAGCAGGAGCAGCTGAAAGAGTCTCTTAAATCATACGACACAACACGCAGTCCCGAATCTTTTGTGTGCGGCAAGGATTTGCTTGAGGCGGCAAAGTCGGCTCCGCCCATTGACGTGGTGTTTCTCGATATCTATATGCCCGGCGAAAACGGCGTAAACATCGCCGAAAGCCTGCGTGAGATTTCGCCTTTTACCGGCATAGTGTTTGTTACCACAAGCACAGATCACGCTGTTGACGCTTTTTCGCTTAACACTCTGCATTATTTAGTCAAGCCGGTCACTTTCGAGGGAGTCACCGAGGCTATGCACCGCTTGGCTCAGCTTCGCAAGAAAAAGCGCACGATGATTTCACTTCAAACCGGCAGCACAAGCTGCTCGGTGTATCTTGATGAAATCAGTTATATCCAAAGTATGGGCCACGCCAAGGAGCTTGTCCTCACAAACGGCAAAATTATCCGCTTGTGGACGCCTATGGCGGAGCTTGAAAAGCTGCTCGGTGAGAATTTTCTTAAGCTGAACCGCAGCACCATAGTAAATATGGAGCATATCGAGCAAATGGGCACTAATGCCTGTGTTCTGCACGACGGCACACGGCTGGAGTTTGCCCGCAGGGAGCGCACGGCAGTCAAAACGGCTTATGATAACTACCTGTTTGACCGACTGAGCAAGCAAAACAATCCGGAGGTGTCCCTTTGAGCATAACCTTTGATTTTTACATTAGGCATTTTGCCGGTTTTCTTATACAATTCGGGGCAGGAATGTTTATCTGCTTGTTGTCATTCACCGAGGGAGCGTTTCGCTGCTCCTACAGACGTGTCACCTTCGGCTGCATTGCGTTGGCTGTTGCTTCATCGGCATTTTTTCCGCTTGCCATAGGTGTTGACGGCTTAAGCAATACGCCGTATCTGTCCTTGGTTGCCAATATGTATATGCTTGCGGCAATCATTGTATTTGTATTTCTTTACTTTTGGGCGTTAAGGGTGGAAAGAATCAAAAAGCTGATTGTACTGGTGATTGCCCTGTTTTATGCGGCAACGCAGTATCTGCTTGTTAATTTGATTGCCACACTTTTTACAAATTATGAGCAAAACGAGGTCTATTCACCCCTAATGCTGGCGCTGTTTGCGGCCACCGCTGCAGTGCTGTTCCCCCCTTCAGCACTGCTTATGCGGCGGGTTCTGCGTGAATATCTTATTGAGATGGAAACCGAAAACATCCGCCGTGAATTTGTTGCGGTGCTGCTGGCAACGTTTCTCTACCTTGCAATGCTTGTAATCTATGCCTCCGGTCCCGGCGGCTTCCTTGCCGCTTTTTGGTGGTGGACCGTTCCGCCGCTGTTAATGGCGATTGCGGTGTTGTGCGTGTTTTACTTTACTCTGTTCAGAGAGTCCGTTCGCCGCAAACATGACAGCGAGGAGCGCAAGGCTCTTGAAATCCGTGAGATTCAGTATGAAAGCATAACACGAGAAATAGAAAGCACCAAGCGAATACGCCACGATATACGCCATTTGCTCAATCATTATTCACAGCTGCTTGAACGGGGCGACCTTGAAGCCCTCAAAGAGGGACTTTCCGAGATGACGGCTCAGGTCAGCCGACAGGAAAACATAGATTACTGCAAAGACGAAACCGTCAACAGCCTGCTCAGCTTCTACACCGGATTGGCGGCAGATTCCGAGATTGAGTGCAGGGTCAAAGCCGACTGCGCAGACATTTCCGTTTCACAAAGCGACTTAGCCGTGCTGTTCGGTAATATGATGGAAAACGCAATCAACGCCTGCGAACGGCTTGAAAGCGACAGGTGGATAAGTGTTGAGGTCGGCGTGATAGGCGGTTCAATGATGATTCAGGTCACAAATCCCTGCGTTGAGGTTTATTCCTCGGGCAGATACGATATTGACGGCAGCTTTCTTCCTACGGCGGCATTTTTGAGCGGCAGGGCAGGGGGCGGCACGGGACTGCATAGCCTTGAACACACAGCCAAAAAATACGGCGGCGAGGCGCTTTTCCGCTTTGACGAGCAGGAAAAAACCTTTACCTCCCGTGTCAGGCTAAACCTCACTCCCAAAGCCTCCGGCAAAAAAGCTTAAGCTTTTCAAATCCTTCCGCAGTGTATCAACATAAATTCCCCACAACCGCACCGCATACCACTGTGTGCTGACAAATAATTGTTAGCTATCCCTTAGCGGCGGTCACCGACCGCCACAGTCGCTTTGCGACATCAAGCCTTCCCTTTGAAGGGAAGGTGGCGGTAAAGCTTGCTTTACCGACGGATGA
>JAJQDK010000101.1 GCA_021202245.1 Clostridiales bacterium
ATATTCTGTATGTGACGTAATGCGGCGTGATAAACAGCTTTTATCTGATCGAAGGCAATGACGACTCGTCCGCTGCGCTGATTCAGGGTATGACGCTTTCGGGCATGCTGTTTGACGAGGTGGCGCTGATGCCGAGAACCTTTGTTGAGCAGGCGCTTGCGAGATGCTCTGTGCCCGGCTCAAAATTTTGGTTTAACTGCAATCCGGAATATCCCGAGCATTGGTTTTATACGGAATGGATAAAGCAGGCGGAGGAGAAAAACGCACTCTATCTTCACTTTACGATGGACGACAACCCCTCTCTTGAGGAGGATGTCAAGCGGCGATATGAGAGCCTGTATTCGGGGGTGTTTTACGAGAGGTTTGTACGGGGGCAGGTGGACGGCGTTTTACGGTGCTGTTTATCCGTTTATGGCAGACGAAAATATGTATTGCGACATACCCGAGGGCGAGTTTTTGAAGTATGCGATTTCCTGCGATTACGGCACGGTAAATCCGGCTTCCTTCGGGCTGTGGGGCAAGCAGAACGGTGTTTGGTACAGAATTGACGAGTATTATTTTAACTCGCGCCGTGAGGGGTTTCAGAAAACCGACGAGGAGCATTACGCAGCCCTTTGCAGGCTTGCGGGTGAGAGAAGAATTTCGCAGGTGGTTGTTGACCCCTCGGCTGCAAGCTTTATAGAGGTTGTGCGCCGTCACGGCAGGTTTAAGGTAACGCCGGCGCAGAACAGCGTGATTAACGGAATACGGAGGGTGTCGCAGGTCCTGAAGGACGGCAGCGTGAAAATTTGCAGAAGCTGCCGGTCAATACGCAGAGAGTTTTCACTGTACAGGTGGGACAGCAAAAGGGCAAACGACCTGCCCGTTAAGGAAAACGACCACGCTATGGATGATTTGAGGTATTTTGTTACCACGGTAATTGACGGAGGCGGAGAGCTTTTGGCGTTCGCCGCCGAAAGATAGGAGGAAAAACACGGTTGAAAATCGGAAGAAGAAAAAGAACGGAAAAAAGGAGCTGCGCCGCAGTGCAGACGGTTCCGAGGGACGCATCGGGAGGTGTTACGGACACTTTTCGGTTTGAATATCAGAGCAGAGCCGAAAGGGAGCTGCTGGCCTCTTTGAGAGAGGCTGTGCCGGTGATTGACGCCGCAATCGGCAAGATTGTCAGGCTTATAGGCAGGTTTGAGATTGTGACGGACGACCCTCGCTGCCAGAAAATTGCCGACGATTTTGTAAGAAGCGTGGGTACAAACGGCTCGTCAAGGGGTATGGAAAATTTTATCTACACCTATCTTGACTCGCTGCTCACGTTCGGCGAGGCGGTGGGAGAGATGGTGCCCGACGCTGAGGGGCGGAATATAGCCGCGCTCTACAACGCAAGCCTTGACGACGTTGAGATAAGGGCGGACAGCTCGCCGCTGGAGCTTACGGTGTGCAAAAGGGACGACGCAGGCACGGTGCCGGTGAAATATCAGAGCCTTGTGCTTGCAACTCTGCTTAATCCGAAGCCCGGCACAGCCCACGGAACGTCAATTTTGAGCGGACTTCCGTTTGTAAGCTCCATACTTTTGAGGATATTCAGCTCGGTAAAAACAAACTGGGAGAGAGTGGGAGATATACGCTTTGCGGTGACCTACAGCCCCGATTCAAACGGAGGGGTGCTTTCGGAGGAGGATGCGCAGCTGATTGCGGACGAATGGAAAAAGGCAATGCGAAGCGACAGCGTGTGCGACTTTGTGTCGGTGGGCGACGTCAGCGTTAAGGTGATAGGCTCGGAAAGCCAAATGCCCGACTGCGAGGTTCCGGTAAGACAGATTATGGAGCAGATACTCGCAAAGCTGGGAATACCGCCGTTTTTGCTCGGCTTGTCATGGTCGAGTACCGAAAAAATGAGCGAGCAGCAGGCGGATATTCTTACAAGCGAGCTTGAATATTACAGAACGGTAACGGAGCCGGTGATTTCAAAGGTCATAGCCGCTCAGCTCAGGCTTAACGGCTACGACAGCGGATTTAAGATTGAGTGGAACAATATCAATTTGCAGGATGCGGTTGAGCTTTCTCAGGCAAGGCTCAATAATGCGCAGGCAATGCAGATTGAGAGCCAATGCAAAACGGAGGTAAGTGATGAATAAGGATATTTTGAAAAAGGAAAGCGTTTCGGGCATAGTGCGCAGCGAGGGAGCCGGCGAAATCAGCGACGAAGAAATGGAGCTTATTAACGGCTACACACGCAGAACGCTTGAAAAGGACGAGGTGTATGTATTTTCGGTAATCCTGTGCGACAATGATGTTGACCGTGACGGAGAACGCTTTACAACGGAGGCGCTGTTTGAGCTTGAAAAGCTGTTTGTGGGCAAAACGGGAATTTTTGACCACGAGCCCAGCGCAAAAAACCAGACCGCAAGGATTTTTGCCTGCGGCGTTGAGGCGGTGCCGGGTCAGACGACGGCGGCAGGCGACGATTATTACAGGCTCAGGGCAAGGGCATATATGCCGATAAGCGACAAAACAGAGGAGCTTATGCTTGCTCTTGACAGCGGAATTGTCAAGGAGGTAAGCGTGGGCTGCGCCGTGGACGGAGTCAGGTGCAGCGTCTGCGGCGAAGGAATAGGAGAGTGCGCCCACCGAAAGGGAGAGGTGTACGGCGGAAAGCTCTGCTGCGGAGAGCTTGTTAATCCGCGCGACGCCTACGAATGGAGCTTTGTGGCGGTGCCGGCGCAGACAAGGGCAGGAGTTACAAAGTCGTTTGCAAAGGAAGGGAAGGAAATGAAAACGGAGGAAATTCTTAAAGGTATTGAGCAGGGAGAGGGCGTTGCCCTCGGCAAAAAGGACTGCGAAAGACTATGCGAATATATAAGCAATCTCAAGGAGTCGGCTAAGGACGGCGTTTATTACCGTGAAAGCCTTGTCGGCGAGGTGCTGAGATTGTCGGCTGTGGTACAGCCCGACATCTCGAGGGACACAATGGAGAGTGCGGCAAGGTCAATGACGGTTGCGCAGCTCAACGAGTTTAAGACGGCTTTTGAAAAGAAGAGGAGCAGGGTGATTCCGGTTGCTCCGCAGCTTTATAACAGCAAAGCTAAGGACAGGAACAGAACCGACCTGAACGGTCAGTTCACGATTTAATTTAACGGAGGTAAAAAATATGAATGTAAATTTTAACGGATATGGCGAAAACGTCGTAACATTTTCAGCGGATGAGAGCATTACCGAGGCGGGAGTTCCCGTAAAAATGAGTGCAGACGGCACGGTTGCGGCATGCGAAAGCGGAGAAGCCTTTTGCGGAGTGTGCATAGGCGTGCGCAACGGCTATGCCGCAGTACAGCTCAGCGGATATGTAACAATGAACGCAGACTCAAAAATTGCAGTCGGATACAAAAGCCTTGCGGCATCCTCGGACGGCGCAGTGGCGGTAAACACCGCAGGCAGAGAGTATCTTGTGGTTGATTCAAGCGCAGACTCGATAGGCTTTATTCTTTAACCGGCAGCAGCTACTATATATATAATAACAGGAGGCAGAAAAAATGGCAAATTTTGAAAATATTACTTTGGAAAAGGGAATGTATCAGGGCAAAAAAGTCTTACGGAGGTGCTTGAGGGGCTTGACCCGTCGGAAAACTATGCAGGCACCGCTCTTGAGGGGCTTGACGCCTTTTCCCGTCAGCTTAAGCGATTTGATATAAAGGTGAGCGGAAAGGGAAGCGACTGCGTTGAAAAGTTCTTTCAGACTTCAAATTCATCGGCGCTTTTTCCCGAATATGTGAGCAGAGCGGTAAAGCAGGGTATGGAGCGTGCCGACATTCTCCCCAACCTTGTCGCTACGGTGACGGATATTGACGGTATGGACTACCGCAGTATTGTTTCGGCACCGAGCGAGGACGAAAAAACTCTCAAGGTGGTAAACGAGGGAGCATACATTCCGCAGACGGCGGTCAAAACGAGGGAAAACCTTGTTAAGCTCCGCAAAAGAGGCAGAATGCTGGTGGCTTCATATGAGGCGCTCAGATTTCAGCGGCTTGATTTGTTTACCGTAACGCTTAATCAGATCGGCGCATACATAGCGAGGGCTCAGCTTAAGGACACCATAGACGTTCTTGTCAACGGCGACGGAAACGACAATCCGGCGGAGGTTATCGGCTCGGCAACGGGCGGAGAGCTTGAATATGCCGATATTCTCAAGCTTTGGGCGGAGCTTTCTCCCTATGAGCTTAACACAATACTTGCTCCCACGGAGGAAATGCAGAAGCTGCTTTCGCTTTCTCAGATGCAGGATTCAAACGCAGGACTCAGCTTTCAGAGCACGGGCAAAATGATTACGCCTCTGGGCGCTTCGCTTTTGCACGCTCCGGAGCTTGAGAGCGGCAGCATTATCGGTCTGGACAGAAGTTGTGCGCTTGAAATGGTGCAGGCAGGCGGAGTTATGACCGATTATGACAAGCTGATTGACAGACAGCTTGAGCGTGCGGCTATTACCTGCACCGCAGGATTTTCAAAAATCTTTACGGACGCTTCAAGGGTTATTTCGTGCTGATGAGGTGATTGCTTGAACATTGCAAATGTAATTCCGCGCTTTGCGCTTGTGTCGGGGCTTGACAACAGCGGTATCTACAAATGGCGACCGTTGGTCGAGGACGCCTGCAGCTACATTGAAAATCATCTTATCAGGGATGATTTGAACGACGACGACAAAAGACGTCTTGAAATGCTGTGCGCCGTCTATGCGTTTAAGCTGTATTCTCTGTGCAATGACGAAGATATAACCTCTTTTACGGCGGGTGACGTACAAATTACGTCGCCCACCGACATTAAAAGCAGAGCCGAAAGCCTGTGGCAGGAATACGCAGGCGGCGCAGCGGATTTGATAGCCGTTGCCGACTCGGAGGATGAAGATAACGCAGACGATGCGGATAATACGGGCTCCTCCGGGACAGAGGGATTTTTGTTCGGGGTGATACGGTGAGTATTTTTGACTCGGTAAGCGGAACAATAAAAAGATACGGATGCAAGGTAGCCGTGAGCGAAAACGGCAAAAGCAGCAGCACAACAGCGTTTGTGGAGCCGTTTCAGTTCAAGAGCAAGATATACGTGGGCGGAGAGTACATCTCAACAGGCTTGAGAAACACCGAAAAGTATCTTTACATCGGGCCTGTTGACTGTCCGCTGAGTATGAATAGCTCCGTAATAGAAACGCAGGCGGGAAAATATATTGTTAAGAGATGCGAAACATATTATGTTATGAACCGACCGGTATATGTTTGGGCAATTTTGCTGCCCTACGGCGAGGCACTGGAGGATGATTATGAATCAGATTGAAAAACAGGTTGACGGCATTATTGTCAGGCTGAAAATGATTGATGAGCTGAAGCCGCTGCGGTTTGTCAGAGAATACGGAACGCACGATATTGAGATGCCCGTGACGGGACTTTTGGCGGTGGTTTCATTGACCGATACGGCGCTGACAAAAAGCCATATAGGCGATTATCTGTCCTCAACGGTAAAGGGAGAGCGGTACCGCGCAAAGGCGGAAATCAGGGTTTATGCGCCTGCAACGGAGAACGGCAGCGGACTGTCGGAAACGGTGTCGGTGCTTATGGCGGGGCTGAAAAGCGCCGATACCGAGAAAATAATTACGGATATCGGCGCCTCGTCCATTGAATTTGACCCCGATATGAATTCAATATGCAGAACGGTTAATTTTGCGATTGAGTTCTATTTGTGCGAGGAGGCGTAGTATGAGCGATTTTGCCTTTTCAAAGGGCGAGGAAGTTGTCCTCAGGGTAAATTCAGAGATACTCGGAGGAGTGAGCAGAGTCGGCTGCGCCTTAAGCAGCAGCATTGCAGAGATAAAGGAGTTTTTGACGGACGCTCCCGTTTACAGGACGGTGAAAAACAGCTATGAGATTACCCTGAATATGTACAGCGAGGGCGAGAATATTTTTTATTCGCTTCAGAGCTTTGACAGCCTTGAGCTTTCGCAGGAGGGCGAAACGGTTGTGTATTCGGACTGCACGCTCAAAAGCATTGAGAGCGTAATAAATCCAAAGAGCGAAATAGAATATACGGTTGTGATAAACGCAGAGGAGAGGAATGTAAAATGAACGAAAATCTGACTGAAATGTACGGTCTTGCGCAGAAAAGCACGCAGACCTACGATGCAGAGAATATGAGCGATATGCTTGAAAGGGAAAGCCGCAGATACAGCCGCAGGCTTTCCGAGGAAGAGGAGGCAAGACTGAGATGAATTTGGCTCCGATGAGATTTAACGGCGTGCAGTGGCACCATAATCCGAGAGAAATAACATTTGAGTGCGACAGCGAGGTAAGTGAGCTGAAGGCTCTCTACGGAACGTCGTACATACAGAATTTGGGCAGAAGAAATATGAAAATCAGCGGTGAGGGCGAGCTGTACGGAGAGGACTGCACGGAGCTGGTAGCGCGGATTTTTGAGCTGTTTAAGCGGGGCGGAGCCGGAGTGCTGGCGATTCCGGGGCTATCTCCTGTTTCTGCGGTTGTTGAAGCGGT
>JAJQDK010000107.1:0-27283 GCA_021202245.1 Clostridiales bacterium
CGCCGTTTGCCTGTAAAAAATAAAAAACGCCGTAATTCTTTCAAAATACAACAGAATTTTAAATCAGAGAAATTCACTTTTAAAGGATATTTTTCACAGGCCTTCTCTTGAGGATACCCTTGATATTTGGGATGAACCACTGATAAAAAACGGCGCGCTGCTAATAAAGAATAGAATGGATTATGTTAAAATGCTCTCAACACGCGCGGCTGCTTATCACAGCGGAATTTCAAAGAAAAGCGAAAAGCTTAAAATCAGATATATATCCTCTGCGGATATTGACGAAAATGACGATGTCGGTACAATAGCGCAGAAGCTGCGGCAAAAAATAAAAAACAATAAAAAAGACGATATTCGCTTAGGTGTGACAAATTTCGGTCCGCACCGAGATGATATTGAGATACTGATTAACGATAAAAATGCAAAAATGTACGCATCTCAGGGGCAGCAGCGCAGTGCGGTGCTGTCGTTAAAGCTTGCGGAAGCCTCAATTTTGAAGGAAAGAACAGGTGAAAATCCGGTTATTCTGCTCGATGATGTCCTTTCGGAGCTTGATACGGGCAGACAAGATTTTTTGCTTAATGAGCTTAAGGACTGTCAGGTTTTCATTACCTGCTGTGAAAAATCCAATAAGGAACAGCTCAAAGACGGCAGGGTATTTTATATTAAAAACGGAGAGGTTTTGTAATGTATCTTCATTTGGGACAGGATACGGTAATTACCGCCGAATCAATCGTCGGAATATTTGATATTGATGCCTGCACGGTTTCAAAAAGAGCGAGAGATTATCTTGCAAATGCTGAAAAAAGCAGCTGCGTGGTCAATGTATCCTACGAGCTGCCGAAATCGTTTATTGTATGTGAGGAAAACAGCAAAACAACCGTATATATCAGTCAGATTTCAACAAAAACCCTGAGCAACCGCTTGTTTAATAAGCAAAAGCTTATCATTTAAAATCTGTAATTTATTGAATAAAAAGGGAGGTAATCTTATGAAGGTTAAGAGATGTCCTTACTGCGAAAGGAGAGTATCCTATTCTTCGGCATATTCATGCAGAAGAAAAGGCGAATATTTTTGTGAAAGATGCGGAAAGGAAAGCAGGGTTGTTGTAAACAAAACTATTTATCTGCTTTTTGCCGTGTTTGCGCTTGTCACCCTCGGAATAATGGCGGGCTGGCTTTATTCCGGGCTTGCAAGCAATATTTTCGGAGTTGTCCTCGTGGCTGTTCCTCTGATTATTTTTATGATGATTACACCTAAATTTCTGTATTTTGAGCCTCTTAAAAAATATAAAAAATCCATTGAGGCAAAAAAGGCGGGATTTGAGTATTCGGATAATCTGAAAAATTAATAAATGAATAAATTTGACAGCAGCGACTTTAAATCAGCTCCTTCAGAAGATTCTCAGTTTAAAATGAATAACGACGTATTTAACAGGATAAAAGAGGAAAGAAACGAAGCAAGAAAAAAGCTTCAAAATAATGAGAGTATTTCAGATTCGGCACGAATAGAAAACACAAGCAAAAGCTATGTGCCGATAATAAATGACGTGAGCGACGACCACGCCTCCGCCGATGTGCCTCTTAAGAAAATTCACTCGGAGGCAGTTTACGGCAGACAGCACTATATTCCCGTTGATTCCGATTCTCACGTTAAAAAAAATAAGAAAACCGACGGAAACAAATATTCCTCTAACAGAAGGTTCTGATGCGTTATTATGTTAAAATTGCCTGTTTGTCCCCATTACAGTACGATATACAGATATTCCGAGGTAAAGAAAACGGCTTTTAAGAAAAAACAGATATGCTATCACTACAAAAAGGAATTTAATATATCTAAAAAGGGCATAATTGTTTTGGCTTTGCTTGTAATTTGCGCAGCCGCCGCCCTTAATTTGGCTCAGCTTTATATAACTCCGAGCCTGAGCCTGTTGTTTTTGCTGGCAACCAATATTATTTTGGTGGCAGTCGGAGTCTTGCTTATTCCCTTTTTTATTACATACAAAGGAAGTAATAAAAAAGAGAATAAATCCGATAAGGCTGAAAAAAACGTAAAAAAACAAAAATAAAGCAGAATGAATAAAAAAATCGAACGAGCGGTTTTTCAAAGATAAACGGAGGTAAACTGTTTTGGATAATTTTGAAAATATTGAAAACAATGAAAGTGTTGAAGGTATCGAAAGTAACGAAAGTGTTGAAAGCAACGAAATGACTAAGGTTGAGCAGGAATACGGCGCCGATGAAATACAGGTGCTTGAGGGACTTGAGGCTGTAAGAAAGCGCCCCGGAATGTACATAGGTTCAACGGGTCCGAGAGGTCTTCATCACCTTGTATATGAAATTGTAGACAACTCTATCGACGAGGCTCTTGCCGGATACTGTACAAAGATTGACGTTGTGATTGAAGAGGGCAACATTATCCGTGTTACCGACAACGGCAGAGGTATTCCCGTGGGCGTTAACAGCAAGACGGGACTTCCTGCGGTAACGGTAGTATTTACCGTTCTGCATGCAGGAGGCAAATTCGGCGGCGGCGGATATAAGGTTTCCGGCGGTCTGCACGGAGTGGGCGCTTCGGTAGTTAACGCGCTTTCCGAATGGCTTGAGGTCAAGGTCTGCGACGGAGAAGATGTTTATTTTCAGCGCTACGAAAGAGGCAAAATTGTTACCGAGCTTGAAAAAATCGGAAAATCCGACATCAAGGGTACCGAGGTACGGTTTAAAGCCAATCCGGAAATATTCAAGGAAACCACGGAATATGATTATGCAGTGCTTGAAAGGCGCTTGCGTGAGCAGGCATTTCTGAATGCAGGCATACATATTGAGCTTCGCGACGAGCGTGACTCAGATAATATTATTAAAAATAATTATGTTTACGAGGGCGGTATCAAAAGCTTTGTAGATTTTATTCACAAAAAACGCTCTCTTGAGGTTATTCATCCGGATGTAATTTATTTTTCGTCAACAAATGCCGATGATACAATTTCTGTTGAAATAGCCCTTCAATACAACGAAAGCTATAATGAAAATATTCTGACATTTGCAAACAACATACACACCACCGACGGCGGTACCCACGAAGAAGGCTTTAAGCGTGCGCTTACCACGGTTATGAACGAATACGCGCGCAAATTCGGAAAGTTCAAGGATAATGATAAAAACCTGAGCGGTGAGGACGTAAGAGAGGGACTTACCGCAATAGTAAGCGTAAAGCTGAAGGAAGCTCAGTTTGAAGGTCAGACCAAGGCAAAGCTCGGCAACACGGAAGTCCGTACTATGGTAGATAAGCTTGTAAGAGAGAAGCTTATGATTTATCTTGAGGAAAATCCTGCCGTATCAAAAGCAATTTTTGAAAAAGTTCTCGCTTCCGCCCGCGCCAGAGAGGCTGCGAGAAAAGCCAGGGAAAACGTAAGAAGAAAATCGGCTCTTGAATCCGCGCAGCTCCCCGGAAAGCTTGCCGACTGTCAGTCGCGCGACAGCAGTGAAACCGAAATATTTATCGTTGAGGGAGATTCCGCAGGCGGTTCCGCAAAGGGAGGAAGAGACAGAAGAATTCAAGCAATTCTACCTCTTTGGGGTAAAATGTTGAATGTGGAAAAAGCAAGAATAGACAGAGTTTATGGAAACGACAAGCTTATGCCGGTTATAACCGCACTCGGAACAGGCATCGGTGATGATTTTGATATAACCAAGCTCCGTTATGACAAGGTTATAATTATGGCGGATGCCGATGTTGACGGCTCTCATATCAGAACTCTGCTTTTAACATTTTTCTTCAGATATATGCGGCCACTTGTTGAACAGGGCCACGTTTATATTGCTCAGCCGCCTCTTTACAGAGTAACAAAGGGTAAAGAGCACAAATATGCTTATTCGGATATCGAGCGTGACCAAATTTTGGCTCAGATTGAGGGCAAAACAGAAATACAGCGTTACAAGGGTCTTGGTGAGATGGATTCCGAACAGCTTTGGGAAACCACCATGAACCCGGATACAAGGCTTATGCTCCGTGTGGAGCTCAGCGATGCCGAGGAGGCTGACGAAACCTTTACTATTCTTATGGGCGATAAGGTTGAGCCTCGCCGTGAGTTTATTGAGCAAAATGCAAAATACGTTCAAAATCTCGATGTATAATTTAAGAATACAGCGTTGCAATACAAAAAAATTATTGCCCGATAAAAAATATATTACTCTTTGATTTTTTAAGGAAGTGATTTTGTGCATTCACGAACGAAAATAACCGTAAGATATGCAGAAACCGACAAAATGGGCATTGCTCATCATTCAAATTATCCTATTTGGTATGAGGTCGGCAGAAGCGACTATATTAAGATGTTCGGTACAAGCTATTCCGAGATGGAGGAAGCCGGAGTAATGACTCCGCTGATCAACCTGACCTGTCATTTCGGCTTGCCTGCACTGTATGAGGACGAGCTTATTATCCGCACCAAGGTTATTTTTATAACTGCTGCAAGAATAATATTTTCCTACACCGTCAAGAGAATTGAGGACGACCGGACAGAAACCGAGCTCGGCTACGGAACAACCGAGCACGGGTTTGTTGACACAAAAAACTTCCGTCCCTGCAACATTAAAAAACGAATGCCTGAGCTGTTTAAAAAAATCAGCGCAGTAATATAACTTCAGAGGTAAATTAAGATGGATAATATGGACAATATGGATAACGAACAGCAGATTGAAAAGAAAATAATTGATGTTGACCTGCAAAAGGAGATGCGCAAAAGCTTTCTTGATTACTCTATGAGTGTAATCGTAGCCCGTGCGCTTCCCGATGTGCGTGACGGCTTAAAGCCCGTTCACAGACGTATTCTTTACACTATGTATGAAAGAGGACTTGAACCCTCAAAGCCGTATCATAAGTGCGCCGATACCGTCGGAAGCGTGCTCGGTGCATATCACCCCCACGGCGACGCCTCCGTATACGATGCAATGGTAAGACTGGCACAGGACTTTTCAATGAGATATATGCTTGTTGATGGCCACGGTAACTTCGGCTCCGTAGACGGCGATCCGCCTGCCGCTTATCGTTATACGGAAGCAAGAATGAGCAAAATCTCTATGGAAATGCTCACCGATATTGATAAGGAAACCGTTGATTTTATCCCGAACTATGACGACAGACTCAAGGAGCCTGTTGTTTTGCCGAGCCGTTTTCCAAACCTGCTTGTAAACGGTTCAAGCGGTATTGCGGTTGGTATGGCTACAAATATTCCGCCGCACAACCTCGGTGAAACCATAGACGCAGCCTGCGCGCTTATTGAAAATCCCGATGCAGAGCTGCCGGAGCTTATGGAATATATGCCCGGACCCGATTTTCCGACGGGCGGTATAATTATGGGCAGAAGCGGAATAAGAGCCACTTATGCCACCGGCAAGGGCAAAATTACCGTCAGGGCAAAAACCGAAATAGTCGAAACTAAAAACGGAAGATTTAAAATTATAGTTACCGAGCTTCCATATCAGGTAAACAAGGCAAGACTTATTGAAAATATAGCCGACTTAGTCAAAGAAAAGCGCATTGAGGGTATTTCAAACATAGAGGACCATTCCGACAGACTCGGTATGCACATTGAAATTGACATTAAGCGCGAGGCTTCTCCGCAAATTGTTTTAAATCAGCTGTTCTCATATACTCAGTTTCAGACAACCTTCGGCGCAATTATGCTTTCAATCGTTGACGGCGAGCCTAAAATTCTTTCACTCAAGGAAATGCTTCAATGCTACATTGAATTTCAGGAGGATATTATCCGCCGCCGCACCGAGTTTGATTTAAAGAAGGCTCAGGACAGAGTACATATTCTTGGGGGCTTAAAAATTGCAATCGACTTTATCGACGAGGTTATTGCAATTATTCGTTCCAGCAAGGACCTGCCCACAGCAAGAACGGCGCTTATGGAGCGTTTCGGACTCGATGAGGTTCAGGCTCAGGCCATTGTTCAGATGAGGCTCGGTCAGCTCACAAATATGGAGCGCACCAAAATTGAGGACGAAATTAACGCACTCCACGCAAAAATCAAAGATTTTCTTGAAATTCTCGGAAGCGAAACAAGAAAGCTTGAAATTGTCAAGGAGGAGCTTACGGCTATACGCAACAAATATGCCGACCCCAGACGCACGGAAATTTGCGCAGTCAGCGGAGAGGTTGATATAGAAGATTTAATTCCGCAGGAGGAGTGCGTTCTTACGCTTACTCAGTTCGGATATGTAAAATGTCTTGCTGCCGATACCTACAAAATACAGCACAGAGGCGGCAGGGGAGTTTCCGGTATGTCACGCCGTGAGGAGGATGTGGCATCCGAAATGTTTATTATAAATTCTCACGATTACGTACTGTTCTTTACGGATAAGGGTAGGGTATACAGGCTGAAATGCTACGAGGTTCCGGAGGGAAGCCGACAGTCAAAGGGCATCAATATTGCAAATCTGCTGCCAATTACTCCGGATGAAAAGGTAACCTCAATGATAAAGGTATCCGAATTCAGCGAAGATAAGTACCTCATTATGATAACAAGGCAGGGCATAGTTAAGAGAATTGTTCTCAATGCCTACAACACATCCCGAAAGGGCGGATTTATTGCACTTGAGCTTAACGAGGGCGATGAGCTGGCTTGGGTAAGAATGACCGACGGCAGCAATCAGGTGATTGTGGCAACTAAAAAGGGCGCGGCTATCCGCTTTAAGGAAACAGACGTCCGTCCCACCGGCAGACAGTCAAGGGGAGTTAAGGCAATCACACTTAAAGAAGGCGACTGCGTAGTGGGAATGAGCGTTGTGCGTGAGGGAGGACTTGTGCTTACCGTGTCCGAAACAGGCTACGGCAGACTTTCAAATCCGGATGATTACCGTATTCAGAGCCGAGGCGGAAAGGGTCTTACGAATTACCACGTTGAAAAATACGGCGATGTAGCCGCAATCAAGGTTGTTGACCTTGATGATGACATAATCATAATCTCACGTGACGGCATAATCATAAGAATTGCCGCAGAGTCCGTCAGACTTTGCTCACGTCCGTCAAAGGGCGTTACGCTTATGAAGGTAAGCGGAGATGACAGGGTAATCACTATAGCCCGTTTGCCTCACGAGGAGGAAAAGGAAAGCACCGAAAACGGTGATGAACCTCAGAACAACACAACAGAAGCTGACGAAGATCAGGATGAAGCTCCGGAAGAACCGACCGAGGCTGAATAAAAACCGGAGGGAACAATGAAAAAAACTCCGATAGTCTTACTGCTGACCGCCGTGATTTTCATTTTGTCGGCGTGTTCATCGGGTGACACTGCAATAGATAATATAAACGAACCTAATAAGGATTCCACCTCAGACCAAATTTATCCGGCACAGAATGACGACGCCCTGGAGGAAAGCGGCAACGTAAACGGTATGCGCTTTGCACTTACTCTTGAAGAATTTACCGATGAATATAATGAAATTATCGAAAAAATCGGCGGAGAATATCTTGAAACGGATAAATGGACGGTCACCGGTGAGCCTGACAGCGACACAAACGGCGTAGAGCTTGAATATTACTACTATGACTGTGAAAAGTATAATTTTACGGCTACGGTAGAAGCCGAGTCCGAAAAGCTGGTAAATGTAGGCTGCGGAACGGCAATGAGCGTGTTTGTATCTCAAAATGAGGACGAAAACTACAGCGATGTTATCCTTGAAAGGTGTGCGGCTATGGCAGCCGCCGCCTGCGGATTTCCGAGCAGCAGTATTGAAGCCTTGCAGGATATATTTTACCGCACCACCTTTGAGGACGCACAGTCTTTGTGGTATCAGGGTTGTATTTACAGCCTGAGTACCGATGAGGACAGCAAAAACAGTGACAACAGCACAATGCTTTTTCGAGTATTTCCGGTCACCGAGGAAAAAAAGCAGGACTGGAACATTATGGATTACGAAACCTATATTGCAAGCGCGTCAGCCGACAGCAACAGCGTAACCTCAGGCTGATTTAAATCGGAGCAACGCTCTGTCAAGCTCGCTTGAAACAGAGCTTGCGATAGATTGCAGCTTGCAAAGGGGAGCGTTAACTCCTCAGTGTTTCAGTGGGAGATTACAGCTCCCACTGAAATGATGAATGGCATCCGCCGCCTTAGAGGCGGGAGACATCTTTGCATAAGTTATAAAATATTCAAATAAGACTTGCCCCAAGTTATTTTATCAATTTTAAATTCAACCATTTTGACAGGAGATTTTTTATGAAACCCGAAAAACTCATTAAAATTCTTGGTACTGCGTCAAAACTAAAGGAAAATACCCGCCATTCTTGGCTGCCGAGCGGCAGAAGAGAGAGTATTGCTGAGCATAGCTGGAGATTAGCTCTGCTGGCATACTTTGTAAAGGATGAATTTCCCGGGGCGGATATTGATAAGGTAATTAAAATGTGTCTGTTTCACGATATAGGCGAATCCTTTACAGGGGACATTCCGTCGTTTATCAAAACAAAAAACGATGAAGAGGTGGAGCAGGAGGTTTTTTCCGATTGGATAAATTCTTTGCCCGAGCCCTACAGCACCGAGCTTTTGGCGCTCCACAAAGAGATTATTGATCAAAGCACAACGGAGGCAAAGCTTTTTTCGGCGCTCGATAAGCTTGAAGCTGCCGTTTCTCACAATGAGGCGGACATCAGAACGTGGCTTCCACTTGAATATGAACTTAATCCGCAGTACGGATATACAGAAAGTCAGTTTTCTCCGTATCTGCGTGACCTTCAGCGTGAAATAAATCAAATATCCCTTGATAAAATAGAAAAGGCAAAGAATTAGCCGCAGTAAAAATTACTGCAAGGTATAAAGGTATGAATAAAAAATCAGGCAGACTCATCTGTAATGACGAGTCTGCCTTTTTGCTGCGATTGATTTTACTGTTTTATTTTTTTGTTTTTATCTTCTTTTTTTCTTTTGCTTTTCTTATAAATGTAGGTGTAGACGCAGGCTCCTACAAACGCCGTTACGCAAATGAGCGTTACGGGTAGACCTATCCAAAATCCTTTCGGATAATAAACGAGCCTGATTGAGTGACTGCCCTCGGTCAGGTTAAAGGCAATCAGCGCATCGCCCACGGGGGTAATCTCGGTTTCTTTGCCGTCCACATATGCAGTCCAGCCGTCTTCATACGGAGCCGAGGTGTAAAACAGTCCGTCCTCGCTGACGTCAATAGTTCCTTCCATTGTGTTTCCACTCAGCTCGGTTGTGGTCATAACATCGGTGCTGATAACCTCGTAGCCCTCTTCAAAAACATCTGAATTGAACAGATTTACATATACCTGCGCACTGCCCGACTGTCCCTCTTCAAGCTCTGCATAAATTGAGATTTTGTCGCCTTTTTTAAATTCACCGATGCAGGCTATGTAGGAACGTCCCATTCCGTAGGTGTTCGGCTGCAAAACGTCGTTTACCATAACGGTAACGTCATCTCCGCCGTCAATATCGGCATACATACAGTATAGACCGTCCTCGGGCGCCTCATAATTCCATTTTACGTGCGGAGTAACGGTGGAATCGGAACAGGTGTAGGTGTAGTTGCCGTAGGCGGTTTTATTTACCGGAAATTCTGAATAATCCGTGTGGCCCTGCGAAACAACCTCAAGCGGAGTATAAATATCCTCATCCACTCCCGTAGCGAGCTTAAAGAACAGGTTTTGCTGGTCAAAGGGATTAAATTGATCCTCATTTTCGTTTATTTCCCAGTCGAGCAAATCGCTGTTTACCATAAAGCCCATCGGAATATAATGCTCGTTTTCAAGCAGCAGCTCATTGCCGGAGCTGTATACCTCGGTTAAGTCATAGGTATTTTGGTAATTTCCGTTGCGTGAAATGATATATTTCAGATTCATAAACGTGTTGGTAAGAGGGGAGCTTTCCACATAGGTGTAGCGGTTTCCGCTTTTCCAGCCCATCATTCCGAAGTTTTCAAAGAATTTTGTTATGCTTACGTTTGCCATTGAGTTAAACATAGAAAGACCGTTGTAGCCGTTGAGAGAGCCGTCGTTGAGAGTTTGGGTAGAGGTTACCTCTGCTCTCCACAGCTCTGTTGTTGAGCTTTCAAACTCGTTCATTGTGTTTACAATGTTTTCGGTGTCATCTTCGCCTCTGGGATAATCATATGTGCCCGTAACGGTGGTAGTCTTTACGCCTATGTAGGCGGTCGCACCGCTCTCGCCTATGACGACTACCGCAAGCACTATTGACAACACCTGCTTTGGAACTATGCGCCTTGTGTAGAGAAGCATTACAATGCAGATTACCGCAGCTATGACAGCCGTGCCGACTATAGTGTAAACCTCCTGTGTTCCGACGGAGAGCAGGATAACAAGCGTTGCAACCAGGGCGGTGAGAATTACGTCGAGAGGAGTGCTGTATTCAATCAGCATAAACGCTCTGAATGCCATTACAACCAGCACAAAGCTGATTAAATAGCTGAAGCGATAGGGAATCATATTGGTAAAGTGGAAGCCGTGCCAGATGTAGTCAAGCTGTCTGATAACGCAGCTGATAACCATAAAGAACAGCAGGCAGAGATCCACGATTTTTTCCTTGGTTTTGATTTTCTTTGAGGTAAAGAAGAATATACCGAGCACCAAAGCGGTGGTTCCGCAGGCAATGTTCGGAAGAGCGTCGGCCTCCTTGGTGGCAGGCTCAATAAAGGTGATGAGGTTAGAGAGAATTTCCTTTAAGGCCGTAAGCACGCCGAGCAAGTCGTTTGTGTCGCCTATATTGATTGCAAAGGTTGAGGGAAACGAGCTGCCCGAGGCGTTGGTGTTTTGCAGCGCAAAAAAGGCAGGAAGCAGGAAAAATGCCGTAATGCCTATTGCAATTACCGTGAAAACGGCAACTCTCAAGAGCTTTTTAAAGAAAACCCTTACACTCTCCCATTTTACAATGTTATATGTAATGAAAATAAGGAGTACAAAAATACAGGTAAAAAAGCCTATATAGTAGTTTGACATAAGTGAAACCGCAAGGGTGACGGTGTAAAGTCTGAATTTGTTTTCGGTAAGCATAGCAACCGCACCGAGGGCGACAAGCGGAGTGATGCACACGGTGTCAAGCCAGATTGTATTCCAGTAGTAGCCCATAAAGAAAGCGCAGAACGAGAAGCAGCAGCCGAAGAAAACAAGCGAGAAGTCGTTTTTCTTAAACACGCTGCGCAAAAAGATTGCCGTAAACATTCCGGCGCACGCAACCTTGGTAACTACCGAGAACATCAAAAATTCTCTCAGCCATTCACTCGGAACAAATACGGCTAAAAAGTTCATCGGTCCGGCAAGGTAGTAGGACATCAGCGCAAAGTAATTGACGCCTCCGCCCTGAGTCCACGACCAAAACAACGATTCGCCGTTCTTGAGCTTTTCCTGAAAATCCACAAGGAAGGGATAATACTGATGCCACAAGTCGGTAACAAGAATTTGCTTGTCGCCGAAGGGCGATACCTCCATAATAGCAAACGCTGTCGTCATCAATATGAACGGGACGGCAAACGCAAGAATAATAAATAAATTGTTTATAAAGAATCCCGCAATTTTACCCTTGGGCTTTTTGGAAAAGGAGTCGGGCTTCTTCAAAGCTTTTGCTGTGGCCATATTATCAATAACCTCCGAAAATTACTGAATCAAAGGCGAGCTTTTACAAGCTACACCGATACCATTTTATTTTATCACGAATTTCCTCTGAGGTAAATAAAAACATTATAAAAATTTTTAAAACTTGCAAAAAATCAAAAAATGTCAGCCGACCCAACCGTTAAAAACAGTGTTATTCTCTAAATTGCCACGTTAAAAGGCAAGAAAGTCACCTTTCCGAATGATTTTGCTTTTTCTTGCAAATTGCGCAGAGTCGTGATATAATTTAAATCAAAGATAATCTGATTTATTTTGTTTATTTTAGATAAAAAATTATGTGATTTTGCATACTGAAAAGCGCACAGATAAAAGGTGATGCAATGAAAACTGTTGATTTAATTGTTCCGTGCTATAATGAAGAAGAGGGCTTAGAGAATTTTGTTATCCAGACGAACAAGGTAATAGCTTCTCTGCTGGAATATAAATTCAGGTATATCCTCGTAAACGACGGAAGCCGTGACAAAACATATCTTGTAATTAAAAAGCTTGCGGATAAATTTGATAATATAAAATATATATCGTTCTCCCGCAATTTCGGCAAGGAGGCCGCTATGTATGCCGGACTTCAGCACTCAACGGGAGATTATGCGGCGGTAATGGATGCTGATTTGCAGCATCCGCCGGAGCTGTTTCCGCAGATGTTAGAGGCGCTTGAAAAAGAGGGCTATGACTGCTGCGCCACCAGGAGAGATTCCCGAGAGGGCGAGAGTGCGTTTCGCGGTGTTTTTTCAAAGCTGTTTTTTAAGCTTTCAAACAAGATGACGGATGTTAAAATGCCCTACGGCGCAATGGACTACAGGATGATGACACGTCAAATGGTAAAATCCATAATGGAGCTGAGCGAGGTTCAGCGTTTTTCAAAGGGTATTTTTTCCTGGGTAGGCTTTAATACCAAGTGGATTTCCTTTAAAACAGTTGATCGTCAGCTCGGAAAAACGACGTGGAAGTTTTCAAGCTTATTTAAGTACGCAATCGACGGAATCGCCTGCTTCTCGGTGGCGCCGCTCAGATTTACGGCAGTAATGGGAGGCGTGATATTCTTAATTTCTCTGATTTACATAATAATCACGCTCATTCAGACACTGTTCTTCGGAATTACAACGCCCGGATACGTCACAATGCTTTGCGCAATACTGTTTATGGGCGGAATTACCGAGATGTCAATCGGCATCCTCGGCGAGTATATAGGCAGAATTTATATGGAAACAAAGGACAGGCCTATTTATATCACGCAGTTCACAAATTTTGACGATGATGAAAAGGAAACCCAAGAGCAATGAAAAATTTTTTGAAACAGTTTTTTGATATAAAATTCTGGAAATTTATTTTAGTCGGTATTCTGAATACGGTTGTGGGCAACGGATTGATGTTTGTTTTTTACAATCTGACCCCGCTGAAAAATGCTGAGCTGGGCATTGTGGACGGATACTGGATTTCATCTGCCCTCGGCTATATTATAGGCAGCATAGTCAGCTACTTTCTCAACAAGCACTTCACATTCAAAAATACCGAAAAGGGCATAAAGCCCGTGCTTAAATTTGCTGTGAATATCGCGGTGTGCTATTTTCTTGCTTACGGACTTGCCCAGCCGCTCACGGAATGGATATTGTCGGGTCAAAGCGAGGAAATCAGAACAAATATCGCTATGCTCGTTGGTATGTGCCTGTTTGTAGCGTTCAATTACATCGGTCAGCGATTTTTCACATTCAGAGAGAAGAAAGAAAGCGCGGACTCGGATAAGGGCGAATAATAATCCTAATTAACACAATATTTTCAAATAAGGGACGTGCCCCGAATTATTTCTAAAGCAAAAAACCACGGCAGTATTTTCTGTCGTGGTTTTAACTTATTTTGAGTCGGTTTTGTTTTTTGCATTTCCGTGACTGTCGCCGGTGTTAGGCAGCGTAGATAAATAATGATAGATTTCTTCATATGCGACGATCTCACTTTCGTCGGTAATTGCCGACGGAATAAGCCCCGTGCAGTCGTAAGCGGAGCAGGCGTTTAAATCCTCGTCAAGCTCAAGCTCCCTCGGCTCTGTGATTTTGCCATTTGCAGGCATTTCAGGCATAATCTCACCCCGAGCTTATTATTTGTTCATACGAAAAAACTATACCTGAAAAACAATGCGGCGGTTAAAACGGGAAAAGAGAGCTTGAGATATTTGATTTTCGGAAACGGCTATTTTACAATAAGCTTTTTTATTTTGTATACGTCGCCGTCCATTACGGTGTAGGTACTTATCAGCTCGCCGTCTCTATCGGGTGAGATGCTCTGTTTAAGATACCGGCTTTCAATTCCGAAGGATTCTGCGACGACTATGTCGGAAATGTAATCGTTGCCTATCATTATCGATTCGGTTTTTTCGAGGCCGTATCTTTCAAAAAGAGTTTTAAAGTAATTTTTGTCGGGCTTTGAACATTCCTCATCGGAGCTTATGCAGATGCCGTCAAAATATTCGGTCAGTCCGAACATATTAAGCTCGTTTTCGGTAAACGAGCGTTGGGCGTTGGACAAAAGATAGATTTTTTTGCCCTTTGCTTTAAGCGTGTTGAGCAGGTCGGTTACACCGTCGTAAAGCTTGATGTATTTTGTGGAATAACATCTGAACGCTTCGGCGGCAAACTTCACCTGCGACTTTGGCGCGCGGGCGTATTTTTGAGTAAAAAGCTGTTTGAACACCTTTTCTATTTTGATGTCAATCACGCTGTATTCCGGATGCCTTTTTCTTACCTTGCCTTTTTCAAGACCCACAAGTCTGTCATATTCGTTGTGAAGCTCTTCATATGTGTAGTGCGCGCCCTTATAGGCGTACAAAACGGACATCTTTTTCCACAAATCGTCGCTCCACTCATCGGTATTTATGTCAATCAAGGTTCCGTAAAGGTCAAAAATATAATTTTTATACATCAAATCACCTTAAAAATTTTGTTTTATTCAAATAAGGGGCTTGCACTGAATTCTGCGCCGGGTTGCTTCTGCACATCAACCGACCACTAAATTATATCAATTTCCGGCTTTAATTGCAATAGGAAAGCATTTGTGATAAACTGAATTGAGGTGATTTTTTTGACAAAAAAACAAATTGCACTTAACGCCGTTGAGGCGCTCAAAAAGGAATATCCCGACGCAATATGCTCGCTTACATACACCGACCCGCTGCAGCTTCTTATAGCCACCCGACTTTCAGCCCAATGCACCGACGCAAGGGTGAATAAGGTCACTCCGGCGCTGTTTGAACGGTTCAAAACGGTGGACGACTTTGCCTCGTCCACACCCGAAGAGGTTGCGCAGTACATAAAAAGTTGCGGACTTTACAAGACAAAATCCAAGGATATTGTTGCGCTTGCCAAAATGCTCCGAGATGATTTCGGGGGAGTTGTTCCCGATAATATTGAGGATTTGACAAAGCTGCCCGGCATAGGACGAAAAACTGCTAATCTTGTCTGCGGAGATATTTTCGGCAAGCCTGCTGTTGTGGTAGACACTCATTTTATACGCATAACGCACAGGCTCGGACTGCACGATTTGAAAGACCAGAAAAAAATTGAATTTGCACTGCGCGACCTGCTTCCTCCCGAAGAAAGCAGCGATTTTTGCCATAGAATCGTGCTTCACGGCAGGGCGGTATGTACTGCGCGCAGCCCCAAGTGCGGCAGCTGCTGTATGAGCGAATTTTGCCGCAAAAAAATCTGAAGGAGGATATTATGATTAAAGAAAAAATCAAACTGCTTGCGCTCGACCTTGACGGCACCACCCTGCGGAGTGATTCCACTCTTTCCGACAGAGTAAAGCGTTCGCTTGAAACGGCAATACAAAGCGGAATTGAGGTGGTGGCGGCAAGCGGCAGACCATATGCTTCGATGCCCGAAAGCATTTTGAGTATTGACGGACTGAATTATTCAATCACATCTAACGGCGCCGCTGTCTGCGATAAGGACGGCAAGCGGATACGTTCGGCGGTTATAGACGAAGGCGACGTGCTTAAAATACTTGACATCACACGGGATGAGGATTTTATTTTTGAGGCGTTTATCGGAGGACGGACCTACAACGATAAAAGATATACGGATGATCCGATTAAGTACGGATGCAGCGCAGCCTATGTAGATTATGTCAGAGCTTCCCACGGCAAGATTGAAAATATGAGAGAATTTATTTATACACACAGAAGGGAGCTTGACGGCGTGGAATATGTCTGTACCGACAAGCGCAAACGGGAAGCAGTGAGGGATAGGATAGCGCAGAGCACAAGCGAGCTTTTTATAACCTCGTCATCGGAAAATTTTGTGGAAATTTCCGCAAAAAACGCAACCAAAGCCAAAGGCCTGGAGTATGTGTGCGAATTGCTCAAAACGCCAAAAGAAAACACCGCCGCCTGCGGAAACGCAGACAACGATGCGGATATGGTGCTGTGGGCAGGACTCGGCGCAGCGGCGAGAAATTCATCGAAGCTTTGCCTTGATGCCGCCGATATTGTGGTAGGCGCAAACGACGATGACGGCGTTGCGCAGCTGATAGATTATATTTTGAAGTATAATCAAAAATAAACGGTGCTTATCAATGTGTACTGACAAATAATTTTTCGCAACCTTGCAGCGGCGGTCAGTGACCGCCGCGTTCACAAACACTATAAGCATATACCAATGTGTACTTTCGTATAATTTTCCACCGCAGCCCGTGCCTCCCTCTGACGAGGGTATTGCCTTGAGGGGAAGGTGGCGGTAAAGGCTTGGGCGCAGCAAAAATACGTAACAGAAAAATATTATCAATCCGTATCGAGCTTCAGCACTGCCATAAACGCCTCCTGCGGCACTTCAACCGTGCCGAGCTGCCGCATACGCTTTTTGCCCTCTTTTTGCTTTTCAAGCAACTTCTTCTTACGGCTTATATCACCGCCATAGCACTTGGCAAGCACATCCTTTCTCATAGCCTTAACGGTTTCTCTGGCTATGATTTTGCCGCCTATGCACGCCTGAATAGGCACCTCAAAGAGCTGACGGGGGATGTTTTCCTTCAGCTTTTCAGCCATTTTGCGTGCCCTTGGGTATGCTTTCTCCGAGTGAATGATAAACGACAGCGCATCAACAACCTCACCGTTGAGCATAATATCAAGCTTGACAAGACTGCTCGGAACATATTCCTTCATCTCATAGTCAAAGGAAGCGTAGCCTCTTGTGCGTGATTTCAGCGTGTCAAAAAAGTCATAGATAATCTCGGCAAGCGGAAGAATGTAATGCAAATCTACTCGGTCGGCATCAATATACTGCATATCGACAAAGGTTCCCCGCCTGTCTTGACAAAGCTCCATAATATTGCCCACATATTCCTTGGGCGCATAGATATGAGCATCCGTAACAGGTTCTTCGGCAAGCGCTATAAGCGACGGATCGGGGTAGTTCGTTGGGTTGTCTATCATTTTCACCGTGCCGTCGGTGAGAGTTATTCTGTAGATAACACTCGGCGCAGTTGTAATCAGGTCAAGCTGGTATTCGCGTTCTAAGCGCTCCTGAATAATTTCCATATGGAGCAGCCCCAAAAATCCGCACCTGAAGCCAAAGCCGAGAGCAACCGAGGTTTCTGCCTCAAACGAGAGAGAGGCATCGTTGAGCTGAAGCTTTTCAAGCGCATCCTTAAGATCGCCGTACTTTGCTCCGTCAACAGGATAAATACCGCAGAATACCATCGGCTGAGCCTCGCGGTAGCCGGGCAGGGGCTCTTCGGCAGGGTTTGCGGTCAGAGTGACGGTGTCGCCCACCTTTGCATCGGCAATGGTTTTGATTGAAGCGGCAATATATCCGACCTCGCCTGCGTAAAGTCCCTCGGTTTTTTCCATAGAGGTGGCGTGCATAAGACCGCATTCCACCACGTTGAACACACTTCCCGCAGCCATAAGCTTGAACTCGTCGCCGGGGTGTATTTGTCCCTCTTTGAGCCTTACATAGATGATAACTCCTTTGTAACTGTCATAGTAGCTGTCAAAAATCAGCGCGCGCAGAGGAGCGTTTATATCTCCGCTCGGAGCAGGAATGTCGGACACCACCTTTTCAAGAACGGCGTGAATGTTAATGCCGGCCTTTGCCGAAATTTTCGGAGCGTCCTCGGCGGGAATACCGATTACATCCTCAATTTCCTGAATAACTCTGTCGGGATCGGCGCTCGGCAAATCAATCTTGTTGACCACGGGGACAATTTCAAGTCCGCTGTCAACCGCAAGATAGGTGTTGGCAAGAGTTTGCGCTTCAATTCCCTGAGATGCGTCAACAACTAAAACGGCGCCCTCGCACGCCACAAGCGAACGTGAAACCTCATAGTTGAAATCAACGTGACCGGGAGTATCAATCAAATTAAACAAATATTTTTCGCCGTCGTCTGCGTCATAGGTAACGCTTACGGCACGAGCTTTAATTGTAATTCCTCGCTCCCGTTCAAGCTCCATATCGTCAAGGAGCTGGGCCTCCATATCACGGGCGGAAACCGAATGAGTTTGCTCAAGTATACGGTCGGCAAGTGTACTTTTGCCGTGGTCAATGTGAGCAATTATACTGAAATTTCGTATTTTATCCTGTGGAAAAGACAATGTAAATCACCTTTTTCTTTTTATTTGAGCTTACTAAAAGTATATCACATCAAAGGTGTTTCTACAAGTAAAAATCATCAGCAAACCGGGACGGCGCCGAATTTTATTGATAACAAAGCAATCAGATGCTATAATGACAATGATAAAATAAATTTAAGATTTAAGAAAGGCTGTTCAATATGACAAAGGGTGAAATCGCAAAAAAGAACTTTGAAAGCGGATACAACTGCGCTCAGGCTGTGTTGCTGGCGTTTTGCGAGGATTTCGGACTTGACAGAGAAACTGCGCTGATGATTTCCTCGCCTTTCGGCGGCGGAATGGGCAGAATGAGAGAGGTGTGCGGAACGGTCAGCGGAATGTTTATGGTGTTGGGGCTTGCCGACGGCTACAGTCAAACCGAGGATAAGGAAAAAAAGACCCAGCTTTATAACGAGGTGCAGACTCTTGCGGAAAGGTTCAGGGAGGACAACGGCTCTGTAATTTGCCGTGAGCTGCTCGGTCTGAGAATAAAGGGCAAGGATGATCCCACACCGTCCGACAGGACAAAGGAATATTACAGGGCGCGTCCCTGCGCAGAGCTGTGCAGATATGCCGCTGACCTCACAGACGAATTTTTGAAAAACAAGAAGAAATAATCGGAGCTGCGCAGATTTGTCCTGCTTAATTTTCCTGCGGCTCAGATAAAAACCACGCTCCCCGAATAACGATTTTACTCGGGGAGCGTTTAATTTTGATTATTTCATTTAATGCTGCGAGCTCAGAGATTTACAAGGTTCATAATTTCCTCGGCGGCATCGTCAAGATAAGCGCCTTGGAAAAATTCTACTCTTCCGTCGTCCACATTTTTGGCAAGCTCCGGATCAATCGGCAGCCTTGCCAACACCTTTGTGCCGTATTGCGCGGCGATATCGTCAATATGGCTGTCGCCGAAGATTTGATATTTTTTGCCGCAGTCGGGGCATTTAAAATAGCTCATATTTTCTACAAGCCCGAGAATCGGCACATTCATCATCTGCGCCATTTTTACAGCCTTTTGGACTATCATTGAAACAAGCTCCTGCGGAGAGGCGACCACAATAATTCCGTCAAGTGGAATGCTTTGGAACACCGTCAGCGGAACATCTCCTGTTCCGGGAGGCATATCGACAAACATACAGTCAATATCTTTCCAAATTACATCCGTCCAAAACTGCTTTACCGTGCCGGTTATCATAGGTGAGCGCCAAACAACGGGGTCTGTTTCATTTTCAAGAAGCAGATTGATTGATATAATATCAATTCCCGTTTCAGTTGTTACGGGGATAATACCCTCGTCACTGCCCATACATCTCTCTTTAATTCCGAATGCTTTCGGAACAGACGGTCCGGTAATGTCGGCGTCGAGTACGGCGGTTTTTTTGCACATAACGGTTGAAGGTAACCGCGAGCATTGAGGTTACAAGGCTTTTGCCTACTCCTCCTTTGCCCGATACAACACCGATAACCTTTTTTACACTGCTGTATTTGTTAAGCGGCTCGTGTAAATCCTCCGCATTTTGTCCTTACAGCTTGAAGAACAGGATGAGCAATCGTGATCACAGCCCATTTTTAACATCTCCGTTTCATAATTTTTTGCTTTATCGTTAAGTTTGTAAATTTTTAAAATTTATTCGGATTTGTGCTGCCACTGTTATTCCTGAGCCTCAGCCTCCGATTCCTCGGACTCTTCCGTTTCGTAGCTTTGATATGTTTCCTCCTGCTGAGTCTGAGCCGACGCCTGAGTTGTCGGGGCGGCTGTTGCCTGGGTTGCAGGCGCTGCGGTGGTGGGAGCAGCCGTGGTTTGAGGCACCGCGGTGGTTTGGGGCGCCTGAGTTGCTTGGGTGGGAGCTTCCGTTCGGGGCGCCTCGGTGCGTTCCTCATAAGTGGGCGCCTCGGTTTGCACTTCGATTGTGGTTTCGGCAACAGACGAGCTTGCCGCAGATGTTGTCGGTTGACTGCTTTCGGTGTCGTCGGCGCTGTCGCTGCATTGAGAAACGGCAAATGCTATTGCAATAATCAGACAGATTACGGCAAGCACTATGAGTATAATTGAAATCGTTTTGTTGCCATTTGATTTTTTGCTTTTCTTTTTCTTATTTTTCTTATTTTTACCGCCGCTATTCCTTTTGGATGATTTGCCGGCGTTTGATTCGGAGCTTGATGAGCGAACGTCAAAGCCGTTGTCAAAATCATCTCCGTAATCGTCGTCCTCGCCCGTTTGGGAATTAAAGTTGTCGCCGTAATCGGGGGCGGAGCCGTCCTCATCTTCATAGGAATTATGTACGGCTTGACTTGCTCGGTCAAAGCCGTTAAAGTCATCATAATTATCATAACCTGCGCCGCCGCTGCCGAAATTATCGTCGTCAGCGCCGTCGCTGTCAAAGTTATCGTAATTGTCATAGCTGCTGCGGTTACCGTGAGAGCTGTAAATATCGTTTGACTGAGTACCGGCACCCTCGCGGCGCATCTTGATTATAGCTTCATACGCTTCGTTGATTTCCTTCATCTTCTGCTCGGCGGCATCGGCAAGTGGACTGTCAATGTAGTTGTCGGGATGACATTTTTTTGCAAGACTGCAATAAGCTGCCTTGACCTCTTCGTCAGCAGCGTTTTCGGGTATTCCCAATACTTCATAAGGATTATCCACGGTTTTTCCTCCTTACCGGGCAACAACTCAGAGCAAGCTTTTGGCTGAAGCGTAGGCACTGCAACTTTTTGTCACAAGCTGCGCATTTTAATCTTAATGAAATAATAAAACAGTCGCTTTGATTTGTCAAGTGGGGCATATTTGCAAAAAAACAAAAAGATTTTAAGAATTTGCATAGAAGTATGCAAATTTTTGAAATTTTAGAGTTATAGATGGAGGTGACTAATTTGATTATATTTGAAAAAGACATGCCCGTTGAATTTACGGGCAGCGACAACGCCGGCACAGTCGGTGAACACAACGCATTTACTGAGGAGTTTTTAATCAGGAATATGACGGACAGTGCGATAGACTACTCCATATATCTGCGTTTTGCAAACGACAGAGTTAATACGATTTTGCCTGACAGCACAACCGTGAGTGAGGACGGAACGCTCATTGTGTGGAATATCAAGAAAAACGATATTTTTATGCACGGCTATTTTGAATTGCAGCTTGAGGGCAGACAGGATACCGCCTTGATTTTCCAGACAAAAATCATCAGGCTTTATGCAGACGACAGTATCCCGATTGAGGACGAACAGTACACAAATCCCAATTCGGCGACCTTGAAGCTGCGTGACGATACCTACGCTATGCTTGATGAAATCAAGAGTCAGCAGGAGCAGCTTGAGGAAAATCTTGAGCTTATTAACGGCACCGATCTCGAGCTCAAGGAGGACAAATCGAGCAAGGTAACTGCAATTACGGATGACAATTCCGCAAGCGAGGAGTATTATCCGTCGGCGGGCGCCGTTGTAAAATATGTTAACAGCTCACTGAACGCATTTGAAAACACCTGGGGCCTTGAAGCGCTCTGCGGCGATGTGGATACACTTACGGCTCAGATAAGCGAAAAGGCAAGTCAGTCGGATATTGACACTGCAATTACAAACTTTGAAAACACCTGGGACTTTGAATCGCTATGCAACGATGTGGAAGCGCTGCAAGTCTCGGCAGAGAAAACATCCGTAAAAACAAATTTAAGCGATTACATAATTTTGATGGATTCAAATTATGTTCCGCTTGCAATAACCTCAACTGCCCCGAGCGGCGGAGGCTGGGCGATACAGGTTGCCGGAAGTACCAAAGCCGCAAAGGCGGCGTATGTGTATTTTCCGTCAAGCGTTACTGCTGTAGGCGGAGGAGCTTTTACGGGCTGCAGCAGCCTTTCGGCAATATATTTTGCAAATTCAAGCAGCAGTGTCAGCGTACAGGACACTACAATCGGAGATACGGTTACTGTTGAATACGACTATGTACCGCCGATTGATTACTGACTTGCAAGGGCTTTGCTGTATATAGGCGGATAGCGGCTGAACGGAGCTTTTCAGTCAAAAATCCCTCGTCCTACACGGGCGAGGGATTGATTTTTGCCGGTTAAATCAGCGGTTGCTTAAATTTTCAATTAACAAAAAGGCGCATCCGTAAGGCGGAATATGAAGCTTGCCGTTTTCAAGACGTGTGCCTAAAAGCGGGGTGCTGTGAGCATATCCCGGAGGCGGATCTATGACGTTTTCACTGTCGCTTGCATTAAAGCTGCAAAGAAGCGAGGTGTCCTTGTCACGGCGGATATAAGCCAAATATCTGTCACGGGCATATATATTTATAAAATCGCCGTTCCACAAAGCAGAGCAGGATTTGCGAAGGTTGCCAAGCTCCCGGTGCCAGCTTATAAGCTCTTGGTTTTCACGTCCCCAAGGATAGCAGCAGCGGTTGAACGGGTCACGATAGCCCTCCATACCTGCCTCATCGCCGTAGTAAACGCAGGGGAAGCCCGGCAGGGTGTACTGCATTGCAACAGCAACCTTCAAAAGCTTTATGCCGCGGCGGCGCTGTTCGTCCGAAAGACGGGTGTTTGCCTGCCATTGGCGATCTCTGCCGTTTAAGGGTTCACCGGCAATTACGGTTAAAGCGCGCTCGGTGTCGTGAGTTGAGAGGGAATTCATAAGAACGCGGATTACGGGCGGCGGATAATTTTCCACCACGCTCATTATCGTATCCATTACATAGCGCGCGTCCTGCCCTCTACAATAGTCGAGGATTGCATTGCGGAACACATAGTTCATTACCGAGTCAAGCTGCTCGCCGAGCAAAAATCTGCGTCTTGCGCCGTAGCTTTCCTTGTTGCTGGCATCCTCCCAAACTTCGCCCACAATAAAGGCTTCGGGGTTTTCCTCCTTGACGGATTTTCTGAGATTCTCCATAAATTCATCGGGAAGCTCGTCAGCTACGTCAAGGCGCCATCCGGAATTGCCGCATCTCATCCACTTTCTAATAATACCGTCCTTGCCGTTTATATATTCATTAAACGCAGGGTCGGTTTCGTTTACCTCGGGCAGGGTGTAAAAGCCCCACCACGAGTTGTAATTGTCGGGCCACCAGTTGAATTTATACCAACTGAAATAAGGCGAGCTTTGGTCACGGTAGGCGCCGCCGTCACCGTATCTTCCGCTGCGGTTAAAGTAAACGCTGTCGCTGCCGGTATGCGAAAATACGCCGTCGTTAATTATATGAATACCGCGCTTTTTGGCTTCTGCGCACAGAGTTTTAAAATCCTCCTCGGTGCCGAGAATCGGGTCAATATGGGAGTAATCTCCGGTGTCATAGCGATGGTTGGAATACGCCTCGTTGACAGGGTTCAGATAAATACAGCTGACTCCCAGGTTTTCCAGGTAGTCAAGCTTTTGGGTAATTCCCTTTAAATCGCCCATAAAAAAGTCGCTGTTGGTGATTTCGCCGTGTTCGTTAGGCTGCCACTGCGGAAGAGCATACCAATCTGTGTTGCGCTGATAATCGGTGCGCTTAATGTCCTTTTCCTCTCCGCTGAAGTTGAACCTGTCGGGGAAAATCTGATACATAACGCCGCCGACGGGCCAGCGGGGAGTTTCAAAGCCTTTTTTATAGCAGGTGATTTGCCAGCTTCTGCCGGGGAAATTTTCAATGGAGCTGATACGATATGCGTCAGACGGAACAAGATATTTTAAGCCCTGCACGGTTTCCATTTTAAAGCTGTACCAATACAGTCCTATTCTGTCGGGAGTAAAGTCACATTCCCAAATTTCCGTGTCGTCGTCAAAGGTGCCGCACCAATAAAGGGTTGTGAACATCCAGTTGTAATCATAATCGTATTTGACGCACAATTCCGCTTTTTGAGTGTATAGATCTCTCGGTAAAAGTATTCTAAGGTGAATTTGCGTTCCCTGCTCCACCGCGCCGAACGGCGAGCGATAATAAACCTTTCTTGAATTAAACGGAACGGGCATAAAATCACTTCCTATTACAATAATATTCTGCAAATTTTTATTTGTCAGCGCAGCCGAAACAAATTTATTTGCGTTCAATTACTTAAAAATAAGCCATATTACAATCCGTATTTCTATTTATTATAGCACAATAATGCAAGCTTTTCAACTCAGAAAACTTTGTCAAATTTAATCTAAACTTTGTCATACTGCAAAATAACGCAATAGATATTACAATATGTTACAATCTCGGCTTCGGACTTTAATATTTTTAAAAATTATATTATAATTTAATATGGATATTTATAAAATTGTTTTAAATTGCAGCAAAGCGGGTCGGACTTTCTTAATCCGGTTCGGCGATTTGGACAGTAAAGGAGAGGTGTTTGTATGCCTAAAAAAAGAGTGAGCGTTCAGATTGAGGGCAGAAACTATACCCTGATTACCCCCGATGACGAGAAGTATGTCAGGGAGGTTGCCAAAGAGGTTGTGAGCTGTATCCGCAAAGCGGCTCAGAACAGCAAGCAGCTTGACACCCGTGACTGTGCGGTGCTTGCCGCACTGGATTTTTGCGACGACAGAAACAAGGCAATGAAAAAGAACAGCGACATTGTTCAAAAGGCGGATAAGATAATCCGTCAGACCAACGACCTTAATAAGCTGTGCGCAGAATATAAGGAGAAGCTTGCCGAGGCGATTAACGAAAACACCAAGCTTGTAAAAAGGGTAAAGGAGCTGGAGGAAAAGCTCGAGTCGGCTTCAAGGCAGAACGGCGGGAGCAATCGGACGCAATCAAATGCTCAAAAAGCCTCCGAAAAGACGGAAGAGGAAATAAGGAACGAAAAGCTTTTGAACTGCGTGCCGATGAAGCAGGTTTCGCTTTTTGACGACGACGGCGAAAAGAATGAAAAAAATTGAGATACTCGCTCCGGCAGGCGGATTTGAAAGCGTTACGGCTGCCGTAAGAAGCGGAGCGGATGCGGTGTATGTGGGGGAAAAGCAGTTTTCCGCACGCAGCGCCGCTCAGAATTTTGACTTTGAAGAGCTGAAGGCAGCCGCTGCGTACTGCCATATTCACGGAGTTAAGCTGTACGTGACGATTAACACGCTTGTGTTCGACGATGAGCTTGAACAGCTAAAAAACGCAGTTATTGCGGCGGCAAAAGCGGATGCGGACGCCCTGATTGTGCAGAATATGGGCGTTGCAAGGCTTGCAAGAGAAACAGTCCCGGAGCTTCCGCTTCACGCATCAACTCAAATGAGCGTTCATACAGTTTCCGGCGTTCGGGCGCTGTACGAGGAGGGCTTTAAGCGAGTGGTGCTCGCCCGTGAGATGAGCCGTGAGGAAATCATCAAGGCGTCCGAGGTGCCCGTGGAGCTTGAGGTTTTTGTACACGGGGCGCTGTGTATGAGCGTTTCGGGTCAGTGTTATTTCAGCGCAATGCTCGGCTCACGCAGCGGAAACAGAGGCGCTTGCGCCCAGACGTGCAGGCTGCCGTTTTCCGTGGGAAACCAAAGGGACGGTTATGCGCTCAGTCTGAAGGATAACAGCTTGATAGGCCATATAGGCGAGCTTGAAAAAATCGGAGTTGCATCGGCTAAAATCGAGGGCAGGATGAAGCGACCGGAGTATGTGGCTGCGGCGGTGCGTGCCTACCGTGAACAGCGTGACCTCGGTGCGGTCAGCGAAAAAACCGCCGGGCTTCTCAGGGGAGTTTTTTCAAGAACGGGCTTTACCGACGGATACTACACCTCAAGGCTCGGCGGAGAAATGTTCGGCACACGGACAAAGGAAGATGTTGTGTCGGCAAGCGAAAGGCTGCTTTCGAAAATACGCCGGAGCTATAAGGACGAAATAAGAAATGTCGCCGTAAACGGAGTTTTTACCGCCAAAACAGGCGAAAAACCGGTGCTTGAAGTGACCGACGGAGCCAATCGGGCTGTAGTCACAGCCGATGCTGTGTGTGAAAAGGCGATAAACAGACCTCTTGGCAGGGAAAAGTGCAGAGAACAGCTTTCAAAAACAGGCGGCACGGCATATAAATTCAGCTCATTGTCAATAAAAACGGACGATGATATTTCACTTCCGGTTTCATCGCTTAACGCAGTCAGACGAGATGCGCTGAAAAAGCTTGACGAAATGCGTGAAAATATTCATAATTATGATATAAACGATGTAAAAATAAAAATTCCGCAAAGAAAATCACCGTACGAGGTCGGAAAAACCCGCGCAAGGGTAACAGGAACAAAGCTCGGCACGGGATTTAAGGCTTGCGAGCTTGTGTTCGTTCCGCTTTTTGCGGATATTGGAGAAATAAAAAGGCTAAAAGCCGAGAATTATAACATCGGAGTTGAAATTCCGAGAGGAATGTTCGGCAGGGAGAGCCAAATTGAAGCTCAACTCAAAAAAGTAAAGGAAATAGGAATTGACGACGTGCTGTGCCACAATATCGGCGCGCTCTACGCTGCCAAAAGGCTCGGTTTTGTTTTGCACGGAGGATTCGGGCTCAACCTTGTGAATACGTATGATTTGCTTTGGGCTGAGGATTACGGCATTAAGGATGTTGAGCTGAGCTTTGAGCTGACCTTCGGCAGGATAAACTCGCTCGGCGCCGATATTCCGAGAGGCATCATAACCTACGGCTATCTGCCCCTTATGTTGTGCCGCAACTGCCCCGTTAAGAGCACAGGCATAAAATGTAAAACTTGCAAAAATCTGTCAAAAATGCAGGATAGAAAAAGTAAGCGTTTTTATTTGAAATGTGACGGAGCCTGTACCGAGGTGCTTAATTGCCTACCTCTTTTTATTGCTCCGGAAGAATTTTCAAAATTGCGGACGAATTTCAAAATCTTGCGCTTCAGTGTGGAAAACTATGTGGAAAACGTGGAAAACATTGAAGAATTCATCCCGATTTCGATGTTAAAAGATAAATTCACACGAGGATTATATGTCCGAGGTGTTAAATAGTCTGTGGGCAATGTTAAAATATAAAATTATTTTTTAAAGGAATTATATAAAATTCCTTATGTGAAAATTACAAAAAAGTAATTTTCTTGCAGGTAATTTTAAAAAAGAAAATAAAAATTATTTATGAAAGAATTATGCAA
>JAJQDK010000107.1:27293-37848 GCA_021202245.1 Clostridiales bacterium
TTGACAGTTAAACAGCTTAACCCCAACGCCAAAAGACCCAACAGAGCCAGAACCGGCTCGGCGGGAACCGACCTTTACGCGTGTATCACGGAGAGCGTAACCCTTGCTCCGGGAGCGCTTGCGGTTATTCCCACCGGCATAGCCGTTGAACTGCCCGACAACACCTGTGCGGCTTTTTTGTATGCGCGCAGCGGATTGGGCGTGAAGCACGGAATCTGTCTTTCAAACGGCGTAGGCGTGATTGACAGCGATTATCGGGGAGAGATTTGCGTAGGTCTTTGCAATGTTTCGGACAAGCCGTATGTGATTGAGCCCGACGAACGCATTGCCCAGATGGTTATCGCTCCGGTGCTGACTCCGGAAATTACCGAGGTCGGCGAGCTTTCCGACACGGCGAGAGGCGAGGGCGGCTTCGGCTCAACAGGCAAAAAGTAAGGACAATTTTTCGACAATTTATCGTTGCAAACGCCATACTGTTGTTGTATACTGGTATTAAATATTCAGCGCACATGCCCTGCTTACGGATGAGGGCGGCATATTCACTTTGGTTACAAAAGGAGTAATTCGGATGTTTTCATTTTCAAAATATATAGGCATAGATCTCGGCACCGCAAACACTCTTGTCTGCTTAAAGGGCAAGGGAATAATTTTAAGAGAGCCGTCCGTGGTTTCGGTGGACACAAGAACGGACAACGTTATAGCAGTGGGTACGCAGGCCAAGGAGATGATAGGCAGAACCCCCAACTCGATAGTTGCGGTTCGCCCGCTTAAGGACGGCGTGATTGCCGATTTAAAGATAACGGCAAAAATGCTTCAGCACTTTATAAAAAAGTCGGTTAAGCCCGGAATCTTCAGCAAGCCCCACGTTATTATCTGTATGCCCACGGGCGTTACGGAAATTGAGCGCAAGGCGGTTGAGGACGCCGCATATCAGGCAGGCGCAAAGCCGCCCGTTATTCTGATTGAAGAGCCGATGGCAGCTGCAATCGGCGCCGGAATGCCGGTTGACGAGCCTACGGGCAGCATGGTTGTGGACATCGGCGGAGGTACAAGCGAGGTTGCGGTTATCTCTCTCGGAGATATAGTTACCTCCTGCTCGGTTCGGGTTGCCGGCGATAAATTTGACGAGGCAATCGCTCAGTATGTGAGAAAGAGCTACAGCCTGCTGATTGGTGAACGCACCGCAGAGGATATTAAGATAAAAATCGGCTCTGCATATCCCTATGAGGATGAAAAGAGCCTTGTGGTAAAGGGCAGAAACCTTGTGGACGGCTTGCCCAAGGATATAACAATTACGGCGCAGGAGGTGCGTGACGCACTTGCCGATCCGCTTATGACGATAGTGGAAGCCGTAAAAACCACATTGGAAAAAACTCCGCCGGAGCTTTCGGCGGATATTATAGACCACGGAATTATGATTACGGGCGGCGGAGCTTTGCTCAGAGGCATTGATATGCTTATTATGCAGCAGACAGGCATGCCCGTGCATATTGCGGAGCGGCCGCTCGACTGCGTTGTTGACGGAGCCGGAAAGCGCCTGGGCAATCCCGTAGGCGCACAGCAGCACAAGCACGCCCGTCAGCCGAAATAGCTTAGGGCAAGCCTTAGCGTTCGCCGAAAGGCTGAGCGCGCGCCTGCTTTTTGCTAAGACTTTTCGTGAAAAATCAAATGTTTTTCAGGGGCAGACATCGGAGAAAATTATGAATGACTTTTTACATAATAAAAATTTAAAGGCTCTCATAATAACGCTCGTCATTCTTATTGTGATGAGTGTTTTCTCGCTGACGGACAATTCTTTTATATCAAGCGTGATTAACACAGCCACAAAGGGGCTTTTTCAGGTGACTGCGGCGGCTGCCGCAAGCGCCGACACCGTGAGCTATGACGACCTGAAGGTGGAAAACGAAAAGCTCAAAGAGGAAAATGCGGAGCTCAGGGAGCAGCTTGCCGATTATTACGACGTTAAAAGCGAAAACGAGGAGCTTTGGAATTATTATAATCTGAAAAAGGAAAACCCGTCCTATACCATTGTTCCGGCTTCCGTAATCAAGCGAGATGCAAACGACGACTTTTATTCGTTTACCCTTGATATAGGCTCGTCGTCAGACGTTGAAGTAAACGACCCTGTTATCACCGAGAACGGACTGGTCGGCTGGGTCAGTCAGGTTGACTCTGCCACCTGCAAGGTCAAGACCGTGCTTTCGCCCGACACCAAGGCGGGCGCCGTTGATTCCGTTACGGGCGACAGCGGAATAGTCAGCGGCAGCTCAACGCTCTGTGACGATAATCTTACTCAGCTTACAAAGCTTGCCGAGGACAATGAAATTGAAGTGGGAGATTTGATTGTTACGGCGGGTACGGGCGGAGTTTACCCCAAAAACCTGATAATCGGAGAGGTAAAGGAGATAAAAATAAATTCCTATGATACCATGAAGTATGCGGTCATTGAGCCGTATGAGGATATACGCGCCGTTACCTCCGCCGCAGTAATTACCGACTTTGACGGCAAGGGCGAAACAGGTGAGTAAATAATGAAGGTAAAACGCAGCTTTTTTCTCTATCTCGCTTTTGCGATTGAAATTTTAATACTTTATGTCGTTCAGGGCACACCTAACCTGATTCCCGAAATTTTGGGCGGCAAACCGCTTCTTCTCATTCCCGCCGCGCTGACGATTACGGCAAAGGAACAGCAGATTCCTTCGCTTGTGTTCGGAGCGGTATGCGGCATTTTAACGGATATTGCCGCAAACGGGGGCGTGGGCTTGTTTGCGATTTTGCTCACGCTGATATGTTATTTTGAATCGCATATTTTTAAAACCTATTTTGTTTCATCGTTTTGGTCGGTGATGATAATTTCGGTGATTGCAATTCCGCTTTTAATCTGCCTGTATTTTCTTTTGCTTATGCTTGTGTCCAATGTAGACAATTGGCAGGTGCTGTTTGTAAATCATTATATTTCAAGAATGGTATATACGCTTGCGGCAGTTGTTCCTCTGTATTTTTTAAACGGATTTCTATACAAAAAGCTGAGATAATCGGGCAGGCGCTCAATTTAACTATGTACAACTCTGCGAGGTGAACGGATTGCGCAGGAAAATTCGCAAAGCAGGCGAAAAAACCAACGAAAAAAACAGAAAAACGAAAAAGACAAGAACTACCGTGTGCCTTGCCGTTACGCTGGTGTTTTTTGCGCTGTTCGCCGCAAGGCTGGTTGACTGGCAAATTGTACACGGCGGCGAGTACAGAGAGCTTGCCGACCGTTCCACAAGCTATACGGTTGAAACCGACGCCACAAGGGGAGAAATCCTTGACTGCAACGGCGAGGGGCTTGTGGTGAACACAACCCGATATAAAATTGAATTTGACAAGCTTTATATTGACGAGGATACGCTTGACGAGATGATTCTCAGGCTGATTGATATAACGGAAAGCAACGATGACGAATGGGAGGACGCTCTTCCCGTTGAGGTATCGCCGGACGGAGAATACAGCTACTCGAACAACAACAAGGAGGATATTGCCTTGCTGCTGTCGGAGGATTATCTTGATATGGACGAGGATACCTCTGCTGCGGAGTGCATAAAGGCTCTTGCGGAGCGCTATGAAACGGAGGGGGATTACACCCCGGAGCAGCTCAGAAACATTCTGTCGGTGCATTATAATATGGAGCTTACGGAGTACTCAAACACTCAGCCCTATACCTTTGCCTTGGATATAAGCCGAAACACCGTAACGGCGGTCAGCGAAAACACTCAGGGCATAAGCGGAATAGAGGTGCAGACCTACTCTACGAGAGAGGCGGTTGACCCCGATCTCGCCCCGCATATTCTCGGCGCTCTCGGCTCAATTACCGAGGATGAGTACAACGAAAAAACCGAGGAGGGCAAGGAGTACACCCTCAACGACAGCATAGGAAAATTCGGGATTGAGCTTGCTTATGAGGATGAGCTGAAGGGCAAGAGCGGCACCAAAATCATACAAAAAAATTCCGACGGCACGGTAGTGGACACGGTGCAGACGATTGATGCCGAGCCCGGAAACTCGGTTTATCTTACAATTGACAGCACCCTGCAGGCAACGGCGGTCAAGTCGCTTGCGGAGAACGTAAAGGCCGCAAAGGCGGCGGGAGTCAGCGAGCAAAAATCCTCGGGCGGCAGCGGATACGGCGAGGACTGCGAAGCCGGAGCGGTTGTGATGCTCTCGGTGGATGATTTTTCGGTGCTTGCGGCGGCAAGCTATCCAACATATAATTTGAATAAATACAGCGAATACGGAAGCTATTATACAAAGCTTGCGCAAAATGAAAATTCCCCGATGTATAACCGTGCTTTTGTCGGAAGCTTTGCCTGCGGTTCGGTTTTCAAGCCCTGCGTTGCCTGCGCTGCGCTTGAAGAGGGCGTCCTGACCGCAGATACACAGATTTATTGTTCAAAAAATTACGACTATTATCCGACCAATGTCCTGCAATGTATGCACTATCACGGAAGCCTGAACGTGACGGGCGCCATAACTAAATCCTGCAACTACTTTTTTGCCGAAACAGGCAGACGGCTCGGAATTGATACGATGTATCTGTATGCCGAAAAATTCGGTTTGGGAGAATACACGGGCGTTGAAATCGAGGAATCAAAGGGAACGCTTGCCGGACGTGACAGCACGCAGTGGCAGGAGGGAAATACCGTTCAGGCGGCGATAGGTCAGTCGGACAACGTCTTTACTCCGCTTCAGCTTGCGACCTATGTCGCCACGATAGCAAACGACGGAACCCGGCTGCAAGCGCACGTGGTAAAAAAGGTGACGAATTACGAGCGCACCGAAACTATAGAGGAATATTCCGCCGACGAACCCGTTGTTGTTGATACCTGCGGAGTATCTCAGGAAAATCTTGAAATAGTTCAGAACGCAATGCTTCAGGTTACTCAGGATTCAAGCGGAACTGCCTACAGTATGTTCGGCGGCTACAAGGTTAAGGTGGCGGCAAAAACGGGCACGGCAGAAAATGCGGGCTCCGACCACACCACATTTATTTGCTATGCGCCCTATGATGATCCCGAGGTTGCAATAGCGGTGGTGCTTGAGAACGGCGCAACAGGCAAATATTCAATGCAGGTAGCAAAGGATTTGTTGGATGCGTATTTTGCCGATTAACCGGTTGAAAAATAAGAGAATATTGTGCGAACGCATACTATAGCGTATATTTGTTTGCACAAAAAACGAAAATTGTCAGAGTTTTTGGTTATTATGCCCAAAATATTCGAGATATTTTTGGCTGATAAAATTGCAGTTATTAGTTGCTCTTTGGCAGTTTTTGTGATAAAATAATTCAGAGGTAATATAATATGGATAATGTAATAGTTGTTGCTTCGGGCAAAGGCGGTACAGGGAAATCCACTGTATGTATATGCTTGTCTGTTGCTTTGGTTAAGCAGGGCAAAAGGGTTTTGCTGATTGACTGCGACTGCGGAATGCGCGGGCTTGATATTATGCTTGATATTGAGCAGGATATTATTTTTGACGCCTCGGACGCTGTTTGCGGCAACTGTTCGTTTTCCGAGGCTGTCTACAAAAGCAGAAATAATGACAATCTCTACCTTATGGCGGCGCCGTTTGATACCGAAAACGAGCTGAGTCCGTCGGTGTTCAAACAGCTTGTGGATGCGGTAAAAAATGATTATGATTTTGTTATTATTGATTCGCCTGCCGGCATAGGATCGGGCTTTGTTACGGCGGTTGCTCCGGCGGACAGGGCGCTTATAGTCACCAACGCCGAGCCCACAAGCGTAAGAGGCGGAATTAAGGTTAGGCAAAAGCTTGAGGCTCTCGGAAAAAGCAACATCCGTCTTGTGATTAACCGCTTCGATAAAAAGGTGTTTAATCAGCTTGGCTTTTACAAGGACCTTGACGACGTTATTGACGCAACGCAAACACAGCTTATTGCGCTTGTACCGTTTGACATACGCATTTCGGTAATAATGCAGAGGGGCGTGGCGGGCCTTAACTGGAGCGCTTCGGCTTCGGTGTTTGACTGCCTTGCGCTCAGACTTGAGGGAAAGAGAGTTCCCTTGGCATTTACGGGTTAAGTAACCTTTGCTGCTCCGGCGAAAGGGTCGGCGCAGATTAAATACAGGAAGTTTTGAAATTAAAAAATCATATTGTTTGGAGGAAGTCGGATATGAACGTTGCACTTATTGCTCACGATGAAAAAAAGGAACTTATGGTCCAGTTTTGCATTGCTTATTGCGGTGTGTTGAGTCGCAACAACCTTTGTGCAACAGGCACAACCGGAAAGATGGTTTCGGAAGCTACGGGTCTTACCGTTCAGAAATTTCTTGCGGGTTCTCAGGGCGGAAGTCAGCAGATTGCAGCGAGAATTTCCTGCAATGAAATTGATATGCTCTTGTTTTTCAGAGATCCGCTCAGCGCTAAGCCGAACGAGCCCAACGATATGAATATGCTCAGACTGTGCGATATGCACAATATCCCCGTTGCAACCAATATTGCTACGGCCGAGGTGCTTATTCACGGTCTTGAACGAGGCGACCTTGATTGGAGAAATGTTTTAAGGTAAGGGTGCGCCCTAAATCTAACGTATATCGGGTGGCGTTATGCTGCCCGATTATTGTGTTTTTACGGCAAATTTTATTGCTGCTTTAAATATAAAAATGTATTAGCTTTCGGAGGGAAATATGGCACTTATCACGAAGAAAATCAAAGGAACAGAGGATGTTTTGCCGAAGGACAGCTACCGCTGGCAGTTTGTGGAAAATATTATGCGCAATGAGGCACGCTCCTACGGATTTAAAGAAATCCGCACTCCGGTATTTGAGCATACCGAGCTTTTCACCAGAGGAGTGGGACAGACTACCGATGTTGTGCAGAAGGAAATGTACACCTTTGACACCAAGGGCGGCGAGAGCGTAACACTCCGCCCCGAGGGAACGGCGGGCGCCGCAAGGGCTGTGCTTGAGCATTCTCTTGAAAACGATGGCCTGCCGATCAAGGCGAGCTACTTTGTATCCTGCTACCGCTACGAAAAGCCTCAGGCCGGCAGACTCCGTGAATTTCATCAATTCGGCTTGGAGGAGTACGGCACTCAGTCGCCGGCGGCTGATGCGGAATTGATTTGTGCGGCGCAGTCAATTTTTGACAGGCTCGGCATAGAACAGCTCAGGCTTGAGATAAACTCTATCGGATGCCCTGTCTGCCGCGCGGAATATCATCAGGCATTAAAGAGCTACTTTGAGGGATATACGGACAAGCTTTGCGATACCTGCCTTTCCCGTCTTGACAAAAATCCGATGAGAATACTCGACTGCAAAAGTCCGATTTGCTCAAAAATAGCTGAAGGTGTGCCCAAAATTACGGACTTTTTATGTGATGAATGCAGAGAGCATTTTGACGCAGTGCAAAAATACCTTGATGCGGCTGATATAAAATATACGGTTAATCCCACAATAGTGAGGGGCCTTGACTATTACACAAAGACTGTCTTTGAGTTTGTTACCGACTGCATAGGCGCTCAGGGCACGGTGTGCGGCGGCGGACGTTACGACGGATTGATTGAGGAGCTGGGCGGAAAGCACCTTCCCTCTCTCGGCTTTGCAATGGGACTTGAAAGACTTTTAATGCTGATGGATACGCAGGGAATTGAAATTCCCAAGCCGACAGGCTGTGACCTTTATGTGGCTGCTATGGGTGAGAACGCCGCTTTTAAGGCGTTTGAAATAATAAAGAGCGTGCGTGACAGCGGACTGATTGCGGAAACCGACGTTGTAGGCAGAGGCTTGAGGGCGCAGATGAAATATGCCGATAAAATCGGCGCGAAATATTCGCTGGTAATAGGCGATAACGAGCTTGAACAGGGCGAGGCAGAGGTTAAAAATATGGAGTCGGGTGAAAAAACAAGGCTGGCGCTTGATAATACCTTTGCGGAAAAGTTTTCAATACTTGAGATAACTGACGACAAGGCATTCAAAATATGAGCGCAGATTGTTGCACGGCGGCAATGAGCTTGCCGCTTTTGCGGAAGGCTGCCCCCCGATAAGGAAAACGGCTGTAAGGTAAAGCTGTTTTTGCGAATTATGAGCAGCGGCGCTCGGCTGAATAAAAAAAGGAGAAAGAAAAATATGGCAGAATTTATGACAGGCTTAAAACGTACAGATTATTGCGGTGATTTGCGTCTTGCCGATGCGGGCAGGGAGGTAACCGTCTGCGGTTGGGTGCAGAGGTGCCGTGACCTGGGTCAGCTGATTTTTATTGATTTGCGTGACCGCACGGGTGTTGTACAGCTTGCCTTTAATGATAAAACAGATAAAGAGATTTTCGATAAGGCTTTTGCGTGCCGCAGTGAGTTTGTGCTTGCCGCCAAGGGCATTGTGTGCGAAAGAAGCTCTAAAAATCCGGAAATTCCGACAGGCGATATAGAAATAGCCGTGGATGATTTGCGTGTGCTTTCCAAGGCGCAGACTCCTCCGTTCGAGATTGTTGACGAATCGGGCACAAACGAAGAATTAAGGCTCAAATACCGCTACCTTGATTTGCGCCGCCGTCCGATTCAGAACAATATAATTATGCGCAGCAAAATTTCAAAGGTTGCGCGTGACTATTTTTATGAAAACGGCTTTGTAGAGATTGAAACGCCGATGATGATAAAATCCACGCCCGAGGGCGCCAGGGACTACCTTGTGCCGTCAAGACTTCATCACGGCAAGTTTTATGCTCTGCCGCAGTCGCCGCAGATTTACAAGCAGCTTTTGATGGTGTCCGGCTTTGACCGCTATATTCAGCTTGCACGCTGCTTCCGTGACGAGGATTTGCGAGCCGACCGTCAGCCTGAATTTACTCAGATTGATATGGAGCTTTCCTTTGTTGACGTTGACGATATTATGGAAATAAACGAGGGCTTTTTCAAAAGACTCTTCCGTGAGGTTCTCGGCAAAGAACTTGACACCCCGTTTGAGAGAATGACTTATAAGGAAGCTGTTGAAGCCTACGGCTCCGATAAGCCCGACATACGCTTTGATATGAAGATTCAGGATATTTCCGATATAGTCAGGGATTGCGGCTTCGGCGTGTTTACGGGCACTGTTGAAAACGGCGGTTCTGTCAGAGCGATAGTTGCTAAAAACGCCGCTTCGGTTTATACAAGAAAAGAAATTGACAAGCTCACCGAATATGTTAAGGGAATCGGCGCAAAGGGCCTTGCTTATGTAAGGTGGGTAGACGAACCGAATGCCTCGTTCAAAAAATTTATGACCGAGGAGGAGCTTTCCACAATTTATGAAAGACTCGGCGCGGAAAAGGGCGATGTTATTTTGATTGTCGCCGATAAAACAAGCACCGTGCTGTCAACGCTCGGAGCGCTTCGCCTGAAGGTTGCCAAAAGACTTGACATTATCCCCGATGAATTTAAATTCCTGTGGATTGTTGATTTTCCGTTCTTTGAGTATGACGAGGAAAGCGGCGAGTGGATTGCAATGCACCACCCGTTTACAATGCCGAGGGAGGGCTGCCTGCAATATCTCGATACGGATCCGTCAAAGGTTATTGCAAAGGCATTTGACCTCACGCTTAACGGAATCGAGCTGTCAAGCGGTTCAATGCGTATTACCGACCCTGAATTACAGCAGAGAATGTTCAGGGCGCTGAAGATGACCGACGAGGAGATAGAAGCAAAATTCGGATTCCTTGTTGAAGCCTACAAATACGGCGCACCGCCCCACGGCGGAATGGGCATTGGACTTGACCGTGTGACAATGCTTATGTGTCAGGCAGAAAGCCTGCGTGACGTTACGGCGTTCCCGAAGGTTCAGAATGCAAGCGAGCTTATGTCGGCTTGCCCTGCGCCTGTTGAAAAGGAAAATCTTGATGTCCTCGGCATAAAGCTTAAAGAGGAAGAATAAATTTAAATTTGAAAATATTGAATTTGCAGAGAGGTATTGGGTTTGGGATACGGAACAGCGGCGCTACTTGTCGTAATTCTTGTAATTTTGATTGCCGCAGCGGTTGCGGTATATGTGATTGTTGAAAAGGTCAAAAGCGCATCGAGAATGATGTTCGGCACAGAGTCGTTTTTTGAGGGCATAAATAATCAAAAGGCCGAGATGAGCGAAACTCCCCGCTCACTCCATGCAATGACCTCGGTGTATCTTCCGCAGATTTTACGTGATTTTCCCGAATTTGATTATGAGCTTTACAAAAACAAGGCGCAGTCGCTTTTGAGAAGCTATTTTACCGCAGTTGAAACAAAACGAACCTCTGCGCTCAAAGAGGAATGTTCGCTGACGCTGAAAAACAGGGTTCAGGGAATTATTGACGACTTAAACTCGGCAGGAGTAACACGGGTATTTAACCGGGCTGTGATTCACGACACGCAGATTGCGCGCTACATAAAAAACGGGGCGACGGTTACCGTGCTTTTTGAAATCTCAACAGGGTATATTTCCTACGGCGAGGATGAAAACGGAAACACGGTTTTCGGCGACAGAAACATAAAACAGCAGACGGTGTACGAGGTGGGTCTTGTCTATGTTCAGGATGCGGATAAGGTTGATAC
>JAJQDK010000060.1 GCA_021202245.1 Clostridiales bacterium
GATGAGGTGTAGGCGTGCAACGCCGTGTAACCTAATAAAAACTATAATTTTAATTTATCAATTTTTGAATTTGCATTTTAACGTGCATAGCTTTATCAAAGGTTTAATATAAATTAAAACATCCTGCCTTTACCTCGGGCAGATAATATCAGCCCCTACGAGGTTGTGGGTCATCAAGTGACAGCACACAGTGGTATACATTGCGGCAATGGCGGTCACTGACCGCCGCTACGGACGTGCGGTAACTTTTACCTTTCATCATTATAGAAACCACCGATTAAATTCTTAATCCGACAACATTGCTCATTCTTGGGAAAAGCCTGTGCAAAAGCAAAACTCCCCCGACGGCTTGCCGGAAGAGTTTTGCCGAATAAATTTGAGTGTAATTTACCGTCAGCAGCTGCAGGACTTAGCCTCAAAGCTCTGGCAGTCGGTGCATTGGCAAACAGTGGGGTTCTGTTCGTGCGTGCCTACCTTGATAGCTTCAAGTGAGCAGTAATCCTTGGTGTTGTTGTGGTGCTTGCAGCTTGTTACCGTACACATTACGCTCTGATTTGCATATGAATTGTCCATAGTTAATTCACCTCAAATATTTTTGTGGCGGGTGTACCGCTTTATTTATTGTTGCAAAATAATTTTCATTTATACTGCACCCTACGTAAATTTCGCAATAAAATGTATTGAGGTGAATTGCATGGAAATATTTTCTGTTGTACTGCTTGTGGTGTTTGCCGTGATAGGCATAATTTCTCTTGTTAGTGATTTGACATACTTTCTGTTCAGAAGCAAAAAGGACAGCTCGATAATGTTTGTAACACCAATCGGCAAAAACTGCGAGGACGCCGAGCTTTTGCTCAGAAGCGCCGCCGCAAAGGTAAAATGGGTGAGCAGAGGCAGAAATGACTGTGTAATTTGCCTTGACTGCGATATGGACGATGAAACGAAGAAAATATGTGAAAATATTTGCAGGGAATACGGCTTTGCCAAGCTTTTGAGTAAAAAAGAATTTTATGATATGATTAGCTGAAAAATGGAAAAATATATGTCGCCCGCCTGTTTAGGCGGGCGACTTTTGCGACTTTGGTTAAGTAGAACAGATTTTTAAGGTGCCGAAAGCAAAAATAAAGAAAAAGGCTGCCGCAAGCGAAGTAATGCTTGCGGCAGTACGCAGTAGTAAAATATAATTTTTAATATTATTTAACTTTTTCAACTTTTTCAGCTATTGTTAAGCCCCGATTGTCAAGGCGCTTAAACGGAATATATTATAACTTATGCAAAGATGACCCCCGCCTCTAAGGCGGCGGGTGTCATTCATTATTTCAAGGGGAGTTGTAATCTCCTGCTGAAACAAAGAGGAGCTAACGCTCCCCTTTGCAAGCTGCAATCTATCGCAAGCTCTGTTTCAAGCGAGCTTGACAGAGCGTTGCTCTGATTTAATTGCGCTAAAGATATTCAACTATTTCCTCAATTTCATCTGTAGGGTTATTCCACATTTTTAGAATTTGACTTTCTTGAGCTAAAATAACAATGGGAACACCTTCAATTGCATAGCTGTCAAATAGTTCATACATTTCATTGCTTTTGTCACCGTTTCGGTCTTTATTAGTATAGTAAGTTGGAAGTTCTACACAGTATTCTTCCAATTCCGGTTCAATGGCTTCTTCAAATTTTAAACATTCATCACAATCATTTCTCCCAATGTAAATTAGCACAGGGGTTTCTGCGTTCAGGTCTTTTTCTAACTCATCCAAGGAAATACCTCTAAAATATTCCGATGAAATATAATCATCATCCCCTGTTAAGCTGTAAGGACTTACTGCTTTGAAGTAGTTTACTCCAAAAAATATATTGAGAATCATTAACACAGATATGATTGAAATGGTTGCTTTCCCTATTATATCAATTTTATTTTTAAATCCCGTCTTTAAAATATGAATACCGTCTGCTAAAAATATAAGAAAAGTTAAAAATAGTGAAATCCAAAAGAAATTCATCATTACATCGTTGAGAATTACATCGGAAAACCTATCGCGAAAGAAGCCCGAATAAATAAGCAAGGCGATATATATTAAATATCAAAAGGATAAAATCTGAGAATAAAAAAATAAATTGAATAGGTTGTGTTTTCTTGTTCATTACTGCACTCCTTTTATATAACTTAGGGCAAGACGTCCCGCCACCTATAGAGGTGGCGGGGAACATTGTAATCAGTAGGAGTACAATCTCCTACTGATTACTGACGGCATACGCCGTCACTTGCCACGTTGAAAACGGGGCAAGCCCCTTATTTGAATATTAAGCATTTAATTTGATTTGTTCAACTCCATTTGGATGAAATATGCTCCAAAAAGACAACAAATATTGCTATTTTAATATAGGCATAGCAATATTTACTGAGTTATGTGTCAACACAGCTGTAGCTTTATTTGATTAAATAAGTTTTTATTGATTTAAGAATTTAAAGGTAGTATAATATAACTTATGCAAAGATGGTCCCCGTCTCTAAGGCGGCGGCTGCCATTCATCATTTCAGTGGGAGTTGTAATCTCCTGCTGAAACACTGAGGAGCTAACGCTCCCTTTGCAAGCTGCAATCTATCGCAAGCTCTGTTTCAAATGAGCTTGACAGAGCGTTGCTACGATTTAAAAATATATGTCAATCGCCTATATAGGCGGTGACTTTTGCGACTTAGGTTAAAACTCGTCTTTAAGAAGGTAAAGCTATGGATTTTGTAAAAAGAACCTGGGCGGAAATTTCGCTTGACGCTGTTGTTCATAATTTTAATGAAATAAAGAAAAAAATCGGCGGAAAAGCAAAAATCTGCTGCGTTATCAAGGCTGACGGCTACGGCCACGGCGCAGTGGAGCTTGCGCATACATATGAAGCTCTCGGCGCCGATTACTTTGCCGTTTCCAATATTGATGAGGGAATAGAGATAAGAAGCTCCGGAATCGGGCTTCCTATAGTTATCCTCGGCTACACTCCGGTTGCGGAAGCCGCAAAGCTTGAGGAATACAACATCTCTCAGGCGGTTTTCGGCTTTGATTATGCCAAGGCTTTATCCGATGAATGTGTTAAGCAGGGCTGTAAATGTAAAATACATATTAAAATTGATACCGGAATGAGCCGTATAGGATTTATGTGCCAGGAATTTCCGAGAGATGATTATTCTGTTAAAGAAATTATCGAAGCCTGCGCACTACCCAATCTTTTGCACGAGGGCTTATTTACGCATTTTTGTGTATCCGATGAGGGAGAAGAGGGCAGAGCTTTTATCGAAAAGCAGTATGCAAACTTTCTGCACGTAAAGTCCGAATTAAAGGGTGCGGGGCTCAGCTTTGAGGTTTGCCACTGCTCCAACAGCGGAGCTATAGAGGACTATTCCGACACCTACTGCGATATGGTGCGTGCCGGCATAATTTTATACGGACTTTCTCCCTCCGCAAAGCTCAGGGGCAGGCTTGATTTAATTCCGGTAATGACTTTGAAAACAGCCGTTTCGTTTGTTAAGGAGCTGAAAAAGGGAGCGGATATTTCATACGGAAGAACCTTTACCGCGCCCGAGGATATGAAAATAGCAACGGTTCCCATAGGCTATGCCGACGGATATATTCGCCGCAATGCACAAAAAGGATATATGCTTGTAAACGGAAAGAAAGCCGAAATTGTGGGAAGAATATGTATGGATCAGACTATGCTCGACGTCACCGACATTGATGACGTCGGCGCAGGTGATGAGGTTATTGTGTTCGGCACAGGCAAAAACGGAGAGCCCACAGCCGATATGATTGCCGAAAATACCGACACAATAAATTATGAAGCGGTGTGCCTTGTGAGCAAGCGTGTTCCGAGGATATACTGCAAGGACGGAATAATGACGGATGTGATGTATAAATTATGAGATTGCTGGTTGTTGACGGAAACAGCATAGTAAACCGTGCTTTTTACGGTATCAGACCGCTCACCACAAGGGACGGTCAGTTTACCAATGCAATTTACGGCTTTCTTACTATGCTTTCAAAAATTAAAAATGACGAAAATCCCGATGCGGTGGCAATAGCCTTTGACCTGAAATCGCCCACCTTCAGACATAAGGCGTATTCCGGCTACAAGGCTACACGAAAGGGTATGCCCGAGGAGCTTGCATCTCAAATGCCTCCGTTGAAGGAGCTTTTGAAGCTGCTCGGATATAAAATCGTAACCTGCGAGGGCTATGAAGCCGATGACATTCTCGGCACGCTTGCAAGCGCCTGCGAGCAGAGCGGAAACGAGTGCGTGCTTGCAACGGGCGACAGAGACAGCTTGCAGCTTGTATCCGACAAAACAAGCGTTCATCTTTGCACGAACAAGCAGGATATTTTGTATACTCCCGAAAAAATCAAGGAGGATTACGGAGTTACTCCGCCCGAGCTGATTGAAATTAAAGCAATTCAGGGCGATTCCTCCGATAACATTCCGGGTGTTGCGGGCATAGGTCCCAAGGGTGCGGGCGACCTTATAAGACATTTCAGCTCAGTTGATTACATTTATGAGCATATAGATGAAATTGATATTAAAGACGGAGTCAGAAATAAGCTCAAAAATTCAAGGGAAAACGCTTTTTTGAGCAGAATGTTGGGTGAAATCAAACGCAATGTACCGATTGACACCGATATTGAGCATTATAGGGTCAATATGGAGGATGCCGGCGCCTGCGCAAGATATATGGCAAAGCTGGAGCTGTTTTCGCTGATTGACAAATACGGCTTAAAGAACGTGCCCGAAGCAGAGGGTAAAAAGGCGGAGCAAAAGCCGTTTGAGGTTGTAAAGGACGCCGATACCGATATTCTTTTAAAGAATATTAAGCAAAGTAAAAAAGCATACGTTAAGGCTGAATTTTATGAAAAAGAATTAAAAAGCTTTGCCGTGCTTTCGGACGGAAAGGTTTATGTCAGCTCGGACAGGGCGGCGTTTGCCGAAATTCTCAGGGACGAGGGTGTGGACAAGCTTACCTGCGGCTGCAAATCGCTTTTTGCTTATGCAGACAGAAACGGATTTGAAATCAGCTCCCTTATTTTTGATGTTGAGCTTGCGGCATATTTGCTTGAACCGTCGGCAAAGGATTATTCCGACGAAAATCTTGCGGCGGGCAATGGAATTGTTTTGCCCTGCACGGATGAAGAGGACTGCCGAAAATATGCCGTGCTTGCCGTTTATGATGAGCTTTGCGACAAGCTTATGATGCAGATTAGAACGAACGAGCAGGAAAAGCTGCTCGGAGATATTGAAATACCGCTTGCAAACGTGCTTGCAAAAATGGAGAATATCGGATTTGCAGTTGATAAAAACGGTATTGAGAAATACGGAAAAATGCTTTCCGCGCAGATTGCAGACCTTGAAAATTCAATTTACGAAAGCGCCGGAAGTAAATTTAATATAAATTCACCGAAGCAGCTCGGAAAGGTCTTGTTTGAGGACTTGAAGCTGCCCTGCAAAAAGAAAACCAAAAGCGGCTACAGCACAAACGCAGAGGTGTTGGAAAGCCTGCGCTATGAGCATCCCGTGGTTGAAATGGTGCTGAATTACCGCACGCTTGCAAAGCTTAATTCAACCTACTGCGAGGGATTGCTGAAGGTAATATCCAACGACGGCAGAATACACTCAAACTTTAATCAGACCGAAACCCGTACCGGAAGAATTAGCTCAACCGAGCCGAATTTGCAGAATATTCCCGTGCGAACGGAGCTCGGAAAGGAAATGCGCAGGTTTTTCTGCGCCAAGGAGGGCTGGGTGCTTGTTGACGCCGATTATTCTCAGATTGAGCTGCGTGTGCTTGCGCATATTTCAAATGATAAAAATATGATTGAAGCGTTTAAAAATAACGACGACATCCACGCAATTACGGCATCTCAGGTGTTCAATATGCCGCTTGATGCGGTCACGCCCGTAATAAGAAGCAGGGCAAAAGCGGTTAATTTCGGAATTGTGTACGGAATCGGAGCCTATTCGCTTGCAAAGGACATCGGAGTCACCAACAGGGAAGCCTCTTTGTATATCAAAAATTACCTTGCCCATTACAGCGGCGTTGATGAATATATGAAAAATGTTGTAGAAAAGGCGAAACTCGACGGTTATGTTGAAACTATGTTCGGCCGCCGCAGATACCTCCCAGAGCTTACTTCAGGCAAGCATATGCTGCGTGCGTTCGGTGAGCGTGTGGCAAGGAATATGCCCATTCAGGGCACAGCCGCAGATATTATAAAAATCGCAATGGTGCGTGTCAACGACAGAATCAAAAGAGAGGGCTTGCAGGCAAGGCTCATTTTGCAGGTGCATGACGAGCTGATTGTAGAAGCACCGCAGGACGAGAGTATGAGAGTTGCAATGCTCCTTCAGGAGGAAATGGAAAACGCAGTCAGGCTTGAGGTTCCGCTGACTGCCGAGGCTGCAATAGGAAAGACGTGGTATGATGCAAAGGGCTGATAAAAAATATGTTGCGTTTGTCTGCACC
>JAJQDK010000091.1 GCA_021202245.1 Clostridiales bacterium
TCCTGCTGGCAGTCATAATGCTGCTCAGCGCATTTTCGGTTGTGCCGTTCACGGCTAACGCAGCGGATGAGAGTAGCTACAAGGATGAAATTATCAATGCTTTGCTGAAAAGCGAAAATGATTGGTATGAAGGTGGCGGTAATGCTTTTATGCCAAGTGGAATGATGTTTATCGACCTTAATTTTGACGGTAAACTTGAATTCGTTATGCAATACGGTGGTGGTTCTATGTTGAACTGTGATGCTGATGCCTATTATTATGACACTGCTACCGGATTGACAAAATCCTTGGGTAGCGATAGTATCAATAATATGGGCGCTTTTCAGAATCATCTTACCGGTTACTATGATAAAGCAAATAATAACTACATAATATTAGGTGTATCCTATGCTCGCAACGGTATTTCGGAGAGTTGGGTAGGTAACTTTGAACTAACTTTTGACGGGAACACGATAACCACCGATTATTATTCATCACGTTATTACAAAGACGATATTTATACCTATTACAACGGAGCGGCAGGATATTACGATATAACCGATTATTCCGAGATTTCAGAATCTGAATACAATGAAATTAACGATAAAAAATTAGAAAATCTTGTTGATATAAATATGGATTATGATTTTATCTATTGCTCAGACTGGGAAAATTATTCTGACACCGAAAAACAGCAAGCTCTTGAAAATGCGTACGACAGCTTTAGCTACGACAGTTATACAAGCGGCATTAAAATATACTCAGACCATTCAAGTTTAAGTGTTAAAAAAGGCGATACCATAAATATCGGTGCCGGCTTATTTGAAGATACACAACAAATCACAGATATATCAACGTTAACATTTTCGATTGATGATACCTCAATTTTAAGGGTTAGTGATACATCCGTGCACGATTATTGCTTTTTCTTAACGTTAAAGGCGAATACTACAGGTACAACATATGTAACTTTCAGTGATTCAAAAACCGGATATACAACAAGAGTATCTGTAACCGTATATGATAACAACCTTATGGCTTTTACTGTTAGCGGCGTTCCGACTCAAAACATTGAAAAATACACTACTAATTTTTACAACGTAAACGGTTTATATGTTGACAGCTATACTTACACGGTTAATGATGATAAAACAACCGATGTTTCATTTGATGTGTATAATACCAATTATATTTACGGAGCGGTAGAAGTTTATGACAGTTCTGGAAATATGAAAGACGCAGTTGTTATAAATAAGTTAACAAATAATTCCGGCAGTATAAAATCAGCTGTATGGGATAATACGTGTTGTATGGTAAATGACATAATGGAAGGAAATTTGCTTACATATAGACAGGAATCAGGCTATTCTAAAAAAACAACTGTTAATATAAAAAATATACCTGAAAATGGATATATAAAAATAACAACCGATACGTCAAGTTCTTTTCTTGTTGCTCTGTTGAACGGTGTTGATATAGCGATGAGTATAAAGTCTGTTTACGGTGATATAAAAGGGTTTGACACAAACAGTGAGGAATTTGCTGGCAAAATAACCAAAAAACTTGTTGAGGAAACGGTTTACGCACAATTCATCAAAGATGAAGATAAGTATGCAAAAAAGTTATATACAAATATAGCAAAAGAAGCAACTATATATAATACAAAGTCGCTTGGCGAGTTTGCGAATACATTCGTAAATAATTTAAGCGAATTAGAAATAGAAAATCTGATTTTTGATACAGCAAAAAGCTTTGGTTGGAGCACAGGTGAAAGTGTATTTGAATATTTTGCCGGTCCTATAGGTTCGGTTTTAAATGGTATGTTTGCATTTGGCGATTTGTGTAATGTAATATTAGAGGTCAATGACTTTACAAAGAGCTTAGACTGTGGTTGTATTGCCATTGAAAATCAGGGCGGAGGAGTAAGAGCTTGCTCTCAAATTACAGTTACCGCTGATACAAACTTTGATAGTAACACAGCGATTAAGGTCTTTGAAATTCTAGCCGAGAGTGAATATTTAGATATAATTAAAGAGCTTAATCCTGAATTATATGAGAGAATACAAGCCGAATTATCAATGACATATAATATTTCAATGATAAAAGACGGCGAAGAAACTCAGCCGGACGGTGAGGTTGAAGTATCTATACCTATACCGGAAAATTTAACAATTTATGCATATTTAGGATTGTTAAGGATTTATAGAATTGAGGACGATGGAACAACAACAGAAATGGACGTTAAGGTCAAAAACGGTTGTCTGGTCTTTCGCACCGACCATTTTAGCTTGTACAGCATTTTTGCCTGAGGTGAACAGCAAAATCATCGGCGATGTAAATGATGACGGATATATAACCGTTGCGGATGTTACGCTTGTTCAGAAAGCTTCGGTTAAGCTTACAACGTTTACAGAGGAGCAAAACACGCTTGCCGACGTGAACGGCGACGGCAGAATTTCCATGCTGGATGCAACCTGTATTCAAAAGTACGTGGTCGGCGGATATTCCGACACCGGCTTAGTCGGTCAGACTGTTACCGTATAAAAGCAAAATCAATGAACGCACAGCAATATGCTGTGCGTTCTGTTTATGCTGCGTTTGATTGTATGAAACGGCAAAATTCACCACACGTTCGTAGCGGCGGTCAGTGACCGCCATTGCTGTAAAGTTTATCGCTGTGTACTGTCACTTGATGACCCACAACTCGTAGGGGCGGATAGTATCCGCCCGAGGTAAAGGCAGAATGTTTTTATTAAAATTAAACATTTGATAAAGTTACATTCGTTTACCGTTAAATCAAAAATTGATGAAAATAAATTATAGTTTTTATTAGGTTACACGGCGTTTCACTCCTACACCTCATCCGCCTCGCAAGCTTCGGCACCTTCCCCTCAAGGGGAAGGCTTGGACAAATAGGAAAACGTCAGAGGCAGCCACGAGTAACGTGTGGTGAATTTTGTGTTTATCGCTGCAGAAGCGATAGGTTAAATTTGCCTAATATTTCTGAAGTAAATTCATAACCAAATGCTGAGTAAAAAATATTCAAAATTATTAAAATGTATATTGCAATTTGGTCACTAATGTGATATGATTATTTTTGTACAGGAAATGTATGTAAATTTTTTTAACTTTAGGAGTGTAAATTATGAAGAAAACAATAAGCTTGATATTGACTTTAACACTGTTATTTTCTTGCATCGGTTTATTCAATGTCACTGCTGTAGAAACAGATTATAGCAAATTTGATGAAGCGTTAAAAGAAAAGTTTGAAACAATGTCTGATGATGATACTGTTGATGTATCTGTATGGTTCACTGACATTGATTATGCAGACGTAGGTGAAGAAGTTGTAGAGGAAATAAACGAAAAAGTTGATAATGGCGAAATGGATGAAGTTGCATTTGATATTTTAAGTTTGTCTAATGCAAGCACCATGAGCCAAGATGTGATTGAGCAAATAAACAATGTTGACCAAAATCTTACGGTAGATGAAGTAAATGATGTTATTTCAATTAAAAGAGATGTTGCTTCATTGCTATATAAAGATAATAACGAATTGTGTTTATCTTCTTTTTTGACTGATGAGGAGATAGAAAACAGTACAATTTATATTTCTCATTATGCTCCGAATGCTTTGCTTACTTTAAACAAGGAATAGATATTAGATGCCTGTAGATTAGATTCTGTTGAAGAAATATATTATTTTGACAGAGAGTCGGAATTTTTATTAAACAGCGACAATTTTGTTGACAATACCGTTTCAGATGATACTTCAGTATGTGATGATTCTAATTCTGAAGTCACTGCCAGCTCAACAGATTATGATTTTACTACATATCAATATGAGATGACCGGCATAGATACTATGCGTGATGTCTTTGGTTATACGGGGGAAGGCGTAAAGATAGGTATTATTGACTATCCTTTTGCAAGTTCAAGCGAAATCGACTATTTTCAAAATGATACTTTTGAATTATATTACTGTTCATCTGATGCTTTAACTGATACTTATTCCTCACATGGTAATTGTGTTTTTTGCATAATTGCCGGATATTATGAAGATGAAGATTCAGGCAAATCATATTACGGTGCTGTTCCCGACGCGAAATTATATGCTACAAGCGGAATTGATTACAGAAATGCCTTAGAAGTATTACTTGATAATGGAGTAGATGTTATTAATTGCAGTATGATATTCGGTAGTGACGGAAGCAATAATTATGGCGATACTGCTAAATTTATGGACCATATTGTTTCTTACCACAACGTTACATATGTAGGTGCAGCAGGAAACAGTGGTATTAATTCTATAGGCAGCGGTCAAATGGGTTATAATACAATAACTGTTGGATTTTGCGACAGTAATGGTGAAATTTCAAGTGTTTCATCTTATAATTCAAGTTTATCTGTATATAAACCGGATATTACCGCTCCGGGAGATGCTTTCGTTTTACCTGCAACAAGAGACAGTAGCACTGAAACTCCATCAGCAAGTGGAGGTACTTCGTTCGCCACACCAGTTGTAACCGGAGCTGTTGCGCAATTATGTCAAGCTGTACCGGCGCTTGCAAGTAATCCAAGACTTATGAAAGCGGTTCTTTTAGCAGGTTCTACTATAAATGATTATATAGATAAAGAATATATGATTTCTCAGAAATACAGTGGATTTAGTCGGCAATATGGTGCAGGAATTTTAAATGTTCTTAATTCTTATGCTTTGGTTTCGTCAAGGCAAAATTATGCTGAAGGAACTATAGCAACAACTACAAATTCTGTAACAACAACTATGAATATTAACGCAAGTGCCGGCAAGCTTATTAGAGTATGTTTAGTATATGATAAATGCAATACTATTACCGGTAGTCATTCAAGCTCGAGCAGTACTATTGTAAGTCCAAGTGTAGAGCAGTGGGCTTTAACTATAACTACACCGGATAATGATACTTATAGTAAATCAAATAGCGGTGATTCAAAAATAATGATATCGTTTTTATCTACAGGTAGCGGAACTTATACATTCAAATGGGTTCGCACAAGCGGTGCGCAAAATACTACAAGCACAAGTTATGGAATAGCGGCATCGGTACAAAATTATTGAGGGGTGAGTAAAAGCAATGGGAAAGGCTTCGACTAAAAACAAAAATACAAAAACTATGCAAGCCAAAAGACTGAATAAAAAAACAATGATGAAGCCGGCAGTGAGGTCAATCTTCAATTCAAGCTTCTTTCAGCAATCGGAATTATAATTATTGTTTCCGGGCATTGTTATCACGGCGGTTTTTCGCTCGGATACGATTGGTTTCCCGAGTATTCTTTTCATTTGGCATTGTTCGTATTTATATCGGGATATTTTTACAAGGAAAAGCACGAGGACCACATTTTAAAATACATATGGAGCAGAGTAAAAAGACTGCTTATTCCAGCATTCCTGTGGAACATAGCGTATGGGCTGTTTATCCTTGTGATGTCTAACTTTGGTTACACAATCGGCGCAGAGGTTACACCCTACAACCTCTTTGTAATGCCGTTTGTTGACGGCGAAGCCTTTTCCTACAATCTCGGTTCCTGGTTCGTCTATCCGTTGTTCTGTGTGTATATTATTAACATATTATTCAGGAAGCTGCTAAATCTGATAGGCGCCTATAACGAGTATTTAATTCTATTTGTTTATACGATTATAGGAATTTCGGGAGTTCAAATTTCCATTCTCAATGTCGACGAGGGCATAAGCGGCGTTATGCTGTTAGCGCTGCGCACTGCTTTCTTTTTGCCCTGCTTTGAGTTCGGCAAGTTTTATAAAGCCAAGCTTGAAAAGCACGACAACCTCAATAATATAGCTTATTTTGCAATTATCTTTGCCGTTCAGCTTATATTGCTCACAGCATGTGACAGCTTGGTATACAAGCCGTCTAAAACGATAGATTTTAACAACGGTTGTGTCATCCCCTATATTTCAGCCATAACAGGCATAGCATTTTGGCTCAGAGTTTCAAAGCTTCTTACTCCCGCCGTAAACGATTGGAAAGTAATCAGGCTTATTTCCGACAACACCTACAGCATTATGATTCATCAAATGCTCGGTTTTATGGTAGTTAAATGGATTATGTATGCTTTAAACCTTACAACCTCTCTGTTTCCCGATTTTGACCCTGTTAAGCTGAAATCAAGTATTTGGTATTATTATCTTCCCAACGGACTACAGCAGTATGCGCTTGTGTATCTAATTGCAGGAATTTTTGTCCCCGTGGCAATAGGCGTAATTCAAAAGAAATGCGCCGTATACCTTTCCGGACGGCTTGCTCCGTTAAAAAACAAAAAAGCGCTGAAATTCAGCAGTTAAAAAATCAAACTTTTAGTTATGCGAAAGCCTTCCCTTTGACGGGAAGGCTTTTGTCACTTTGCGGCATTTTCCCAATCGGGATGTTATCATATTTTCGAACGTCGAGAGAGGGGGAAATATGATAAAATAA
>JAJQDK010000149.1 GCA_021202245.1 Clostridiales bacterium
GCGCTTTGCTACTACAACAGTGATTACCACGGCTGGAGCGATATTGACACCTACTTCACTCCGCAGGCAGACGGTACATATGCGCTTGAATATGTAACAACAAACAGTGAAAACATTAGCTGTAATGTCTATGATACTTCGGCTCAGACCTACAACTGTGTTGCTTCAAGCACTCCGTTCTATTATGCAGACGGCACAACAGATTCATTCACGCTGACCGCATCGGAATCAAGGGGAAAGAGCATTACAATCTATGACTTGGAAGCAGGCTCTGTTCTCAGGTTCGTTTATGACCCGAGTGACAACACTCTTGATATATCCTGCGAGGGCGCAGACGAAACCTATGCCTTCTGCTATTACAACGACGCTTACCACGGCTGGAGCGACATTGACACCTTCCTTGTTAAGCAGTCTGACGGAACATATGCTCTTGAGTTTACCACAACCAACGCAGAGAACATCAGCTGCAACATTTATGACAATTCCTCGGCAACCTATAACTGCGTTGCAGCAAGCACTCCGCTCTATTATTCAGACGGTACAACAACTGACTACGAGCTTACTGCATCTGAGTCAAGAGGCAAAAGCATTACAATTTATGACTTAGACGTAGATTATACAATTAAACTGGTTTATAATCCGACCGACAACACACTCAGTATTACCTGCGGCACTTCCTCGGCCTCTGCTGAAGCTGTTGAATAAAATGTGAGGGATTGGGTCATAGGTTGCTAAACACAAATTATTGTGTTATAATCAAAATCGCAGATGACTGCTGTCACTGTAAGTCGGCGGCAGTCATTAGGGAATTTCGGTTTGGAGAATAATCCTGTGCCGAAGTTTTCGGGAACGCTTGCTCTTGCGATGATATACTAAAACAGAAATATTTTGGGGCAGTATTACGCAGCCCCAAAGGATCGTTATTTAGTTAAAAAAATAATTTACATATAAAGCATAAAAATAAGTAAAATTAATATACAAATCGGTTACTTTCGGTTATTGAAGGGCAACTCGGAACAATTGTTGAGGTTTAGACTTATGGATTATTTATATGAAGTTGTAAAATATAACAAAAATCTTCCTGCAATGATTCTACCGCAGAATAAGCCCGGCTGGCGAAGCAGGACGCCTTTTCATTGGCATAAAGAGATTGAGCTTATTTATATGGTTGAGGGTCATCTTGATATCAATATAAACGGCAAGGAAAAATCGCTTGATGATAATGATTTGTTTTTGTGCAACACCGAGGTTATCCATATGGTGGATGTTGAGGACGACAACCGCTTAAACAGGTATCTTGTTGTTTTGCTTTCATATGATTTTATGCGTCAGTTTTGTCCTGATGTTGACAATATCAGTTTTAATATTGACCGCAATGAAATCGGCAAGGCAAAAATTATAGCTTCAATGCAAAATCTTCTTGCTCTTTCCGAACAAAGCAATGATGTTTTTATTGATTTAAAAAAGTACGAAGAGCTTCTTAACATTTACTATGAGCTTTTAAAAAACTGTTCCAGCAAGATAAACAGATTCATTTTAAAAGCGCCCAAAAACTTTGATAATGCAAAAATAGCGATTGAATACATAGGAAATCACTACGCCGAGGATATTACTCTAAACGATATGGCGAAGTTTGTGGATTTGTCTCCTGCTTATTTTTCAAAATATTTTAAGGAAATCACAGGCTCAAACTTTTTAAGATATCTTAACTTTATTCGTCTTGAGCACGCAATGAAGGATATGCTCAACCGCAATATGTCGGTTACGGATGCCGCTTTTGAAAACGGATTCCCGAATGTGAAGTCGTTTATTACAACGTGCAAAAGAGTTTACGGATACACTCCCGCTCAGTACAGGCTGCACAATCCCGAGCTTTAAGCTTAAAGATTAGCTGTGAGCTTAGCAGCGGTGGCTGCAATCGTCGTTGCGAGATTTAAGGGGGAGGGCAGCAATGGGCTGGCTGATATTCATTCTGCTGATAATCGTTGCAATTTTGGCGATTGCCTACAGACGTAATTCAAATCATGGTTATCGCTTCGGTTCCGGACTTTTTAAGAGCAGCGAGGATAATCTTGATGAAAAGGATGAATTTTCTGATAAAGAATATTACGATGATGACGGTCTTTTAAAATAAGACCGTCATTTTTATGTCTGTTTCTCGTTTCGTTGTTAGGCTTTCAGCGACTGTTTGGTGTGCAAAGTTAATAGCTTGAAGATAAGAGAGAGCTGCCTGCCTTAGCTTTTGCCCTGCACCTAAAAATTCACTCGGCATATTATAAAAGTGTAAGGGCAATGCCGTACGATGCGTACAAAGTACCCTTGTTCGGCGTTCTCTGACTAATAATTTCAGCTCGGGTGTTTTATATGAAGAAAAATGATATAAGAACCTTTGGCATAGTAGGCGGAGATAAGCGCCAGCTTTTTCTCGGTAAATCAATTTCCGACTCTTGCTGTGATGTTATAATGGGTGGGTTTGATAAGCTTCAAAGCACAGGCGCCTTAACGCTTGCCGATGTAAAAACAGCCGTGCTTGAAAGCGATGCGGTAATTTTTCCGCTGCCGTCGGTGCGGGGAGATTCCAGCATCAATACGCCGTTTTCCGACAGAACGGTAATTCTTGACAAAGAGGAGCAGTCATCTCTCATACACAAGCCTGTTTTTGTTGCGATGAAAGACAAATTCCTGCGTGCCTATCCGTCGCTTGCCGATGCACGTGTGTTTGATTACGCCGCAAGAGATGAATTTGCAATACTCAATGCGCTTCCCACTGCCGAGGGTGCGCTTGAGTGCGCAATCAGAGAGTATGAGGGTACAATATCCGGCAGCAGGTGCCTGATAACGGGCTTCGGCAGAATAGGAAAAATTCTTGCCAAAACACTGCGTGCGCTTGATGCCGAGGTAACGGTTTCGGCGCGCAGACAGGATGATTTTGCCTATATCTCCGCCTTGGGCTACAAAGCGGAAAACACATCAGCGCTCAAAAGCGTCAGGGGATACGACATTGTTTTCAATACCGTGCCTGCTTTGATATTTGACAGGGCTCTGCTTATGAATACAGATACAAATACTTTTATAATTGACCTTGCGTCTTTACCGGGAGGCGTAGATTTTGAAGCCGCACACAAGTTTAACATTGACGCCGTAAGAGCGCTTTCATTACCGGGCAAGTGTGCGCCGAAAATCGCAGGACAAATAATAAAGACAACGGTATTTACAATTATTGAGGAGGTTTACGGGTGACAAAAGCAACCATTGGCTTTGCAATGTGCGGTTCCTTTTGCACCTTTTCAAAGGCATTGCCGCAGATGAAAAATCTCGTTGATTTGGGCTACGATGTTCTTCCCATAATGTCTCAGAATTCCTATTCAACGGACACACGCTTCGGCAAGGCGGAGGAAACGGTAAAAAGAGCAGAGGAAATAACGGGCAAAAGGGTTCTTCATACGGTTACGGATACCGAGCCGATAGGCCCCAAGAAAATGTGCGATTTGCTGTTAATTGCACCCTGCACGGGAAACACTCTTGCAAAGCTTTCTCTCGGAGTTACCGATACCTCGGTGACTATGGCGGCAAAATCCCATCTCAGGATTTTACGACCTGTGCTTTTATGTATAGTCACAAACGACGCTCTCGGTGCTTCAACTCAGAATATAGGCAGGCTTCTCAACACAAAGAACATATATTTTGTGCCGATGAAGCAGGACGACTGCATCAAAAAGCCTAATTCGCTTGTTGCGGATTTTGACAAAATTCCGCAGTGCGCAGAGAGTGCGTTAAGGCGTGAGCAGGTACAGCCGATATTTGAATAAAAAATTTAATACTTTGCGGTGAGGTATTGCCCCCACCGCTTTTTTATGCTAAAATCATAGTAGACAGTAATAGACTATACATAAATAATTGTCTGAAACGAAAGGTTGTTATGATGAAGTGCTGTAAAAATGCAAAAGACTGCACAACGATTCCGAAGTAAAATGCTCTTCCTGCGGAAAAGACCTCTTTGAAATCACCGACGGCAACACTCCTGTTTTTTCTGCTCTCAGCTTCGGGCTTTGAGCTTCAGCGTGTTAAAACTGCGCTTGAGGACAGCGGTATACCCTGCGATAATATTTCTCAAAAGCACAGCTATTCTGCCGAAGCCGTAACAGGCTACGATACAGGCGAGTATGACCTGCTTGTGCCTTATTCGGCATATCAAAGCGCCTACGACACCTGTGTGGGCATCGGAGCAATCAATGAGGGAGAGGCGCAAATTCTTGAGGACGACGGCTCCGCTCCCGTGAACGAGGGAGTAAAATCCGTAGAAGAACAGTTTGACGAAATGAGCGGAGGCAAACGCACCGCAATCAGGATTTTATCCGCAATTTTATTCTTTATTATTTTTGCGCTTGTTATTTTCGGAACTGATGCAGTGATGAACCTAATCAAAAATATTTTTATATAAAACGGAGGAAATATGAAAACAGAAACAAAATGCCTTCATTCGGGCTACGAACCAAAAAACGGAGAACCCAGACAGGTTCCCATTATTCAAAGCACTACCTTTAAGTATGATACAAGCGATGAAATGGGCAAGCTTTTTGACCTTGAATCGAGCGGATATTTCTATACAAGGCTTCAGAATCCTACAAATGACTGCGCAGCTGCAAAGATAGCCGACCTTGAGGGCGGCGTTGCGGGTATGCTCACATCAAGCGGACAGGCGGCAAACTTTTTTGCGCTGTTTAATATCTGCGAAACCGGCAGTCACATTGTTGCTTCCTCATCTATCTACGGCGGCACGTTTAACCTTTTGGGTATAACAATGAAAAAGATGGGCATTGACTGCACGTTTGTTGACCAAGCTCTTCCCGAAGAAGAGCTTGCAAAGGTATTCAAGCCCAACACAAGAGCGGTGTTCGGAGAAACTATCTCCAATCCCACCGTTTCGGTGCTTGATATTGAAAAATTTGCCCGTCTTGCTCATTCTCACGGTGTTCCGCTTATCATAGACAATACCTTTGCCACTCCCGTAAATTGTCAGCCGATAAAGTGGGGAGCCGATATTGTTACTCATTCAACAACAAAATATATCGACGGTCACGGAATAAGCGTGGGCGGTGCCATAGTTGACAGCGGCAATTTTGATTGGATGGCTCAGGCTGACAAGTATCCCGGACTTACAACTCCCGATGATTCCTACCACGGCATAGTTTATGCCGAAAAGTTCGGCAAGCTCGCCTACATAACCAAAGCAACCGCTCAGCTTATGCGTGACCTCGGCTCGATTCAGTCGCCGCAGAATGCTTTTTATGTAATGAACGGTCTTGAGTCGCTTCACGTGAGAATGGAAAGGCACTGTGAAAACGCCCTTGCCGTTGCAAAGTTCTTAAATGAAAATGAAAATGTTGCGTGGGTAGAGTACCCCGATTTGCCTACCGACTCAAATTATGAGCTGGCGCAAAAATATCTTCCCAAGGGTTCCTGCGACGTTCTCGCCTTCGGGCTCAAGGGCGGCCGTGATAAGTCAATAAAGTTTATGGACAGCCTTAAGCTTGCAACCATTGCAACACACGTTGCCGATGCAAAGACCTGTCTGCTTCATCCTGCAAGTCATACTCATCGCCAGATGACAGACGAACAGCTTATTGAAGCCGGTGTTGCGCCCGACCTTATCCGCTTATCTGTCGGACTTGAAAATGTCGATGACCTCATTGACGACTTGAAACAGGCTTTACAAAGCATTTAAAAAATAAATTTTTTGGGAGGGAGTAGTTATGTCAGCATATGTTTCGGCTGTAATAGTTGCGGCAGGCGGTTCGGTCAGAATGGGAATAGCCGACAGCAAGCAGTTTATTCCCCTTTTGTCCCGCCCTGCAATAGAGTATACCCTGAGAGCCTTTCAGGATTGCCATTTGATTAAGGAAATAATCGTGGTATGCCGTGAAAACGATGTATCACGCATAACGGAGATTGCGCAGGAGCAGGGCTTCACCAAGGTGAAAGCCCCCGTTATAGGCGGCGCCTCCCGTGCCGAAAGCGTAATCAACGGAGTTAATGCAACCGATGAAAAGGCGGAGTATTTTGCCATCCATGACGGCGCTCGTCCGCTGATAACGGTTGAAGAAATCGAGCGTGTGGTTGAAGCGGCGTTTGAAACCGGAGCCGCCACCCTCGGCACCTCCGTCAAAGATACCGTTAAGGTGGTTGACGGATTTAACAGGATTGAAAGCACACCACTGCGCTCTCAGCTCAGAGCTGTGCAGACTCCGCAGGTGTTTGAAAAGGATTTGTATAAATTTGCGCTTGAAAATGTAGACAGCAATTCTGTCAATTTTACCGATGATTGTTCCCTTATAGAAAATATGGGCGGCGAGGTTGAGGTAGTAAAGGGCAGTGAGGAAAACATTAAGCTTACCACCCCGATTGACGTTGTTATTGCGGAAAGCATT
>JAJQDK010000025.1 GCA_021202245.1 Clostridiales bacterium
GGGCAGAAGCAGGCGATTCGCTGTAGGTTAACGGTTTAACTTCAGCCATCATACATTCTTCGGAATAAATCGGAGCGACTAATTGCGCACGGCAAACTCCCTCAATCACAATTCTTGTGACATTTTCAGGTTGCTTGAGCACCTGAGCTACCTTTGCAATTACACCTGTAGTGAATATATCGTCATAATCGGGATCGCTTTTAGAAGCGTCCTTTTGTGCAGACAGAAAAAGCAGTCGGTCTTTTTTCATAGCCTTATTGATTGCCGAAATACTTCTGCTTCTGCCGACATCAAAATGAATTAAAGATTTAGGAAACACCACTATACCTCTGAGCGGTAAAACCGGCAGTAAGATATTATTTTGAGAATCAAAATCCATATTTTAGTCCTTTCGTTAACTGTACCTATAAAAAACAAGCTGTATTGTAAAAAAATGCAATACAGCTTTAATAATATTAAGACGCTGTGTTACGCTTCGGACGCTTCATTGCATCTTTTTGACTCAGATTCACAGGAAAAGCCTGCTTTTCACTGCTGTGAATAATGTGCGGAGCGGCATTTTCGGTAACCACATTTTCCGATATTATAATAGTTTCTATCGACGGATCGGAAGGAGTTTCAAACATAAGGTCGTTTAAAATACCCTCCATAATTCCTCTGAGACCTCGTGCGCCGGTTCTCTGCTGCTGAGCCTTCTCTGCAATTGCTCTTAAAGCGTCTTCCTTAAAGACAAGCTCTACATCATCAAGCTCAAAAAGCTTTTTGTACTGCTGAACAATAGAGTTTTTGGGCACAGTGAGAATTTTCACAAGAGCATCCGTGTCAAGACCGCTCAAGGCAGTAATTACCGGAAGTCTGCCTATAAGCTCAGGAATAATGCCGTACTTGACAAGGTCATGCGCAGTGACCTCTTTCATCCAATCGGTTTCATCAAGCTCCTTTTTAGATTTGATAAGAGATTCAAAACCGATTACCGATGTACCCTTACGCTTTTCAACGATTTTTTCAAGTCCGTCAAAAGCGCCGCCGCAAATAAATAAAATATTTTTTGTGTCTATCTGAAGAAAATCCTGCTGGGGATGCTTTCGGCCCCCTTGTGGCGGTACATTGGCTACGGTGCCCTCAATTATTTTGAGCAAAGCCTGTTGCACGCCTTCCCCGCTGACATCACGAGTTATAGAAGGATTTTCTGACTTTCTTGCAATTTTATCAATCTCATCTATATAAATGATGCCGCGTTCGGCTCTTTCAATATCAAAGTCCGCAGCTTGGATAAGCTTTAGCAGTATGTTTTCAACATCTTCGCCTACATAACCTGCTTCGGTAAGAGTAGTGGCGTCGGCAATGGCAAAAGGAACGTCAAGAGCCTTTGCAAGGGTCTGTGCAAGAAGAGTCTTGCCTACACCTGTAGGGCCGAGCAAAAGCACATTGCTTTTAGAAAATTCAATACTTTTATCATCGGAAAATGCACGCTTATAATGATTATAAATGGCAACGCTCAGGGTAATCTTTGCAGCCTCCTGACCGATTACATATTCGTCAAGAATGGCTTTGATTTCCTTAGGCTTCAAAAGAGTCGGCAAATAGGAAGAACGATTATCTTTATATCGCTGCTGTTCCTGCTGATCTATTTCATCCGACGACTCAAGAATATTCATACACAGTTCAATGCACTGGTCACAAATATAAACGCCGTTGCCGGCAATCAAGCGACCGACCAATTCCTGCGGTTTTCCGCAAAAAGAGCAATAAATATTCTCTTCGTTGTTTTTATTAGCCATTAGCCGAACCTCACCTTATCTTTTTTCGATAACCTTGTCAATAAGTCCGTATTCAAGAGCTTGCTGTGCAGTCATAAAATTATCACGATTTGTATCTTTTGCGATAACATCAATCGGCTGACCCGTATTATCAGCAAGAATTTGGTTAAGACGCTGTTTCATATCAAGAATATGCTTTGTATGGATTTCCATATCAGTAGCCTGACCCTGAGCACCGCCCGATGGCTGATGAATCATAATATCACTGTTAGGCAATGCAAGACGCTTGCCCTTTGCTCCTGCAGCAAGCAAAAAAGCACCCATACTGGCAGCCATACCCATACAGATTGTAGATACGTCACACTTAATGTAATTCATAGTATCAAAAATCGCAAAGCCATCGGTCACACTGCCACCCGGGCTGTTGATGTACAGGCTTATATCCTTAGTGGGGTCCTGACTTTCAAGATAAAGCAGCTGAGCTACAACAACACTTGCGCTGGCGCTGTTTACCTCTTCGGTAAGCATAATAATTCTGTCGTTTAAAAGACGAGAATATATGTCATATGAGCGTTCACCGCGGTTTGTCTGTTCAACTACATATGGAACTAATGCCATAAAATCATAACCTTTCTTAATAATAATTAGCAAATAAAATAAATATATTCAAAAGTTAAAATTATTTAACTTCAGCTTTTTCTTTAACAAGATTCAGGGCCTTTTCAACTCTGACGTCCTCGGTAAGAGAATCAGCCGGAACTGCGGATTTAACCTGCTCAACCTCCATCTTATAAGCTTCAGCCATTTTGCTGTGCTCATCTTCAAGGTCGGCTTCTGAAACTTCTATATTTTCCTTTTTGGCAATGGTTTCAAGCGCAAGTCTGAGCTTTACTCTCTTTTCGGCTTCTTCTCTGTACATACCGGTAAGAGTATTTATGTCAACACCCATATACTGCATATAAGTGTTAATATCCATTCCCTGTGAACGCAGTCGCATATCAAACTCTCTGACCATCTCATTAGCCTGATTATCATACATTGCCTCCGGAATTTCTCCCTCGAGAAGCTCCATGAGCTTATTGGCAATCTGATCGTCTATATCCTTATCTGCTTCCTCTTTAAGGCGCTTTGCTACGGTTTCCTTAAGCTCTTCTTTATATTCTTCGAGCGTTTCTTTATCTGAAACATCCTTTACAAACTCATCATCAACCTCGGGAAGCTCTTTTGTCTTAATTTCGTGAAGCTTAATTTTAAATTCAGCTTCCTTGCCCTTGAGCTCCTCTGCTTGATAATCATCAGGAAATTTCACATTTATGCTGAATTCCTCATCAGTGCTGTGACCGATAATCTGTTCTTCAAATCCGGGAATAAAGTTGCCCGAACCGATTTTTAAGTTATAATTTTCTGACTTTCCGCCTTCAAAGGCTTCACCGTCAACATAACCGTCAAAATCAATAATGGCAACATCGCCGTCTTCAACAGGTCTGTCTTCAACGGTAACCATTCTGGAGTTGCGGTCACGAACCTTTTCTATTTCTTCATTAACAAGCTCATCTGTAACATCGGTCGATTTCTTTGTCACTTCAATTCCGAGATAATTGTTAATTTCCATTTCGGGCTCAACCACAACAACAGCTTTAAAAGTAAAACCGTCCTTGCCTGCCTCAACAGCTTCAAGTGAGTCAACCTTTACGATTTTTACCTCAGCTTCCTTTGCGGCATCATAAAGAGCGTCGGGATAGCAATCCTGCATTGCATCCTCATAGAAAACTTCCGAGCCATACATTTTTTCAATTATATGACGAGGAGCCTTGCCTTTTCTGAAACCTGAAATATTGATATTTTTAACCTGCTTTTTATATACAGCGTTTACGGCTTTATCAAATGTTTCACCGTCAACAGTTATAACCAATTCATATAAATTGGCTTCCTCTTTTTTTGTACTTTCCTTTAATGCCATTTGATGTTCCTCCAAAAAAATATTTTTTAAATAAATTTAATATATCACTTTATTATATCATAACAATTCGCATTTGCCAATAGTAAAAATGAATAAATTATCTGACAAGAACGGGTATAAATGAAACTTTGTCACATGAAATAAGCTTGAATTCAATTCCGCGGTAATTTCCCTCAAACGCAGCCTTCATATTCTTTTTGCCGTGTATATGACCGTAATAGCATTTGCTGATATTGTTATCAAATAAAACGTCCATAATCTCGTTACAAATGCTTCCTCCATAAATAGGCGGATAGTGCAAAAATACTACAGGCTCCTTACCGCTGCTTTGAGCGCATTGAATTGACGTTTTGAGTCTGCCGACCTCTCTGTTGAGAACCTTTATATCCTCAGAGCTTTCATTTTCGATGAACCAGCCTCGGGTTCCGCATACAGAAAATTCATCACATTCATAAGAATTATTAAAAAGAATTGAAACGGAGTTAAATTTGCTTTCAGCCAAATATTTGTCCATTTTGCTCTTTGTGCTCCACCAGTAATCGTGGTTGCCCTTAAGCAAAATTTTCTTTCCGGGCAAGCTGTCGATAAACTTAAAATCCGTATAAGTTTCCTCAAGCTTCATTGCCCAGGAAATATCTCCTGCAATAACAACGGTGTCATTTTCGGAAACAATCCTGTTCCAGTTATCTGTCAGCCTTTTAACATAATCATTCCATCCGACAAAAACGTCCATAGGCTTGTTTTCACCTAATGATAAATGCAAATCCGCAATCGCAAATAAAGACATTACTTTATTTCGAGTGCTCCGAGCACATAGTTCTTCATATTGTCAACCTCTGTGACGTCTGAAAAGCGGGCTGTTTTATTTTTAAGTCCGGCAAGAGGCGCGGGAACCTCTGCTCCGGAAATCTCAAACAGCTTATCAACCGTATCAAATTCTGTCTGCGGAAGCTCGGCATCGGGATTAACCGCTTGCAAAACAGCCCTTGAGAACTTGTAGGGACTTGCGGTTGAAGCTATAACCGACGGAGTGTTGTCCCCTGTTTCTTTTACATATTGTTCATAAACATTGACTGCAACGGCTGTGTGTGTATCACAGAGATAATTGTCCTCATCAAACAATTTTTTTATTGTTAATTTAGTTTGCTCGTCATCGCAAAATCCGCCGTATAACTTTTCATTAATTACAGACTTGACCGATTCGCTTACTTCATATCTGCCCTCGGTCTTGAGCTGAGTCATCCATTCTTTGGTTGCAGTATCACTGTCGCCCGAAAGCTTATATAAAAGACGCTCAAGGTTGCTTGAAACAAGTATATCCATTGAAGGAGAAATAGTTGTGTAAAAATGCCTGTTCTTATCATATACACCGGTTTTAATAAAATCGGTAAGAACATTGTTAGAATTTGAAGCGCAAATAAATTTCTTAATCGGAAGTCCCATCTGATTTGCGTAGTAAGCGGCAAGAATATTGCCAAAATTACCTGTGGGAACAACAACATTGATTTTATCTCCGAATGAAATTTTTCCGGCGTTAACCATATCGCAGTATGCGGAGATATAATAAACAATCTGCGGAAGCAATCTGCCCCAGTTGATTGAATTAGCAGAGGAGAACAGCATATTGTTGTCAGCAAGCTTTTCGACAACGTCGGAAGTTGTAAAAATCTTTTTCACTCCCGTCTGAGCATCATCAAAATTGCCCTTAATAGCGCAAACCTTTACATTATTGCCCTCCTGAGTATTCATCTGATGCTTTTGCATCGGACTTACTCCGTCAACAGGGTAAAATACAATAATTTTTGTGTTGTCAACATCCTTAAAGCCTTCAAGTGCAGCTTTACCTGTATCTCCCGAGGTAGCAACAAGAATTACGGCTGTTTTTCCGTCATATGTCTTTTTGAGAGATTTAGTGAGAAGATGAGGCAAAATTTGTAAAGCCATATCCTTAAATGCGCAGGTTGGACCGTGCCAAAGCTCAAGAATATTAAGCTCGGCTCCGTCAAGCTTGCAGGTTTTGATAGGAGCGGGATTTTCGCTGCCGAATTTTTCCTTTGTATAGGCTTTTTCAACACAATCGGAAATTTCTTCAGCGGTAAAGTCCGTGAGAAAATCAGCAAAAATTTTCTTTGCTCTGCCCTTATAATCAGACTTTAAAAGAGATTTAAAGGTATCTTCATTATATACGGGAGATTGCTGTGGAACAAATAATCCTCCGTCCTTAGAGATACCTTGGGAAATTGCCTGCGCAGAGGAAACAACCTCAGCAGCATTTTGTGTACTGTTGTATAACATTGAAATCTTCCTTTCAAGCGACTTTAAACATCAAATATTCTACTACATTATTCTCTGATTGTCAAAGTTTTCAAAGAATTTGAGTGCATTTTCGTAAAAAATCTTATTTATTATAGATTCATTATATCCGTGTTTTAAAAACATTTCAAAAATATCGGACATAATTCTTGTTAATTTAAAATCCTTCGGCAAAATACCGCCGTCTAAATCTCCGCCGAAGCAAACGCAGTTTTCGCCTCCGAGAGAAAGAAAATGTTCGGTATGACGTAAAATATCATAAATTGAAGCATCATCGGGGTTTTCGCACAAAAAAGCATTATGAAAATTTATGC
>JAJQDK010000006.1:0-237 GCA_021202245.1 Clostridiales bacterium
GAGGATACCTGCGGCGGGATATAAAATCCTTCATTGCAAAACGGAGTGGGCTTAAGCTCAAAATCAAGCAGATTTTTCAGCGTATCAGAACCGCATTTCAATGTATTTACACGCAATCCTCTGAAATTTTCGCCGTCATAAAATTTTAAAAAATCGTTGTATTCATCACCTAAAAGTGATTTCATTCTAAATAAAAAATCATTCATTGAATAATCCCAAGATAATTTATAATAATAA